>NZ_JANXWD010000022.1 GCF_025351295.1 Phenylobacterium sp.
CTGCGATGGCGAACGCCCTACCAGGTGATCTGCGAGGCCTGGACCAAAACCCCGTCAATCTTCAAGATCGACCCGCACCAGCTCATCCCGGGACCACACATCTAGCGGCCGCTGAACACCGGCTGGCGTTTCTCGACGAAGGCCTTGGCGGCCTCGCGGTGGTCGTGGGTCTGGCCGCAGTGGACGTGGTGGGTGGCCTCCAGGTCCAGGCAGTCGTCGACGTCGCCGGTCATGGCCCGGTTGAGGTTCTCCTTCATGTAGCGGTAGGCGACGGTCGGGCCGGCGGCGAGGCGGCCGGCGATCTCCAGCGTCTTCGCGGCCAGCTCTTCCGGCTCGCAGACCCAGTTGGCCAGGCCCAGGCGCAGGGCCTCGTCGGCGCTGACCCGGTCGGACAGATAGTAGAGTTCCCGCGCCTTGGCCGCGCCGACGAGCTGGGTCAGGAAATAGGTCCCGCCGTAGTCGCCCGAGAAGCCCACCTTGGCGAAGGCGGTGGTCATGATCGCGGTGCGGGCCATGATCCGCAGGTCGCAGGCCAAGGCCAGCGACAGGCCCGCGCCGGCCGCCGGGCCGGGCAGGGCGGCGATCGTCGGCTTGGGCATCTTGAACAGCTTGCCGGCTGTCGCGCGCTGGTTGCCCCGCTGGCGGTGGATGGCCTCGTCGAGGGTCGGGCCAGCGCCGGAGCCCTCGCCCCGGCCGGCCATGCCCTTCACGTCCCCGCCGGCGCAGAAGCCCTGGCCGGCGCCGGTCAGCACGATGCACTTCACCGCCGGCGCCAGCTCGGCCCAGGCCAGTTGCTGGGCCAGGGCGTCGTTCATCGCCCCGCTCATGGCGTTGCGCGCCTGCGGCCGGTTGAGGGTGAGGGTCAGCACGCCCGCGTCCAGGCTGGACAGCAGATCGGGGGTGCCGGTATCGGGAGCGGTGTCGGCCATGGCGGATCCTCCTGGTTGTTGCGCCACAGTTAGGCCCAACCCGGCCGCCGGATCAAAGGATGGCGAAGATCGAGTGCCGGATCCCGGTGTCGGTGCGATGGCCGCAGCCCACTGCCAGCACCCCGTTCAGCCACGCGTAGCGCGGATCGGCGGTCTCGAAGACCGGAGCGATGCGGATGTAGTACTCGCCGTGCGGGACCTCGGGCGCGGCCGGGTCGCGGAAGCGGGCGCTGACCGCCTCGCTGACCACCGTGCGGCCGGTGTAGGTGACGTAGATCAGCGCCCCGTCGTGGGTCTTCCAGACCACCCGGGCGTCGAAGGTCCCGGCGGCCTCGCCGGGCGCGATCTCGCCGCTTGTCGACCAGTTGCCGCCGCCGGGCAGGATCTCGCCGGTCAGCCGGGGACCCTCGAACCGGCCGCCGGTGACGTAGCCGATCCGCCGCGCGGTCCAGGGCGACTGGCCCATCGGCATGATGCCGCCCTCGACCCGGAAGTCGGCGACGCACAGCGGCGCGCTGGCGAGCGCCGGGAAGTCGAACGCCAGCGCCGCCATACGTCAGCTCTCCGCCGGCCGCGGGGCGCTGAGGAAGTCCTGGGCCTTGAAGCCTTCGGGGGCGGCCACCTCGACGATGGGGTCCGGCCGGTTGTCGAACTCCATCTTGAGCGCCCGGGTGATGACGGCGTGCATGGCGTAGAGGGTGGTGATGTAGGTGAACTCGAAGATCTGCTCGTCGCTCCAGAAGGTCTTCAGCTTGTCGAACACCTCGGTCGGCGTGCGCCCGTCGCCGGCCGTCAGGCAGTCGGCGTAGGCCAGGACGGCGCGTTCCTGGTCGTTGAACACGTCGGACACCTGCCAGTGCGGCACCGCGGCGATCTTGTCGTCGGAGACGCCCAGGCCGCGCAGCGACTTGCAGTGCTGGGAGAACACGAACTGGCTGCCCTTCACCCAGCCGGCGCGGGTCTGGCCCAGCTCGCGCAGCACCGGGTCGATCTTGCGGTCCGGGTGGCGGTAGACCGCGAAGCCGTCCACGGCGTGCTTGAAGATGTCGGGGGCCAGCGCGAACACCGTCCACCAGTCGCCGGGCGTGCCGGTGGCGGTGCCGGGGCTGGCGACCGGATCGCGATCGGGGCCGAACAGGCGATTGTAGTAGGTGGTGATCACCGGGTCTGTGACCTCGGCGCGGGGGACTTGGCGAAGGACGGGCATGGGAAAATCCAGGGCTTGAGGGTCTGGCGATGTGAGGGTCAGGCGAACTTGCGGAACTCGGCCACGCCGGCGGAGTCGAAATATTCGTCCAGGCGGGTGATCTTGCCGTCCCTCACCGCGCAGACGATGCAGGCCGGCAGCTCGACGCGGACGTTGTCGTGCTTGCGCACGCCCTGCAGCACATGCTGCTGGACGAAGCCGGACGGGAAGACCTCGACGCGGCGGTCGGCATAGACCCGGTCGACGATGCGGACGACCATGCCGGCCAGGGTCTTCCGGTTGTCCTCGGGCCCCTGGATCTGGCGGTCGGTGTTGTGCCAGATCTCGGCGTCGGGCGCGTAGCAGGCGACCAGCCCGTCGATATCGCCGGCCTCCACGCAGTCGAAGAAGCGCTTGGCGAGGGCCCGCATGGCGGTGTCGTCGGACATGGCTGAAGTCTCCCTGGTCGTCGGTTGGGTCAGGCCTTCACGGCCACGTTCATGCGCTTTGCGCCGTTGGCGGCGATCAGGCCGGCGATGTCGTCGCCGCGGTAACCCGGGTCGGCGGACTCGCCGAAGGCGGCCAGCATCTCGGCGAACTGAGCTTCGGCCATGCCCTTCCACTCGGGATGGGTGAAGATGAAGAATTCGCCGGCCTGGATGGCGCGGACCACCCGCTGGCCGATCTTCTCCGGCGACATGCCGCCGGCCAGGACGCCGCTCATGTTCTGGGCGGTCTGGGCCGCGCCCCCCTGTTCGGTGGCGCCGGGGCGCAGCTTCTGGGTGGTGGCGACGATGTTGGTCGCCGACATGCCGGGGCAGAGGACCGAGATGCCGACGTTGGTGTCGGCCAGCTCGTTACGCAGCGCCATGGCGATGCCCAGGGTGGCGAACTTCGAGGAGATGTAGGCCACCGAGATCGGCGGCGGCACGATGGCCACCATGGACGCGGTGAGCGCCAGGTGCGCCGGCCGCCCGCTGGCCTTCATCGCCCCCAGGAAGGTGCGGCAGGCGTAGAGGTGGGCGTGGGCGTTGACTGCGTAGGCCCAGCGCCAGACCTCGGTGTCGTAGGTCTCGAACTTGCCGGACCCGCCGCCAACGCCGGCGTTGGAGAAGAGCACGCTGACCTCGCCGAACCGGCCGGCCGCCTCGCCGACCCGGGCCCATTCGGCCTCTTCGGCGACGTTGAGCCGCAGGCCGATGGCGTCGGCGCCCGTGGCGCGCAGCTCGGCGGCCGCGGCCTCGACCTTGGCGGCCTCGATGTCGGCGAGGATCAGGCGCGCGCCCCGGGCGGCCAGGGCCCGGGCGGTGGCTAGGCCGAGGCCGCTGGCGCCGCCGGTGACGAAGGCGGTCTGGTCCTTGAGGTCTTTCACGCCAGGCTCTCCCGCAGGACGTCGGCGGTGTCGCGGACCACCACCCGCGAGACCGCCAGATAGCCCAGCGCCGCCAGGACGGCGACCGGGGCGATTGAGATCAGGGCGACCCGCAGCGGATCGACCACATGGGCGGCGGCGAGCGCATCGCTCAGCATGCCGATGGCCAGCGGCCCGCCGCCGAGACCCACGATGTTGAACGCCAGCAGCACCAGGGCCGTCGCCGTCGCGCGGGAGGCCACCGGCGACAGGTTCTGGACCAGCGCCAGGACCGGCGCAGTGAACATGGTGCAGCCGATCATCGGGACCAGCATCAGCGCCAGCGAGGCCTGCCAGGACGAGGCCATCACCGCCAGGGCCAGGGTGGGGCCGGTGATCAGGACGGCGAGGCCAGGGACGTAGGCATAGGCCTTGACGCTGCGCTGGCCGGCCCAGTTGACCAGCGCCCCGCCGCCCCAGATGCCCAGGCCCATGCAGAGGCCGGCGGCCGGTCCGAACCAGCGGGCGACTTCGGCCAGCGGCATGTGCTGCACCCGCATCAGATAGGCCGGGATCCAGTTCAGCATACCGTAGCTGATGAAGGCCGACAGGCCGCTGGCCACCAGCAGCAGGCGCAGCGTCGGGCGCGACAGGAACAGCCGCACGGTGGGTCCGAGCCGGCCGGCGTCCGCGGACGGGGCGCGCGTGGGCGTCGGGTCGAGCCCGCCACGCTTCGGCTCGCGCACCACGACGGCGAGGACCAGGGCCGCCAGCGCCCCGAGCGCCCCGACGGCCAGGAAGGCGCCGCGCCAGCCGAACTGGCCTGCCGCCCAGCCACCCAGGCTGGCGCCCACGAACACCCCCATCGGGCCGTTGACGGTGAACAGGCCGATCACCGCCGGGCGCTGCGCGGGCGGATAGTAGTCGGCCAGGATCGAGAGCGACGGCGCGGTGCCCCCGGCCTCGCCCACGCCGACCCCGAAGCGGGCGAGGGCCAGTTGCCAGAAGTTGGCGGCGAAGCCGCTGGCCCCGGTGAAAAAGCTGTAGATCAGGGCTGCGACGGCCACGAGGCGGACACGGTGCACGCGGTCGGCCAGCATGGCGGCCGGCACCCCCATGGCCGCGTAGAACAGGCCGAAGCTCAGGCCGGTCAGCAGGCCGATCTGCGTGTCGCTGAGGTGGAGATCCGCGCGGATCGGCTCGACCAGGACAGAGAGGATCTGGCGGTCGACGAAATTGACCGTGCCCACGACCATCAGCATGGCCAGCGCCAGGGTCCGGCCGGGGCGGCGCACGGCGGCCCCCGACGGGCTGAGGACGGCGCTCGCGGCCTGGTTCATGACACTCCCTGGCGGCGCTGTTCCACGCCTTGCGGGCAAGGTAGGCCGCGACCCTTGGGTGTCAATCAAGTTTACGGTTTCCGGCGATCGGGACTACGATGCCGGCCAACAAAGCGGGACATGAGGGAGGACGAAAATGGCGGGACGTCTGGCCGGCAAGGTGGCGATCATCACCGGCACCGGGAGCGGCATGGGCCGCACCGCGGCGCTGATGTTCGCCCGCGAAGGGGCCAGGGTGGTGGGCTGCGACCTCAATCGCGGCGCCGGGTCGGTGGCGGACGAGGTGAAGGCCGCCGGCGGCGAGATGGTCTCGCTGCAGCCCGTGGACCTCTCGGTCGCCGCGGGCGCCGAGCAGGTGGTCGCCTTCGCGCTGGCGCAATTCGGCGGCTTCGACATCGTCTACAACAATGCCGCCATGGCCTATTTCGCCTTCATCCCCGAGATGGATTTCGAGACCTTCGACCGCACCCAGCGCGAAGAGGTGAACATCATCTTCCACCTGTGCCGGGCGGCCTGGCCGCATCTGGTCGCCCGCGGCGGGGGCTCGATCATCAACATCGCCTCCACGGCGGCGAAGAAGGGCTCGACCGGCCAGGGGATGCTGGCGCACTCGGCGGCCAAGGGCGCGGTCACCGCCATGACCCGGCAGTACGCCACCGAGGGCGGCGCGCACCGCATCCGCGCCAACACCATCTCGCCCGGCATGATCCGCTCGGCGCAGACCGAGCCCCTGATGACCCAGCCCGGATGGACCGAGCGCGCGATCGCCCGGCAGGTGATCAAGCGGATCGGCGAGCCCGAAGACGTCGCCGCCACCGCCCTGTTCCTGGCCTCCGACGAAAGCAGCTTCATCACCGGCGCCGACATCACCGTCGACGGCGGGACCATGGCGAATTGAGGGTCGGGGTCATCGCCATTTCCCCCGACGCCGCTTCTCCTCACGCGTAGGGCTACGAGATGTGCGGAAGGGATTCACGAGCCTCACGATCTCAAAAGTCTCCTCACCCGTAGGGGGAGGGGGACCATTCGCAGAATGGTGGAGGGGGCTTGCAGGATAGGTCTGGGCGGCGGCGCACCCCCTCCACCGCGTTCCGCGGTCCCCCTCCCCCTACGGGTGAGGAGATATTCGGCTGCGCGCCTCGAGCCCTAACCTTCGCTGCCCTTCAGCATGTTCTCGCCGAACAGGTTGGACCACTGCTCGGGGGTCAGGGTCGGGCGGAGGCTGGAGAGGTTGGGGGCGTTCTTGACCTCGGTGCCGCGCATGACCGCAGGCCGGGCGCCCACCGCCTCGAACCAGCGGCCGATGTTGGGGTAGGGGTCCAGGCTGAGGGCGATGGCGCGGGTGGCGCGCACCCAGGGCCAGGTGGCCATGTCGGCGACGGAGTACTCCTCGGCCAGGTACTCGGCCTCGCCCAGCCGGCGGTCCAGCACCGCCAGCAGCCGCCTGGCCTCATTGCCATAGCGGGCGATGCCATAGTCCTGGCCCTCGGGCGCGTAGCGGATGAAGTGGTGGGCCTGGCCGTGCATCGGGCCCAAGCCGGCCATCTGCCACATCAGCCACTGCTGGGCCAGCGAGCGGCGGCGCGGATCGGCGGGCATGAAGGCGCCGCCGGCCTTGTCCGACAGATAGAGCAGGATGGCGCCCGACTCGAACACCGCGAACGGCACGCCGCCGCCGCCGATCGGGTCGTGGTCGAGGATCGCGGGCAGGCGATGGTTGGGATTCACCCGCCGGAACTCGGGCTTCAGGTGATCGCCGCCCAGCATGTCGTAGGCGATGAGCCGGTAGGCGACGCCGGTCTCCTCCAGCATGATGCTGACCTTGTGCCCGTTGGGGGTCGGCACGAAGTGGACGTCGATCATGGGGCGCCTCTCGCGGCATAGGCGGCGCGCGCCGCGTCGAAGGCCTGGTCGAACGCCGCCCGGCCGCCGGCATAGCCAGCCACCGCGAAGGCACAGCCGCGGATCTTCCAGCCGCCAGGGTGGTGGGCCAGTTCGTGCACATAGGTCCCGCAGGCGAACCCCGCCAGCGCGCCGATGAAGTGGGCGGCGTCGACGTAGGAGGTCACCCGCGCCGCGTCGACGCCGGCCTCGACCACGAAGTTGGAGACCTTGTGCTGGGTGGCGTCGAAGCCGCCCAGCACCTTGCAGCGCTCCACCCAGGCGTCGGCCGGAATCCGGCCGCGGATCGAGCCCAGGGCGCTGTAGTCGAGGTCGATCTCGTCCTCGAACAGGTCGCGGAAGGCCGGCCAGTCGCAGGCGTCCAGCGCCATCGCATAGGCGACCACCAGGTCGCAGAGCGCGGTGCGGACGGCGAGCGCCTCTTGGCCGGAACCTTGAGCCATGCTCGCCGCCGCGCCTTCGATTAGAACTTCACGCCCGCCTCGACCGCGACGCTGCGGGTCTCCTCGAGATAGAGGATGGCGTGCGCCACCGGCGTGATCGGGAAGGGCAGGTTGAACGCGCTGCCGGTGGTCTTCTTGTCGAACAGGTTCTTAGCGGTGACGGCCACGTGCCAGCGCTCATCGGACGGGCCGTACTGCACCCGGGCGTCGACCTTGGTGTAGGCCTTCTGGCGGCCGAACAGCGGGCTCTGGTTGTCGGAGTCGAAGTACTTCGAGCGGCCGTACAGCGAGGCGCTGGTGTCGAGCACCATGTCGCCCTGCATCTCGAACCGATAGTGCCCCGAGAGATTGTAGCTGAACTTCGAGGTGTACGGCAGCGGGGCGCCGCCGATGTTGTTGGCCGCGATGCTGGCCGGCGAGGCGGCGTTGCAGGCGGTGATCGGCTGGGTGGCGAGGCAGGCGGCGCCGGGATAGTCGTCGTACTTGGCCTTCTGGTAGGCGGCCGCCAGGGTGAAATCGAGGCCCTTCATCGGGTACCAGGCGGCCGAACCCTCGACGCCCTTGGAGCTGGCGCTGGCCGCATTGCCCGTCTGGTAGGTCGAGATCGTCGGGTTGTAGACCGACACCTGCAGGTCCTTGAACTTGGTGTCGTAGACCGAGACGTTCACCACCAGCCGGCCGTCGGCCAGGGTAGACTTGATCCCCGCCTCGTAGTTTTCCGACTTTTCCGGGCGATAGACGAAGGTGGCGCTGGTCGTGCCGTAGGTGTTGGACACGAAGCCACCGGACTTCGAGCCGCGCCCGTAGGTGGCGTAGACCATGATCTGGGGCGCGACGTCGTACTGGATCGTGCCGGACGGATCGAGGTTGTCCTCGCCGTTGATCTCGCCGACCGCCCGGGTGTTGACGGGCCGCAGCGCGAAGGGGCCGTAGCGGAGGCGGCCGTAGAAGATCGCCCGCTTGTCGTTGTTCGTATAGCGCAGGCTGCCCAGCACGCGGAGCGAGTCCGTGATGTGGAAGGTGCCCTGGCCGAACACCGAGAAGGTCTGGCTGCGCTGGCGGAATTCGGTGTTGAGCAGGCCGTAGTACACCAGCACGCCCGGCAGGTTGACGTCGAACCCGCCCAGCTGGGTCAGCTGATAGAGCGAGGTGTCGTAGTAGGCGCCGACCACATACTCCAGCCGCTTGCCGGTGGGCGACAGCAGGCGGACTTCCTGCGACCATTGCCGGAAGTGTTCGGGATAGCTGTTGTAGACGCTGTTGCGGACCGTCCCGCCGGCGGGCAGGGACTGATCGAAGTTGTTGACGATGTTGGACCGGAAGAACGAGTAGCCGGTGATCGACGTCAGGGTGAAATCGCCCAGCTTCAGATTGCCGGTGCCCGACACCATCCAGGAGGTGTCCTTGGTGCCTTCCGGCCCGATCGGGTTGACGGTGGAATAGCGGAAGTCCCGCGGCTGCTGTTCGGTGGTCAGCGGGCTTGAGACGTTCATGCCGCCGCGGACCTCGCGGTTCCCGTATTCCGCCTTCAGCGTGAAGTCGAAGGTCTCGATCGGCGTGTACCGCAGCGTCAGCCGCGCCAACTGCATCCTGTTCTGCGGCTCATCGGCGCCGTTCGCGCGGTTGTTGATGTAGCCGTCCTGGTCGACGAAGCGCACGGCCAGGCGGGCGCTCAGGGTGTCGGTGACCGGGCCGGCCACATGGCCGGTGATCTCCGTGCCCTGGAGCTCGAAGTTGTAGGAGGCGGTGATCTCGCCTTCGCGCTCGGCGGTCGGGCCGGCCGAGACGATGGAGACGGCGCCGGCGGGCGTGTTCTTGCCGAACAGGGCGCCCTGCGGACCGCGCAGCACCTCGACCCGCGCCAGGTCGAAGAACGGCGACTGCGCCTGGCGGTTCTTGCCCGCGTAGACACCGTCCATGTAGAGGCTGACCGACTGGTCGAACGAGAAGTTGGCCGGCGGCGAGCCGAAGCCGCGGATGTAGATGACGTCGTTGCCGGCGGTCGATTCGACCGACACGTTCGGCGCGAACTTCACCATCTGCTTGAAATCGTTGGTGCTGTACTGGGCCAGCTTGCTGCCGGAGATGACCTCCATCGAGATCGGGACCTCCTGCAGCTTCTGCTCGCGCTTCTGGGCGGTCACGACGACCTCGCCCAGGGTGGACGGCGCGGCGGCGTCGGCCGCCATGGCCGCGCTCGCGATGGCGCTGACCAGCATCGTGGTTGAAAACAGAATGCGGGCGATCATTCCCGGCCTCCCCCTATGTTTCTCGTTGTCGTCGTTCTGTTGATCGAACTTCGTTTCGGAACCTGCGCGCATCCGCACAAAATGTCAATTTACTTGACGCTCCCATGCGGCCAGTCCGAGGCCGCCGCAGGTTGCGGACAGCGGTGGCGACCCGCCATCTGCGCCAAGCTTCACAGCGTCTAGGCCGATATCATTAGATTGCTAAGTGTTTCTGTCAATTGCCGGAGGTGGGGGCCGACGCGGCTTTCCCGGAGGTGTGGCGGGATTGTCGCGGCGCGCCCTACTTGGCGGGTTCGAGCGCCCGGACGTCGTTCTCCGCCAGCATGGCCTCGGCCTTGAGCACCACACGGCGCGACTTGACCCCGCCGGCGTCGACCGCCTCATGCGCCACGTCGCCCGCGTCGAAGGTCTTGGTCCAGGAGGCGAACTCCAGGCAGACGCCATCGGGGTCGAAGAAATAGACCGAGCGCACGAACACCCCCTCGTGCAGCTCGGCGCTGGACTGGCTGGGCGAGTCGTCGTGGTTGAGGATCTGGGTGACCTCGACGCCCTTGGCCTGCAGCGCGGCGTAGTAGTCGTCGAACTTCTCGGCCGGCACGTTGAAGGCGATGTGGTTCATCGAGCCATGCGCCGAGGTGAAGTCGCCCTTGGTCGGCAGCGCCTTGGGCGAGGACACGCCCGGCACTGCCTCGTGGGCCTCCGGGAACCAGAAGAAGGCCAGGGAATCGCCGTTGCCGATGTCGAAGAAGAAATGCTGGCCGCGCCCGCCCGGCAGGTCGATGGTCTTGACCAGCGGCATGCCCAGGATGTCGCGATAGAACTCCACGGTCCGGGCCATGTCCTTGCAGACCAGGGCCAGGTGGTTGACGCCGCGGATATCGAATTGGCTGTTGGCCGAGCTCGTCATGACGTCCTCCGAAGACCTTGGTCGAGCCTGCGCCCGATCGCATTTGTGGCCGCAGTAAACGCCCGTGGCGTTCCGCCGTCAATTTGATTGACGCTTGCGGCAATCCCGCGCGGGGCGTCTGGACCGGCGACGCTTAGAGCTCTAACTATTCCAGTATGCCGGCTGACGCGGACATCGTGGACACCCTGAAGGCGGGGGGCTTCCTGGCGCCCGAGGCGCGGGTCGAGCTGCAGGCCCTGACCGGCGGGGTCTCCAGCGACGTCTTCCGCCTGGACACGCCGCAGGGTCCGGTCTGCGTGAAGCGGGCGCTCTCCAAGCTGCGGGTGGCGGCCGACTGGCGTGCGCCGGTGGAGCGGTCGCACTATGAAGTGGAGTGGCTGCTGACCGCCCGCGCCTTGGTGGGCGAGGCGGTGCCGCAGGTGCTGTTCGAGGACCGCGCGGCCAGTCTGTTCGTGATGAGCTTCTACGACCCGGTGACCCACAGCATCTGGAAGGCGGACCTCGCCGCCGGGCGGGTCGACGCCGCCTTCGCCGGCCAGGTGGGCGCGATGCTGGCCAAGGTCCATGCCGGTTGCGCGGGCCAGGCGGAGATCGCGGCGCGGTTCCGGACGACGGCGCTGTTCGAGGACCTGCGGCTGGCCCCGTTCCTGCGCCACTCGGCCCTGGCCCACCCGGACCTGGCCGGCCGGCTGGTCGCGCTGGCCGACCGCACGGCCGCGGCCCGGATAACCCTCGTCCACGGTGACGTCAGCCCGAAGAACATCCTGCATGGCCCGGCCGGCCCGGTGCTGCTGGACGCCGAGTGCGCGTGGTACGGCGACCCGGCCTTCGACCTGGCGTTCTGCTCGGCGCACCTGCTGCTGAAAGCGGTCTGGAAGCCGGCGCACACGGCGGCCTACCTGGCCAGTTTCGCGGCCCTGCAAGCCGGCTACCTTCCAGGGGTGGACTGGGAGCCGGCGGACAGGCTGGAGGCGCGCGCGGCGCAGCTCACCGCCGCCGTCCTGCTGGCGCGTGTCGACGGCAAGTCGCCGGCCGACTATCTGCAGAGCGACGCCGACCGCGGCTTGGTGCGCGGCGCGGCGCGGCGGTTGATCGCCGGCCAGCCGGGGACGATGGCGGCCCTGGCGGCGGACTGGAACGAGGGCCTGAAGGCGCGATGAAGACCACCGTCACCGCCGTCCGGGCGCGACAGATCTGGGACTCGCGAGGCCGTCCGACCGTGGAGGCTGAGGTGACCCTGGCGGGCGGCGCCTACGGACGGGCGCATGCCCCTGCCGGCGCGTCGCGGGGCGCGCATGAGGCGTGGGAACTGCGCGACGGCGGGCCTCGCTTTGGCGGGCTGGGCGTGGACGGCGCGGTGGCCGCGGTGAATGGCGAGATCGCCGCACGGCTGGCGGGCCTGGACGCCACGGACCAGGCCGGGATCGACGCCGCGATGACCGAGCTCGACGGGACGGCCAATCTCTCGCGACTGGGGGCCAACGCCATCGTGGCGGTGTCGCTGGCGGTTTTGGACGCGGCGGCGGCCGGGTCGGGGCTGGCGCGCTGGGCCTATCTGGCCGCAGGGCGGAAGGTGCGCATGCCCCTGCCGGAGATCCAGATCTTCGGCGGCGGCGCCCACGCCGGGCGGCGCACCGACGTGCAAGACTTCATGATCATGGCGCCGCGGGCGGGCAGCATCCGCGAGGCCTTCGAGATCGCCGCCGACGTGTTCCGCGCCGCCGGGACCTTGATGGCCGATACCGGGCGGCTGGCCGGGGCGGCGGACGAGGGCGGCTGGTGGCCGATGTTCGCGTCCAACGAGGAAGCCCTGGACACCCTGGTGCAATCAATCGAGCGGTCGGGCCACCGGCCGGGCGAGGACGTGTTCATCTCCCTAGACGTGGCGGCCAATGAGCTGCATGCCGAGGGCCGCTATCGCCTCGGCCTGGACGACGCCGACTTCGGCCGTGAGGGCATGGTCGAGCGGGTCGCCGACTGGGTGCGGCGCTATCCGATCCTGTCGATCGAGGACCCCGTCAGCCAGGACGACCTGCAGGGCTTCCGGCTGGCCACCGAAGCGTTCGCGGCGACGACCCAGCTGATCGGCGACGACATCCTGGTGACCGACGCCGCGCGGGTGCGCCGGGCGGCGGCGGCTGGCGCGGGCAATGCGGTGCTGGTCAAGGTCAACCAGGCCGGCACGGTCAGCCGGGCCAAGGCGGCGCTGGACGCGGCGCGGTCGCTGTCGTGGGGCGCCATCGTCTCGGCGCGGTCCGGCGAGACGGAGGACGTCTCCATCGCCCACCTGGCGGTCGGCTGGGATGCGGGCCAGATCAAGGTGGGCAGCTTCGCGCGGTCGGAACGCATGGCGAAGTGGAACGAGCTGCTGCGGATCGAAGAGGCCATGGGGGCGGATGCCGTCTATGCCGGCCCCTCGGCCTTCGCGCCCTCGGTGGCGGAGACCCTGCGATGAAGGCGGTGCTGCAGTACCGCGCCAGCGCGGGCTTCCAGGCGGCCCTGGCGCGCGACGCCGCCGCGGCCGGCGTCCAGGCGGTGGCGGTCGACGAGACCGACGACGCCGGGTTCGCCCGCGAGATCGCCGACGCTGACGTCCTGCTGCATGTGCTGAAGCGGGTAACGCCGGCGACGCTCGCCGCCGGGCCGAAGCTGAAGCTGGTGCAGAAGCTGGGCGTCGGCGTCAACACCATCGACCTGGAAGCCTGCAAGGCCGCCGGCGTGGCCGTGGCCAACATGCCCGGAACCAACAGCCAGGCGGTCGCCGAGATGGCGCTGGCCCTGATGCTGGCGGTGCTGCGCCGGCTGTCCTACCTCGACCCGCTGACCCGGGCCGGCGGGGGCTGGGCGCCCGACCTCGACCAGATCGACGGGACCGGCGAGATCGCCGGGCGCACGGTGGGCTTCGTCGGCTACGGCAGCTCGGCCTCGCGGCTGGGCCGGGCGCTGGAGGCCCTGGGCGCAACGGTGATCTATGCGGCGCGCAGCGCCAAGCCGGACCTGCCCGGCCGCTTCGTGACCTTCGAGACCCTGGTGACCCAGGCCGACATCGTCTCGCTGCACCTGCCCCTGACTCCGGAGACCCACGGCCTGATCGGCGCCCGCGCCCTGGCCGCCATGAAGCCGGGCGCGATCCTGATCAACACCGCGCGCGGCGACCTGGTGGACGAGGAGGCCCTGCTGGCGGCGCTGACGTCCGGCCATCTGCGCGGGGCCGGCCTGGACGTGTTCGCCCAGGAGCCAGTCGATCCGGCCAATCCGCTGCTGGCCCTGCCAAATGTCGTCGTCGCGCCGCACATGGCCTGGCTGACTCCGGAGACCCTGGACCGCAGCCTGGCAGTCGCCTTCGACAACTGCGGCCGCCTTGCCCACGGCGCGCCGCTCCTGAACCGGATCGTCTGATGAGCGCCCATCCCGCCGTGGTCTTCGCCTCGGGCCAGCTGCTGACCGAGGACGTCTGGGCGCCCCAGGCCATCGCCCTCTCGCCCGACTACGAGCTGCAGGTCGCCGACCACCTGCACGACGACACCATCGCCGGCATGGCCGCGCGCCTGCTGGCCGGGGCGCCGCCGCGCTTCCACCTGGTCGCCCACGCCATGGGCGGGTTCACGGCCTTCGAGGTGATGCGCCAGCAGCCGGAGCGCGTGCTCAGCCTCGTGCTGATCTCCACCCTGGCGTCTGCCGACGGCCCGGCCCAGACCGAGCGGCGGCAGGGCTATATCCGGCTGGTGGAGGCGGGAAACTTCGCCGGTGTGGTCGAGGAGCGGATCCCCATGCTGGTGGCCCCCTCCCGGCGCGGCGACGAGGTGCTGCCGTCGGTGATCCGGCACATGGCCTCCGACACCGGCGCGGACCGCTTCCTGGCGCAACAGCGGGCCATCATGAGCCGCATCGACAGCCGCCCCTCGCTGGCGGCCATCAAGGTCCCGACCCTGCTGATCCGCGGCGACCATGACGGCATCACCACCCGGGGGCACCAGGATGAGATCCTGGCGGGGATTGCTAGATCGCGGCTGGAGGTCATCGCCAACTGCGGCCACCTGCCGACGCTGGAGACGCCGGCGGAGACAAACCGGATCCTGCGCGATTGGCTGGTGCGCGTATCGCCGGCTGCGACCTAGGACGGCCCCAGGCGCGCCAGGGCCAGTGTGCGATCGACTTGGCCTCGACCAGGATACCATAGCACCAGGACCAGGGCGACGGCGGCCATGAGCAGGCCATGGAGCCGAGGATCGAACCATGAGCCCTGAACGGGAAAGAGCTGCCAGCACAGATTGCTGACGGCGTGGAATACCGCCGCGCCGAACATGCTGCCGCCGGTGCGGTTGAACAGCCAGACCATGATGATGCGCATAGAGACCGTGCCCAAGGTCCACCAGCCGATCCAGACGACGGAGCGGTGGGCCTGGACCAGCGCCGGGTAGCGCCAGATCGCCCAGACGGCGCCGATCAGAAGGCCGGCCGCCAGCGCGGATGATCGCGCCTGGAGCGGATCCAGGGCATAGGCCGACCATCCAAGTTCTTCACTGAGGCCGCTCACGAGGAAGACGGCGGACAGGGCCAGCACGTTCGGCAGCGCGATCTGGGGGTCTGGTATGCGCGATCCACCCAGTCGCATGATGACGAACGCGACGATGCCGACGGCTGGCGAAATGAGCAGAATGGGCAGCCAGATCGCCTTCGCGCCGATCCGTCCGACGTCGAAAGCGCGTATCAGCAGCGCGCAGCCGTTCGGCAGTCCGCCGCGCCGGCAGGCCAGGATGAACCCGGCGAGGGCCGGGCAGACAACGGCCACGGCCGCGACCGGCAAGCCCGGCATCAGCTGGCGCCCGCTCGCTGCACTGATCGCCCAGAACGGAGCCGTCAACAGGAAGGTCAGGCCAAAACGCCAGGACGGATCCGGCGGATCGCGGCCCCAGCGCGCCGGAGCGCGGATTCTGGGTCCCTGCGAGTTTGCGGGCAGCCATGGTTCCCGTGCGCGATAGCGTTGCCGGTCCGGCAGCGTCGCACACAGAGCCCAGGATCAGGCGCCCCGTCGTTGATCCCCATCAACACGTGGGCGTCCTGCCGGGATCGGCCCCATCCTAGCCGCCCGCCAGCTCCCGCCGCACGATCGCCGCCCCGTCCGCCATAGCCTTCAGCTTGCCGAACGCCACCTCGCGGCTCTGGTATTTCATGCCGCAGTCGGGGGCGATGATCAGGCGGTCGGCGTCGATGTAGGGCAGGGCCCTGCGGATACGGGCGGCCACGGTCTCGGCAGTCTCGACGCCAGGGTCGTTGAGGTCGATCACGCCGTACATGATGTACTTGCTGGGCAGCTCGCGCAGGATCCGCGGGTCGAGGTTGGGCTGGGCGGCCTCGATGGAGATGATGTCGACGTCGGACGCCTCCAGCTCCTCCAGGAAGGCGTAGCCGCCGGGCTTCGACGCGCCCTTGTGGACGTGGGCGTAGCCGAAGCAGATGTGCAGCGCGGTCAGTCCGCCGACGCCCTTCACCGCGCGGTTGATGGCGTCGATGGCGAAGCTGCGCGCCTCGTCCGCCTTGGCCTGCAGATAGGGCTCGTCCAGCTGGACGATGTCGACCCCGGCGGCGAACAGGTCGCGGGCCTCGGCGTTGACCGCGTCGGCGTAGTCCATCGCGAGCGAGCGGGCGTCGGGGTAGTGATCGTTCTGCGCCTGCTGGGTCATGGTGAAGGGGCCGGGGATGGTGATCTTCACCGGGCCGCCGGCGCGGGCTTTCAGGAAGGCGGCGTCCTGGGACTCGATGGGGCCGGTGCGGCGGATCGGGCCGGCGACGCGGGGGACGGGGTTCATCGCGCCGGTGCGGTCCATGGCCATGCCGGGCGGGTCGATCTCGATGCCGGCCAGGGCGGTGGCCAGGCGGTTGGAGTAGCTCTCGCGGCGCATTTCGCCGTCGCCGATGATGTCGATCCCGGCCAGTCGCTGGTCGCTGATCGCCACCAGGGTCGCGGCCGCCTGGGCGTCGGCCAGCATCGGCTCCTTGATGCGCCACAGCTCCTGGGCGCGGACCCGTGGGGGCAGGCGGCTCTTGAGGCCCTCGCGGTCGATCAGCCAGTCGGGCTGGGGATAGCTGCCCACAATCGTCGTCGGAAGCAGGGGCAGGCCGAGCAGCGGCATCGTTGACCATCCAGAAACTTAGTATGCTATGTATTTGCGGACAGGCCTCGACACTGTCAACGGGCGTGATTGCCCGGCGCACGTGGGGGTGGAATGGTCGTGCGATGAGCCCAGTCGAATTCTACGCCGACCCAACCAACAGCATCGGCTACCTGACGCGGATCGCGTTTCGCGCCTTTTCCCGCGCCCTGGAGGTGCGCACCGCCCCGCATGGGGTCTCCAGCGGCCAGTGGCGGTTCCTGCGCGTCTTGTGGCGCGAGGACGGCCTGACGCAGCGCGAGCTGAGCCGCCGGGTGGGCATGCGCGAGCCGACCACGGTCATCGCCCTGAAGAGCCTGGAGCGCAGCGGCTTCGTCACCCGCCAGAAGAGCCTGGAGGACCGGCGCAAGGCGCATGTGTTCCTGACCGAAGAGGCCCGGAGGCTGGAGGCGACGCTGTTGCCGGCGGTGGCCGAGGTGAACGCCATCGCCCTGGCCGGCCTGACCGACAGCGAGATCGCGGTGCTGCGCAAGGCGCTCACCCAGGTCGGCCGCAACCTGGCCGCCGACGACGACGCCTCCACCGACAGCGCGGTCTGACCCGCATCCGCCAGGACCTGCATCCATGACCGTGAAACTCCTCGCCTTCGCCGGCAGCACCCGCACCGGCTCCCTGAACCAGGCCCTGGTCGACCTGGCCGCGCGCGAGGCCCGGGCGCGGGGCGCCGAGGTCACCGCCATCCGGCTCACCGACTTCGACCTGCCGATCTACCACGGCGACCTGGAGCCGGATGAGTTCCCGGCCGCCGCCCTGGAACTGCAGACGCTGCTGCGCGCCCACCACGGCTTGCTGATCGCCTCGCCCGAGCACAACGGCACGATCAGCGCCCTGCTGAAGAACAGTATCGACTGGGGCAGCCGGCCCGTCCCTGGCCACGCGATCATCAGCGGTTTCCGCAACAAGGTCGCCGGCATCATGGGCGCTTCAATCAGCCCGTTCGGAACGCTCCGCAGCCTGACCCACCTGCGCCACGTCCTGTCGACGATCCAGACCATCGTGGCGACCGAACAGGTAATGATCCCCTTCGCCGCGACCGCCTTCGACGCGCAAGGCGCCCTGAAGGAGCCCCTGCCGGCCCAGCTGATGGGCATGATGGTGGCCCGTGTGATCGACCTGGCGGAGCGGCTGGAACCCCCCGTCTCCTGAGACGCGTCAGCGCCCTCAAGATTTAACCGCAGAAAACGCAGAGAACGCGCAAAGGCGCGGCGCAATTCTGCGTCTTCTGCGTTTTCTGCGGTTCCAAACGGCCTGGCGCGCGCTCAGGGCCGTCATCCAATCGCAACTCGTAGCCAACCTCGGCCTGGATCGGGGATAATAGTTAGATTACGAAGTTTCTATCGAGCGGCGAGGCCGCCAACCCAGGGGAGAGAGCGGCGATGGACGACAGCGACCTGATGGCCAAGGTGGACCGCGAGTTCATCGGGACGGTCTCGCCGACCGCGCCGCGCATCCAGGCGGGCGGCTATCCCTGCCAGGGCCTCTACACCACGCCCAAGGGCCAGCGGCCGAAGACGGCCTTCATCGCCACCCACTACAACGTCGACTTCTCCGAACACTACATCGCCCCCTACCTGGCCAGCCGCGGCTACGGCTTCCTGGGCTGGAACACCCGCTACCGCGGGGCCGAGGACCAGTTCCTGCTGGAGCATGCGGTGATCGACATCGGGGTCGGCACGCGCTGGCTGCGAGCCAACGGCGTCGAGACCATCGTCATCCTGGGCAACTCCGGCGGCGGCTCGCTGATGGGCGCCTACCAGGCCGAGGCCATCGCGCCCACCCTCAGCGACCTGGTCACTGGCGCCGGGCTCGAGGCGTTGAACACCCTGCCGAAGGCCGACCTCTATATCTCGCTGAACGCCCACCAGGGCCGGCCCGAGGTGCTGACCGACTGGATGGACGCCTCGGTGGTCGACGAGTTCGATCCGGTGGCCACTGACGAGAGCCTGAACCCGTTCAACCCGGACAATGGGCCGCCCTATTCGGACGCTTTCATCACCCGCTACCGCGCCGCCCAGCGGGCGCGGAACCAGCGGATCACCGACTACGCCAAGGCCGAACTGGCGCGGCTGAACGCAGCGGGCGTTCCGGACCGGCTGATGCCGCTGTTCCGCTGCTGGGGCGACCTGCGGTTCATGGACGGCAATATCGACCCGTCGGACCGCAAGTCGCCGGCCTGCTACCGCGGCCACCCGGCGGTGGCCAACAAGAGCCCGTCGATCGGGCGGGCGAACAACCTGAAGACCTGGCTCAGCATGTGGAGCCTGGAGACGTCCAAGTGCCAGGGGGCCGAACAGCTGGCCAAGTTCGACCTGCCCTGCCTGGTGGTCCAGGGCCTGGCGGACACCGGCGTCTTCCCCTCCGACGCCCACAAGATCTTCAACAACATCGGCACGTCGGACAAGAAGCTGGAGCTGATCAAGGGCGCCCACTACTTCGAGGACAGCCGCGCGGAGCGCGATGCCATGGCCGACCTGCTCGTGGACTGGGTGGGGAGCCGATGCTAGCCCCAATGCCGCCGATCCCGGCGAAGGCCGGGATCCAGATGGCATAACTCTGAGGCAGGTTCGACAAGCTCGGCTGACGTTCGTCCCACGTCTACGCTTTGCGATCTGGGTCCCGGCCTTCGCCGGGATGAGCGGGACGAGCTGGTCGCGCCCTACGAGCCCGACCACTGGCGCACGCGGCCGGTGTCGATGTGGACGAAGTTCGAGCTCGGGTAGTAGCCGACGCCGCCGGCGCCCAGGTCCAGGGCGGCGTTGTGCAGGTGGGCCAGGTCGACGCCCTCGATGCGGACGTCGATGGCCTTGCCCAGCACGTGCTGGCTGCCCTCGGCGACCTCGTGGCTGCGGGCGTGCAGCATGGCGTTGGTCCTGGGCGAGCGGTAGCCGGAGATGATCTTGAACGGCTGCCGGGTCTCCAGCCGGCCGCCGATGGCGTGCAGCACGTCGAACAGGCTGGGGTCGATGAAATGCTCGTCGCCGGTGCGCCAGTCGCGCATGACCCGCGTGGCCTCGGCCAGGGCGTCGGGCAGGTAGGTCCCGTTGGCGTAGTAGACCTCGTTGAAGGTTTCGCCGGTGTGGAGGTTGTCCAGCACCGCGCGGCGCGGCTGCAGGATGGCGTCGATGCTCTGCGCCCAGGCGGGCGCGGCGATGACGGCGAGGCCGGCGGCGGATCCCATGCAGAGCAGGTCTCTGCGGCGGACGAGGTTGGGCATGTGCGTGCCTCCTCGGGCCTTCCGCAGGAAGGCCCAAACACTTGAAGAGAGAACTGAGTGCGTCGAGAGACGCACTCGGGGCCGTCGGTGACGAAGGGCGCAATGTGGCGGCACAATCGTTAACGTCAACCCTACCCGGACCTGGGTGCGACCAGGAGCCGCCGGCGCCTATTGCTTTCGCAGGCGGGTCCCCGGACAGTCCCCAACACCGACCCGCCAGAGGCCGGTGGGAGGGCCAGCATGGCTTCGGACACCCGTGTCGGCCTGCGCAAGGTCATCGCCGCCAGCCTGATCGGCACCACCATCGAGTGGTACGATTTCTTTCTCTATGGCAGCGCCGCGGCCCTGGTTTTCGGCAAGCTGTTCTTCCCCAAGGCCGACCCGCTGACCGGCATCCTGCTGGCCTTCGCCACCAATGCCTTGGGCTTCTTCGCCCGGCCGCTGGGCGGACTGGTGTTCGGCCACTTCGGCGATCGGATCGGGCGCAAGCGGCTCTTGATGTTCAGCCTGATCCTGATGGGCGTCTCCAGCATGCTGATCGGCTGCCTGCCGACCTATGGCCAGATCGGGCTGGCCGCGCCGCTGATGCTGATCGCCCTGCGGCTGGTCCAGGGCTTCGCCGTGGGCGGGGAGTGGGGCGGAGCTGTGCTGATCGTCGCCGAGCATGGACCGCCGGCCGGGCGGGGATTCTGGACCAGCTGGCCCCAGGCCGGGGTTGCGGCCGGCAACCTGGTCGCCACCGCCGTCCTGCTGGTGATGGCCGCCCTGCAGAGCGAGGCCGATTTCCTGGCCTGGGGCTGGCGCCTGCCGTTCCTGCTGTCGGTGGGCCTGATCGCCATCGGCTGGTGGATTCGCTCTTCGATCGCCGAGAGCCCGGTGTTCGCGCAGGCCGCCGCGGCGGCGCGCGCCGAGCGGGCGCCGGCGATCGAGGCGATCCGCACCCGGCCGCGGGCGCTGCTGACCGGCGCCGGCCTGCGGATGGCGGAGAACATCTGCTATTACATCATCACCACCTTCTCGATCGTCTACCTGACCGAGCAGGTACACCTCACCCGGCTGGCGGCGCTGCGGGCCATCCTGATCGGGTCGGCGGTGCAGTTCTGCGCGATCCCGCTGTTCGGGATGCTGTCGGACAAGATCGGGCGGCGGCCGGTCTATGCGATCGGCGCGGCCGGGACCGGCCTCTGGGCCTTCGCGTTCTTCAACCTGCTGGCCACCGGGGCCACGCCGCTGGTGATCGCCGCCATCGTGGTCGGGCTGATCTTCCACGCCGCCATGTACGGGCCGCAGGCGGCGTTCATCTGCGAGATGTTCCCCACCCGGATCCGCTATTCGGGGGCCAGCCTGTCCTACCAGGCTACCTCGATCGTGGCGGGGTCGCTGGCCCCGATCATCGCGGTGGCGATCCTGCACCAGACGCAGTCGGCCCTGGGCGTGTCGATCTATGTGGGCGCGGCCGCCGCGATCAGCTTCGTCGCCGCCCTGGTCGCCAAGGAGACCCGCGGCAAGACCTTCGCCGAGATCGACGCGGAGGCCTGAGCCCAGAACGCGAAAGGGGCCGCGGCCGGATCCCGGCGCGGCCCCGCTTGCTGTGGGTCTGAGGCTACTTCTTCAGCACGTCGCGGGCGGCGTCCTTCAGGGCGCCGACGCCCTTCTGGACCTTGCCCTCAACGCGTTCGGCCGCGCCTTCGGCGGCGAGGCGGTCATTGCCGGTCGCCTTGCCGACGCCCTCCTTGACCGAGCCTGCGATGTCCTTGGCGGCGCCCTTGGCTTCGTCCTTGTGCATGTCGCTCTCCTTGCATGGGTCACTGCGAGGCTCTCGGCCTCTCCGCAATCAGAGCGCAGAACGTCGGCCTAGGTTCCTGGGCGGCGACGCGGGATGTGCGATCCAGCAGGGCCTCGCAGGCGGCGCGGGCCGAGCGCGGCCGGGCCCTCTTCCGGCTTTTCGCAGGGCCATGCCAAGCCGCCGCGTTGCGCCGAGGCCCGCTGGCCGCTATCTCCCCCGCTCGAATTCCCCACACTCCGACCGAGCGAGCGCGGACGCCCCATGGCGCAGCAGTACATCTATCAGATGCAGGGCCTGACCAAGGCCTACCCCGGCAGCCCCAAGAAGGTGTTCGAGAACATCTGGCTGTCGTTCTATTCCGACGCCAAGATCGGCGTGGTCGGGGTCAACGGCTCGGGCAAGTCGACCCTGCTGAAGATCATGGCCGGGATCGACAAGGAGTTCGGCGGCGAGGCCAAGGCCGCCGACGGGATCAAGATGGGCTACCTGGAGCAGGAGCCGCATCTGGACGAGAGCCTCGACGTCTGGGGCAACGTCATCAGCTGGTGCGAAGAGAAGAAGATCTTCGACCGCTACAACGCCGTCGCCGTCGAGATGGGCGAGAACTACACCGAAGAGCTGATGGAGGAGATGACCGCGCTCCAGGAGAAGCTGGACGCCGGCGACCTGTGGGACATCGACTCCAAGATCGAGATGGCGACAGACGCCCTGCGCTGCCCGCCCAACGACTGGGCGGTGGACAAGCTGTCGGGGGGTGAGAAGCGCCGCATCGCGCTGGCCCGCCTGTTGCTGAGCAAGCCCGACATGCTGCTGCTGGACGAGCCCACCAACCACCTGGACGCCGAGAGCGTGGCCTGGTTGCAGCACCACCTGGAGGCCTTCCCGGGCTGCGTGATCCTGGTCACCCACGACCGCTACTTCCTGGACCAGGTGACCAAGTGGACGCTGGAGCTGGATCGCGGCAAGGGCATCCCCTACGAGGGCAATTACTCCGGCTGGCTGGAGCAGAAGACCAAGCGCGTCGTGCAGGAACAGTCCGAGAGCGTCGCCCGCCAGCGCGCCATGACCCGCGAACTGGAGTGGGTGCGTTCGGGCGCCAAGGCCCGCCAGGCCAAGTCCAAGGCCCGCCTGGCGGCCTATGACGACATGGTCCGCGAGCAGGAGAACACCCGCGACGCCCAGAGCTTCGCCACCATCCAGATCCCGCCCGGCCCGCGCCTGGGCAACCTGGTGCTGGAGGCCAAGGGGCTGTCGAAGTCCTATGGCGACAAGGTGCTGTTCGAGGATCTCAGCTTCACCCTGCCGCCCAACGGCATCGTCGGCGTGATCGGGCCGAACGGCGCCGGCAAGTCGACCCTGTTCAAGATCATCACCGGCCAGGAGCAGCCGGACGGCGGCACCTTCCGGGTCGGCGAGACGGTGAAGCTGGCCTATGTCGACCAGAGCCGCGACGCGCTCGATCCGGTGAAGACGGTCTGGCAGGAAGTCAGCCAAGGGCTGGACATCCTCGCGGTCGGCAAGCGCGAGATCAACACCCGCTCCTATGTCGGCTCGTTCAACTTCCGCGGCGGCGACCAGCAGAAGAAGGTCGGCCTGCTCTCGGGCGGCGAGCGCAACCGCGTCCACCTGGCCAAGACCCTGACCACCGGCGGCAACGTCATCCTGCTGGACGAACCGACCAACGACCTGGACATCGAGACCCTGCAGAACCTGGAAGAGGCGCTGGAGGAATTCGCCGGCTGCGCCGTGGTCATCAGCCACGACCGCTGGTTCCTGGACCGCCTCTGCACGCACATCCTGGCCTTCGAGGGCGACAGCCACGTGGAGTGGTTCGAGGGTAATTTCGAAGCCTACGAAGAGGACAAGAAGCGCCGCCTGGGCGCCGACAGCCTGATCCCCCACCGCATCAAGTTCCACAAGTTCACGCGGTAGGCGCGCGGACTTGACGGCGGCGTGAGGTTCAAGCTCCCTTGCCGCCGGAGTAGCGTTCACGGCCGACAGCGCCCGATGCCGCCGACATCGCGGCGCGGGACGCGATCGGCGTCGGCGGCGCCAACATCGCCGTGGTGGCGGTGGGGCCCGATCTCTACGTCTTCGCCAAGACGATCAGCCAACAGCCCTATTGCGACGCGGCCGGCCGGCTCCACTATTCCTACGACGACGCCATCGTGGTCCGCGGCCGCACCCTGGCCGACTGCACGTCCGCAAGTGCGGGCGCTGGATTGCCGATTCACCACTCTTAAAAACTAGCCTGCGCAGTCTCCGCTTCCGTACGTCGCGGAAGGGATGACATGGCCGAGCTGATCGGAACCGATGACGCGGACGACCTCGTGGGTGACGCCGGCGCCGACACCCTGATCGGCGGCTCCGGCGGCGATACGCTGACCGGCGGCGGGGGCGTCAACCTGTTCGTGGTCGAGGCCGGGGACAGCCCCTCGGACCTGGCGATCTTCGATCCGACCGCGGTGGACACCATCACCGACTTCTCGCCGCAGGACCGGTTGATGTTCGGCGGATCGGAGCCGCAGGACGTGGACTCGCTCTATTCCTCGGTCGCCGCCGACTACGAGACCGCCTACGACATGGCGCAGACCGCCTTCGCCGGCGGCGTGGAATACGCCTCCATCAAGGTCGGCTCGGACGTCTTCGTCTTCGCCATGCGCGCGCAGTCGGTGGTCAGGCTGGAGGGCATCGATCCCGGGACCGTGACGGGCGCCGCGTTCTCGCACGGGGCGCCGGTGACCGGGCTGGACGACGAGGACGTGACGCTGTCCTCGGGCGCGGACCAGTATGACGCCGGCTCTGGCAACGACACCATCCACGCCGGCGAGGGGGCCGACACGGTGATCGGCGGCCAGGGCCATCACGAGATCTATGGCGGCGGCGGCGACGACTCCATCTCTGACGGCCAGGGCGAGAACTACCTGCGTGGCGAGGCGGGCGACGACGTCGTCAACGGCGGGGTCGGCCACGACGACATCAACGGCAACATGGGCCGCGACACGATCGACGCCGGCGCGGGCGACGACTGGGTGCGGGGCGGCAAGGACGACGACGTGGTGTTCGGCGGCGCCGGCAACGACCTGTTGTTCGGCGACCTCGGAAACGACACGGTCGGCGGCGGCCTGGGCGACGATCTCATGCAGGGCGGACCCGGCGACGACATCGTGCGCGGCGACGAGGGCGCCGACACCCTGATCGGCGGCCCCGGCCACGACACCCTGGACGGGGGCCTGGGGGCCGACCTGTTCGTCGCCTCGCCCAATACCGGCGACGACGTCGTGATCGCGTTCAATGCTGGCGAGGGCGACCGGGTACAGGTCGACGCCGGCGCCCAGTTCACCGTCGCCCAGGTTGGCGCGGACACCGTCATCACCCTCGCCGACGGCGGCCAGATGACCCTGGTCGGCGTCTCGCTGGACACCCTGCCGCCCGGCTGGATCTTCAGCGGTTAGAGTCGGCGGCGGACAGCTCGACATTGACCCTGGCGCCGGGCGGCGCGAGGTTTCCGCCGCACGCAGCGAGGCGCCGCCATGGCCACGATCACCGGGACGACCGGCGCGGACACCCTGATGGGTGGCCTCGACGCCGACACCCTGACCGGCAGCCTCGGCGGCGACCGGCTGACCGGCGGCCCGGGCTTCGACCTGTTCGTGTTCGCCTCGGGCGACAGTTCGGCGGCGGCCGGCCTCTCCGACCCCACGGCCATCGACACCATCACCGACTGGTCGTCGACCGACCGGTTCCTGTTCCAGGGCGCCAATCCGGCCACCTTCGGCTCGATCTTCCAGTTGCCGGCGGACGACTATACGGCGGCCTACAATGCCGCCCTCGCCGCCTTCGGCCGGGGGTTCGAGTACACGGCGGTCCAGGTGCAGTCGGACGTCTATGTCTTCGCGGTCCGCATCTCGGTGGGCGTGAAGCTGGAGAACGCCACCCTGGCCGACGTACAGCGGGTGAACTTCATCTCCGGCTCGCTCGACGCGGCGGGGGGCATCCAGGAGACCGGCAACCCCGGTGACGACGCCCGCGACCTGACCCCCGGGGCCGACCGCTACGACGGCGCCGACGGCAACGACACCATCCATGGCCTGGCCGGCGCCGACACCCTGCAGGGCGGCGCGGGCAATGACCAGATCTTCGGCGGGACCGAGAACGACTCGATCAACGGCGGCGAGGGCGACAACTACCTGCGCGGCGACGAGGGGAACGACGCCATCGTCGGCGGCGCGGGCTTTGACGACATCAACGGCAACATGGGCGCCGACACCCTCGCCGGCGGGGCCGGCAATGACTGGGTGGTCGGCGGCAAGGACGACGATGTGGTGTTCGGCGACGCCGGCAACGACATCGTCTACGGCAATCTCGGCAACGACACCGTGGGCGGCGGGCCGGGCGACGACATCGTGCGTGGCGGCCAGGGCGACGACGTGGTCCGCGGCGACGACGGCAACGACATCGTCGCCGGCGACCGCGGGAACGATACCGTCAGCGGCGGCCTGGGGGCCGACATCTTCATCACCTTCGGCGACGCCGGCATCGACAAGGTGCTGGACTTCACGGCCGGCGAGGGCGACCGGGTGCGGGTCGATCCGGGCACGGTCTACACCCTGTCCCAGGTGGGCGACGACACGGTGATCGACATGGTCGGCGGCGCGAAGATGATCCTGGTGGGCGTGCAACTCTCCAGCCTGCCCGAAGGCTGGATCTTCGGCGCCTAACCCGGCCCCGCCGGCATCTCGCGCAGGCGGCGGAGCGGCGAGGGCAGGCCGAACAGCGGGCAGAGGCACAGGCCGACCGCGCCGGCGACGATCGCCCCGCGGATCCCCAGCGCCTCGCCGAGCGCGCCGCCCAGCAGGGCGCCGACGATGGCCAGGCCGCCCGCGGCGGCCTTGAAGCTGGCGCCCACCCGGCCCAGCACCTCCGGCGGCAACACGGTCTGGCGCAGGCTGCCGCCCAGCACCATGGCCGCCACCGCCACCGCATCGCCGAGAAACTGTGAGACCATGAGCATGGCCAGGCCGCTCTTCGGCTCGGCGGGGGTGAGCGCGATCAGGATGCCGACCACGCCGAACATCGCCTGCGCGCCGAGGATCGACGGGCCGACCCCGAACCGCCGCGACAGCCAGCCGGCCAGCACCGAGCCCGCCAGCGCGCCCACGCCGCCCATGGCGATGGCGACCCCCAGCAGGCCTGGGCCCAGGCCCACCACCCGGAGGCAGAAGATCATGTAGGTCGCGCCGAAGATGCCGCCGGCCAGGCTCTGAGCGCAGGTCATCAGGAAGATCGGCCGCACCAGCGGATGCCGCCAGGCCGCGCCGAAGCCCAGGGCCACGTCGTCCGCCCACCGCGCCTGCGGTTCCGGCGCGGGGGTCAGCTCAGGCTTGCGGATGGTGGCCAGGACGGCGGCGGAGGCCAGGTAGGTGACGGCGTTGGCGGCGATGGCGATGGGGATGGCCAGGATCTGGAACAGCACGCCGGCCAGCGCCGGGCCGGCGATCTCGGCGACCGACTCGGTGGCCGACAGGCTGGAATTGGCGGCCACCAGGTGCTCGGGGGCCACCAGGCCGGGCAGGTAGGCATGGTCGGCGATCTCGAACAGCACGCTGGCGGCGCCGACCAGGGCGGCGGCCACATAGAGCTGCGACAGGGCCAGGACATGCAACAGCGCGGCGATGGGCAGGCTGGCCAGCACCACGGCGCGCAGCAGGTCGGCGGCCATCATCAGTCCGCGCCGCCTGCTGCGGTCCACGAACCCGCCCGCCGCCAGGCCGACCACCAGGGCGGGGCCATAGGACAGCGCCGCCAGCAGCCCGACCTGCGAAGGCGAGGCGCCGAAACCGAGCACGGCGGCGATCGGCAGGCCGTCGCGGGTGATCCGGGCGCCGAACGCCGAGACGCTCTGCGCCAGCCACAGCCGGACGAAATCGCGGTCGCGCCACAGGGCGCTCTTGGAAGGCATGGGCGGAAACCAAAGGTCGGCGGCGGCCGAGCGGCCGGGATCGCGCGCAAAAGCGCGGGGCGCTTGCGGTGGGCGGAAATTTTGTCGCCGCCGCCGGCCCACCAATGGGGGCTGCTTCGCGGACCTGCGTTCCGAAGTCAAGGTTGCAGGCAATGCCTCCCGCCGGCGCCGGCGAACGTCGGCGCGCGCGAGGGAGGGGTCAGCGCCCGGGCGGACCGGTGGCGTGTCGGGGCGGGAGGATGCCCGGTTTCGCCCCGGTCGGGCGGTCCGGGGTGGCGACCGTGGTGACGGCCCCAATGGCGGCGAGCCCAGGGGCGGCGAGCCCAGGGGCTGCGGAGCCGGTGAGGCGGGCCCTGAGGGCGCCGGATCGGGGCTGGGCCGCCGGCGCCACGCCGAGCGTGGCCAGGAGGTCGCGCAGGGTGGGGAGCTGGGCAGGTTCGGGGCCCGGCAGGGTCAAGGCGTCGGCGACGATCCCGTTCAGGGTCTTCAGGAACAGCGGGAGGCTGGCGCGTTCGGCTTCGCGGTCGCGGTCGCGCTCGGTGAAGCGTTCGGAGCGTTCGGTTTCGAGGACCTCGTCGCGCTCGGGTTGTTCACGCTCGGCCGCGGGCTCGCGCCGCAGCAGGCGTGCGTCCCGGTCCAGGCGCAGCTTCAGCGCGATACCGAGGCGGACGGACGTGAAGCAGCGGTCGAAGGCCTCGAAGCACCGGGCTTCGGTCTCGGGGTCCGCGGCCGCCTCGTGCCGGTCGCGGTAAGCCATGCCCAGGCCGAAGGCGGCCTCGGTCAGTGCGGAGAGCATGGCGGCATCTGCAGGCATTGAGAACAAAGATAGAACATAAGGGCAGCGACGTCAAGGCTGTTGCGCAGCACACGAGGTGGGAGGGAGAGGTGCGCGCATAGCCGTCTCCGACCGAAAGCAGAGATTCGTGGCTGAAAGCTCTGGAGGCAGCGATGCGCGCCAGGAGCAGACGTTAACTTCCGCGCCAGAAGCGGCCGTTAGGATCACACCAAGGACTCGGGCAGAGGCGTGTTCCCCATGCGCGTTCTCGTCGCAGTAGGCCGCCTACCTTCCGCGCTCGCGCCGCCACGTACTCGGCGTCAAACCGACAGTCTTTTTGAACAACCGCGTGAAATGCGCCTGGTCTGCAAAGCCGAGCTGCAATGCAATGTCAGCAAGGTGCGGCTCGCCATCCAGGATGAGAGACTGCGCGCGCCGGACCCGCCGCTCCATGAGCCAGCGATGTGGGGGAAGGCCGGTCGAGGCCTTAAATGCATGATGGAAATGTGATGGCGACAGGCCGACTATCGCCGCGAGCGCCAGCGGATCGATGGCGCAGCCGATGTTGTCTTCGAGATACCCGACCACGGCCCGCAGTTGTCGGGGACTGAGTCCGCCGCGAACGGACGCCTGAGGCGCGCCGTCCAGGCCGCGCAGCATCGATAAGAGGCCAACGGACAGTCCGTTCCCGAGCAGCTCATCGCTCGGCCCAGGCCGTTCGCATTCGGCTTCGAACACCCGCGCCAGGGCGAGGAGCCGAGGATCGCTAAAGCCGAACCGTGGCGTCCGCGGCAAAGCTTCCGCCCATGTCCCGGATCCGAGGGCCTCGAGGTCGGCGACCTCGAACTGCAGACTGATATATCGCAGGTAGCGGAGCGATGACGACGACGTCCAAAAGGGCGTGTCCGCCGGCACCAGGTAGAGCCGGTTGGCAGGTTCTGTGGCTCCACGATGGGCGGCGCGCTGCCCCTCGCCGTGAATTCGATCTCCAACCTCCTCGAGAATGACCATGAGACGATGGTAGGGCGCCGCACGGTCGACCTCGAAGGCGCCGCCGAACTCCATCTCCTTGACTACCGCGCTCACGCCGCTCCAGGTCCGCTGGCGGATACCGGTCAATGTGCCGTTCGGGTTCTCGCGGTTGTAGGCTTTCCGCCAGTCCAGGCGGCTGTCGAGTTCGTGATCCGCGCGATGGGAGCGCCAGTGCTCAGGGTAGTCGCCTTCGGCCAGGCTTGTCGCCATGAAGACCTCCCGCGACAGGGCCACCTCGACAGACACACTGCTGCGGGCGCGCATCGCTCTCGTGATTTTACCATAGCGCGGAACAAAAGCCCGCGACGACGGACAATCCGTCCGTGCGCTGGGGCGCCACGTTCTCTTGGCCCGCCGCTCACGGAACGTTCAGCCGCGATCAGGAGACCGTCGCCCCGCCGGTTTGGAACGATGATTGATCTCAGCAGCACAACCCTCGTCACGCAACCCCCGCTCTCTGAAGCCAACAAGGCCTTCGTCCTGGCGGCCTTCGACACCCTCTTCAATCGCCGCGACTACGCGGCCGCGGAGCGCTTCTGGTCTCCGGACTACATCCAGCACAGCGCCCACATCGCGCCAGGCCGCGACGGGCTGTTTGAACTGGTGCGGGCCGCGCCGCCGACGTTGCGCTACCAGGCGGGCATCATCCTCGCCGACGACCACCACGTGATTGTACATGGCCGCTTCTCCGGCCATGGCCGCCCCGCCGCCTGGATCGCTGCGGACATCCTGAGGCTTGCGGGTGGATTGATGGTCGAGCACTGGGACGTGCTCCAGGATGAGGCGATGGAAGCGGCGTCCCTCAGCGGCCGCCCCATGTTCGGCCATGCGTTCCCCGGCTGATCGATCAAGGAGGTCCGCATGTTCTCATCGACGACGCCTCTCCAGCCATGATGCACGGCGCGGACCTCCCAACGAGGCCGTTCGGGCGTCCGCCTGATCCGACCGGTGCGTTCGGCGGCACGCTGGCGTCCCACTTCCATGGCGTGGAGAGCCTGCACGCGGCGACCGAGTGGCCCGACAACAACGTCTTCGCGGTGACGCGGCTGCGCTCGGATACCGGCCTGCCCGACCGCACCACGAGCGTGGTCAGCGAGCCTGCGTTGCACATCTCCGTCGCGATCCAACCGGTCGAGTTGCGCAGCTACGAGCTCTGGATCGACAACAAGGCGGTGAACGTCCCTTACATCCCGACCTATCACACCAGCCTGATGGATCTGGAGTCGGACCCGGTCTGTTGGGTCGGCAGCGGCTTCGACTACGTTCACTACCACCTGCCGCGGGCAGGCCTCGACGAGATCGCCGAAGAGCACGGTGTCACGCCCGTTGAGGCCTACCGCTTCACGATCTGCGAGAACGATACGGTCCTGGCTCAGCTCACCAAGCTGATCCTGCCGCATATCGGCGCGCCGGCGTGGACGCGCTCGCTGACCCTCGATCACTTCAGCCTGATCCTCGGCGCCCATGTCTTACAGCACTATGCGGGCGTACTCCCACGGGCGCGCGTCGCACGCGGCGGGCTGGCGCCGTGGCAGAAGCGACGGGCCATGGAACTGATCCGCGCCAACCTCGACGGCTCACTGCGCCTGGCCGACTTGGCGCGCGAGTGCGGGCTTTCCGTCAGCCACTTCACCCGTTCGTTCAAGCTCACCCTTGGCGTGTCGGCCCACCGCTGGCTGAATGAGCAGAGGGTCGAGATGGCCAAGGCTCTGCTGCTGGCGAGCAAGGCGCCCCTCGTGGAGGTGGCGATCCAGTCCGGCTTCTCAGACCAGTCGGCGTTCACGCGGACCTTCAGCAGCCTCGTGGGCGCGAGCCCGGGACGATGGAAGCGCGCCCACACCCGCCACTGATCGCGACGGCCGGCGCAGGAAGTGAGCCGAAACCGCAAAAGCGGTCCTGAGCGCAAATACGTAAGGCTGCAGAATCCCCAGTCTCTACGCACGATCAGCGCCGCGGAGACCTCCCATGCAGACAACCGGCAACACCCTCCCCATCACCGTCGCCGGCTACGGAATCGGCCGCAGATTGGCCAAGGCCACCGGCCTCGACGCCGGCCCGGCCCTCGGCTGCCCCTGACATGCTTGCCGCAAGACATCAGGCCGCGACGATGAACCCTCTCTCACATCACGACGCGGATGCGCCTGGCGCGCAATGGCTCGAGGTGATCTCGCGACCGACCCTCCAGTCCTTCGCGCGCGCCTTCGTCGCCGAACCGCGGCTGGAGGCGGTCGTGATCGACAATCCTCTGGTGGGCGCCGGCGAGATCCGGCGGTTCTTCGTCGCTACGCGGGGCATGTACGAACAGATCGCCTTCGTCGCCGAGGCACGCTCGGCCGATCGGACCTGGCTGGAATGGGCCGGCCGGTTCTGCGGCATTGAAGTCAGCGGCGTCACTGTGCTGGCCCACGCGCCGAACGGCGCCATCGCGCGGATCCTGCTGCACCACTACCCGCGCGGCGCCCTGCTCGCCTTCTCGGTCGAACTCCATCGGCGGCTGCATCCCGCCCTGCCGACCCCCTCACCCCCTCGCAAATTTCACTCCTGAAAGGACACTCCATGACGACTTCGATCCGGCGGTTCTCCGCCTTGGCCGCCGCGGCGCTGCTCGCGACGACATCATTCGCGTCCCTGGCGCATGCCGCGCCGGCCAAGAACATCGTGCTGGTCCACGGCGCCTTCGTCGATGGATCCGGCTGGAGGGCGGTGGCCGATATCCTCACGAAGGACGGCTACAACGTCACCATCGCCCAGCCGCCGGAGACGTCGCTGGACGACGACATCGCGGCGACCAAGCGCCTGTTGGATGCCCAGGACGGCCCAACCGTGCTGGTCGGCCACAGCTACGGCGGCGCCATCATCTCCGGGGCGGGCGATCATACGAAGGTGAAGAGCCTCGTCTATGTCGCCGCGTTCCAACCCGACGTGGGCGAGAGCCTCGGGTCTCTCGCCGCCAGCATGCCGCCCGCCGGCACGCCGCTGAAGCCTTCGACCGATGGCTTCCTCTATATCGAACCAGCCGCCTTCCGCGCCGATTTCGCGGCGGACCTGCCGGCCGCTGAGACGAACTTCATGGCGCGCGCGCAGGTTGGCCTGTCGGTCAAGGCCGCGGGCGCTTCGGCCGGCCCGCCGGCCTGGAAGGCCAAGCCCAGCTTCGCCGTCGTGGCCACGCGCGACCGATCGATCAACCCCGACCTGGAGCGCTCGATGTACAAACGCGCCCACTCACAGGTCATTGAGATCGCGTCGAGCCACGCGGTCTACATGTCCCATGCGGCGGAGGTCGCCGCCTTGATCGAAACGGCCGCGCAATAGGCCGGTCCGCAGGGGCCGCCGCCTCCCGCCGGCCCCTGCGGAACCCTTCCCCTGTCCCAAGGCGAAGCTCGTGACCCACGACGCCTCTACAGAAGCCGCACGCCGGTTCGTCATGTCCCTCTACGAGGGCGGCGAGCTGACATTGCGCAGCAGATTCGCAGTCGCCTCCGCACCCTCAATCCAAGGCTCCTGAACAATGACCCGGATTCTCAGCATGACGAAGATCGCAGCGCTCACCCTGAGCTGCCTCGCCGCGGCCATGCCGGCCGCTGCGGCCCAGCATCAGCTGACGGCGGCGGAAGCGCGCGTCATCGTGGCCCCCCTGTACGAGGCCCTCAACGAGCCAACGAAGAAGGATGTGCCCGCGCTCCTCGCCAGGGCGACCAATCCCGACTACCACTCGTGCTCGACTGAAACAGACTGCCTTAACCGCAGCGAACTCGCGGCACAGATCAGGGCATTCGGAGAGATCATCCCCGACCTGCACTGGAGGGTCCTGGACCTCTGGGTCGCTGGCGACCGGATCATCGTCCTCGGCCAGGCGACCGGCAGGCCGACCAAGACGTTCTTCGGCGTCGAGCCAACGGGCAAGGGCTTCACGACGATCGCTCTAGATTCCTTCGGCGTGACGAACGGAAAGCTCTCCTCGGCTTACCACATCGAAAATTGGGTCGCCGCCATCGCCCAGGTGCGGAACCGCTAGCCGAAACGCCGCTCAGTTGACCCGCCCCTCCTTAACCGTGCCCCAGGGCCGGGGCAGCGCAGGCCTTCCACCGAACCGCTCTGGATCCAGCCCCGACGGCGGCCGGACGCCGGAACCCCATGAACCCATACGGAGTCTCAACATGTCAAAGCTGCTTTCCCCGATCGAACTGGGCGGCGCATCGCTTTCCCATCGCGTGGTGATGGCGCCGCTCACGCGGTCCCGGTCCGACCAGCCCGGCGACGTACCGGGCCCGCTAATGGTGGAATACTACGCCCAGCGCGCCTCGAACGGCGGGTTGATTATCTCGGAGGGGACGACGGTCTCGCCTTCGGCCCGCGGCTGGTTCGGGGCGCCCGGCCTGTTCTCCACCGCGCAGGTTGAGGGATGGAAAAGGGTCACCGCAGCGGTGCACGCCAAAGGCGGGGTCATCTTCTCGCAGCTCTGGCACACAGGTCGCTCGTCGCACATTGAGGTGACCGGCGGCCCCTTACCCGTCTCCGCTTCGGTCAATCCGGCCTACTGGCAAGACCCGACGCGCCGGACGTCCACGCCCAGCGGGTGGGTGCATCCGTCACCGCACCGCGCACTCGAAATTGGGGAGATCGCCGCCATCGTGGAAGACTATCGCCTGGCGGCCGAACGGGCGAAGGCGGCGGGTTTCGACGGGGTGGAGCTGCACGGCGCGAACGGCTACCTGATCGATCAATTCCTGCAGGACAACAGCAACCACCGGACGGACGCCTATGGCGGCTCGATCGAGAACCGCGTGCGCCTTCTCCTTGAGGTCGTGGCGGCGCTGGTCTCGGTCTGGGGACCAAACCGAGTGGCGGTGCGGATCGGCCCGGCCGGCAAGTGGAACGACATGTCCGACAGCGAGCCGTACGCGCTCTTCAGCCATGTCGCCCGCCAGTTGAACCGGTTTGTCCTTGCCTATCTGCACATCGTCGAGCCTCGGGTTCTCGGCAACGTGGTCGTGACGGCGGGCCAGGCGCCGGTCGCCACCGAGCAACTACGCAAGGTGTTCACCGGCAAAATCATCGCTGCCGGCGGGTTTGAACCGGAGACCGCAGAGGCCATACTGCAAAACGGCGATGCCGATCTCGTCGCGTTCGGACGCTACTTCATCTCGAACCCCGATCTGCCGGCCAGAATCCGCAACGGTTGGCCGCTCGCTTCCTACGATCGGGACAGTTTCTACACTTTCGATGCGACGGGGTATGTCGACTACCCGCGCCACGAGGAGGTCGCGGTCCTGGCATAGGGTCACCGCTACTGACCTCCCCGGTGAACGCAGTCGCATGCCCCGAAGCAGATCCGAGATCCGACCCTTCCAAAGGTCTCCACTGAGTCAGAACGCGACAATCAGCGGGCGTGAGACGGACGTCCGCTCTTCACACCCCGAACGGACGTTCGTAAGCGCTGTTCTCAGGCCACGGCGCGGATAGGCGCCGCGTAGGCCCAGGGCAGGAGCTCGTCGAGGCGGCTGTTGGGATGGCCGTGGACGATGCGGGTGATGACGTTGGCCAGGTAGCCCTGAGGGTCGACGCCGTTCAGCTTGCAGGTCTCGATCAGCGAGGCCAGCACGGCCCAGTGTTCGCCGCCGCCATCGGAGCCGGCGAAGAGGGCGTTCTTGCGGTTGAGCGCGATGGGCCGGATGGTCCGCTCGACGATGTTGGAGTCGATCTCGACGCGGCCGTCATCCAGGAAGAGGCTCAGGCCCTCCCATCGGGCCAGCGCGTAGCGGATGGCCTCGGCGAGCTTGCCCTTCTGGCTGACGCGCTCGAGCTGGGCCTTTAGCCAGGCGTGGAGCGTGTCGATGGCCGGCCGGCTGCGCTCTTGGCGCACCCGCCTGCGCGCATCGGTGGCCTGGCCACGGATGTCGGCCTCGACAGCATAGAGCGATGCGATGCGTTCCAGGGCCTCGCTGGCGATCGGAGCCGGCCCGGCGGCGGCCAGCTCATAGAAGCGCCGCCGCACATGCGCCCAGCAGAAGGCCAGGCGGATGTCGCCCGCCTCGGCCAGCGGCCGGTAGCCGGCGTAGCCGTCCACCTGCAGCACACCCTTGAAGCCCACGAGGTGCGCCGCGGCGCGCTCGGCCTTGCGATCGGGCGCATAGACGTAGACCACGCCCGGCGGGTCGGGCCCGCCCCAGGGCCGGTCGTCGCGGGCGTAGGCCCAGAGCTGGCCGGTCTTGGTCCGGCCACGGCCAGGATCGAGCACCGGGGCGGTCGTCTCGTCGGCGAAGAGTTTGCCCGAGGCCTTCAGCCGCTCCAGCAGCCGGGTGTGCAGGGGCTTGAGCAGCCAGGCCGCCCGCCCGGTCCAGTCGGCCAGGGTCGAGCGGTCCAGGGCGATCCCCTGACGGGCGTAGATCTGGGCCTGGCGGTAGAGCGGCAAGTGGTCGGCGTACTTGGCGACGACGACATGGGCCACGGTCGCATCAGTCGGCAGTCCGCCCTCGATCAGCCGCGCCGGCGCAGGCGCCTGCACCACGGCTTCCTCGCAGGTCCTGCAGGCGTATTTGGGCCGGCGCACCACCAGCACCCGCAGTTGCGCGGGCACGATGTCCAGCCGCTCGGCGACGTCCTCGCCGATCCGGTGCAGGCCGCCGCGGCAGCCCGGGCAGGTCTTGTCCTCTATGTCGACGACGGTCTCGATCCTGGGCAGGTGGGCCGGCAGCGATCCGCGGTTGGCCCGCCGCGTAGCGGCTCGCGCGGTCTTGGCGGCCGGCGCCGCGGACTCCGCCCCGGCCTCACCGGCGGCGATCTCCTGCTCGACCTCCTCCAGCCCCAGGGCCAGCTGGTCGCGATCCAGGGTCTCGGCGCGGCGGCCGAAGCGGTGGCGCTGCAAGGCCTTGATGATCTGGCGCAGGCGCTCGTTCTCGGCGTCGGCCTGGTCCTTGGCCTTCAGCGCCGCCGCGTGCTCGGCCCGCTCCTTCAGGAGCAGGGCCGTCAGCGTCTCGACATCTCTGGGAAGCGCCTGGGCCATGAGCGATCTGACCATATTCGAGCGGCCTTGTGGCGCCCCCACGTGCGGCCTGATTCACTTCGTCGCAGCCTACGCCGTGGCCTCCGGAGTTCGGGTCCGGCGCGTCTGCTGCACGCGCCGCCAGTCCAGGCCCTCCAGCAGGGCCGCGAGCTGCGCCGGCGTCAGCCGCATCACCCCATCCTGCACCTTCGGCCAGCTGAAGGCGCCTTGCTCGAGGGTCTTGGCCAGCAGCCACAGGCCCGTGCCATCCCACCAGATCATCTTCACCCGGTCGGCCCGCTTGGCCCGGAAGACGTAGACCACGCCCGAGTAGGGATCCTTCAGCAGCTGATCCTTCACCAGCGCGGCCAGCCCGCCCATGCCTTTGCGGAAGTCCACCGGGCGGGTCGCGACCAGTACGCGCACCGAGGCCGGCGGCCCCGCGAAGGCCGGGATCACCGCACAGCCTTCAGCGCCTTGATCACCGCCGCCACGGTCTTGGCTTCCGCGCCCCGGCGCACGCGGACCACGACGCCGTCGATCTCCAACTCGATGTCGCCGCGCCCGATCCGCGCCGGCCTCGGCCGCGCCCGCTCAACCTTCGCAGGCGCCTCGACCAGCGCCGGCACGAAGGTCATCTGCGGCTCAGGCTCCGGAATCCGCATCCCGCGCCGCCACCCGAACAGTTGCTGCGGACGGATGTCGTGTCGCCGCGCCACGTTCGACACCGTCGCACCGGGCGCCAGACTCTCCTCGACGATCCGCGCCTTGTCGTCGCTCGACCAGCGCCGCCGCCCAACCACGCCCGTCAGCACCTCCAGCCGGCGAACCTGCACCGGCTTAGGGTCAAGCGTAGGGTCAAATCCAGACATGAAACGATCCGCCCAAGGGGATCGTCACCATCACCGGCCACCCCGCTCAGGGGAAGGTGGGGTCAGGACGGCGCTTAC
>NZ_JANXWD010000036.1 GCF_025351295.1 Phenylobacterium sp.
GCGCACCGTGATGCAGGCGGTGTTCGAGCGCCTGACCGCCTGGCTGGCCCCGCTGATCCCCTTCACCATGGAGGAGGCCTGGACCACCCGCTATCCGGACGCCCACTCCAACTGCATGCGGGTGATCCCCGATACTCCCGCTGGGTGGTTCGATGGTGAGGCAAACGCGCTTTGGCAGGATGTTCTTACCGTCTTGCCGGTGGTTACGGGTGCCTTGGAACTAGCGAGACGCGACAAGCTCATCGGCTCGTCGCTTGAAGCGGCGCCGACCGTTTGGATCGCAGATCCACAGCTTCGCGAGGCCATCGCACGTGTTGGAGCCGCTGAGACCTTCCGAACGAGCGATGCGACTGTGGACCTCAGCGAACCGCCTGAGCATGCGTTCAAACTGCAGACAGTGCCGCCTGTGGGGGTGGCGGTAAGCAAGGCGGACGGAGAGAAGTGTCACCGTTGCTGGCGGGTCCTCCCTGAAGTGAAGGCGCCGAAGTTCCTCTGCGAACGCTGCGACGACGCCGTCGCGGCGTGGGACGCGGCGCGGGCATGATCAGGGTGACCCGCCAGGGCTGGAGCGCCTATGGCCTGGCGGCCCTGGTGGTCGGGCTGGACCAGTTGACCAAGTACTGGATCCTCTCGGTGCTGAGGCTGCCGGAGTACGGCACTCACCCGGTCGCCGGACCGCTGCAGTTCACCCGCATCTGGAACCAGGGCGTCAGCTTCGGCCTGCTGCAGGCCGGCCAGGATCTGGTGCGCTGGGGCCTGGTGGTGTTCTCCCTCGGCATCGCCGGCCTGCTGGCCGCCTGGGCGCGGACCCAGGGCCGGGCGCTGCCGGCGCTGGGGTTGGGGCTGATCATCGGCGGGGCCCTGGGCAATGCCATCGACCGGGCGCGGTTCGGCGCGGTGGTCGACTTCATCGACGTGCAGCGGCTGGGGTTCTTCCCCTGGATCTTCAACGTGGCCGACAGCGCCATCACCTTCGGGGTCATCCTGCTGCTGCTGGACAGCCTGCGGCGAGAATGACCGGCCTGACGCGTTGGCGCGGGGCCTCGTTTGAGGTATTCACCTGCGTTCACGGCCGGGGGGCCGAAGGAGCTGCCTGCTACATGAGCTTCAACCGAGTGATCGTGGCGACCGCAATGGTCGCGGCCGCGGGCCTCGCCGGCTGCCAGTCGACGTCGAAGGCGCTGGGGATGTCCAAGGTGACCCCGGACGAGTTCCGCGTCGTGACCAAGGCGCCGCTGGTGGTGCCGCCCGACTATTCGCTGCGCCCGCCGGCCCCCGGCGAGCCGCGGCCCCAGGAGCTGCAGCCCGAAAGCGCGGCCCGCAACGCCCTGCTGGGCCAGCGCGAGGCCGAGCAGCGCTCCGACGGCGAGAAGATGCTGGTGGCCAAAGCCGGCGCCGAAAAGGCCGACCCGCTGGTCCGCTATGTGGTCGACGACGAGTTCGGCGATGTGGCCCACAAGGAAGCCAGCTTCGCCGACAAGGTGATGTTCTGGAAGAAGGACGACGCGTCGACGGCCGCCACCTCCGCCCTGGACGGCTCCAGCTCGCCGATCGACGCGGCCGCCGAGAAGGAACGCATCGCCAAGCTCACCGGCGGCAAGTCGGTGATCATCTCGCGGCAGGGCAGGTCGAAGATCAAGCTGCCGGGGCTGTAGGGCGCGTTTCCCTCCCCATCAAGGCCCCATCGGGGGAGGGGGACCCTGCGCAGCAGGGTGGAGGGGGCTTGCAGGAGAGGTCTCGGCGGCGGCGTTGCCCCTCCACCACCCTTCGGGCGGTCCCCCTCCGCCTACGGGTGAGGAGAAGGCGTCGTTGAACCCCGCGACTCACTTCCGTGCATCGCGTCGCCGTGAGGAGGGATGAACTCAGCTTTTCACGAACGGCTGCCTCAGGGTCGGTTGGCCGGTGATCGCCAGGATCGCATTGGCCACCGCCGGGCCGATCACCGGGGTGCCGGGTTCGCCGACCCCGCTGGGCGGGTTGGTCGAGGGGACGATGTAGGTCTCCACCGTCGGGGCCTCGGAGTTGCGCAGCACGCGGTAGGTGTCGAAATTGTGCTGGTCCGCCGCCCCGCCGGTGAGGGTGATCGCCCCGAACAGCGCCGCCGACAGGCCGTAGCAGGTGCCGCCCTCCATCTGGGCGGCGATCTGGTTGGGCGAGATGGCCATCCCGCAGTCCACGGCGGTGACCACGCGGCCCACCTTGGGGACGCCGTTCACCAGCTTCACCTCGGCGACCTGGGCCACCACGGTGCCGAAGCTCTCGTGCACGGCCACGCCACGGGTCCAGCCGTCGGTGGCGGGCGCCCCCCAACCGGCCTTCTCGGCGGCGAGGTTCAGCACGCCCAGGTGCCGGCCCGCCCCGGCCTTCGTGTAGAGCACGCGGCGATACTCGACGGGGTCCCTGCCGGCCCGCCTGGCCAGCTGGTCGATGGTATGCTCCATCACATAGGCGGTGTGGGTCGCGCCCACCGAGCGCCACCACAGCACCGGGATCGGCGATGTGGCCAGCAGCAGCTGGGCGTCGACGTTCGGGGTGGCCTTCAGATAGGGCGAGCCCTTGGCCCCCTCCACCGCCGTGTCGTCGAACTTGGGCACGCCGGTGGGCGAGCCGGCCATGATCGACTGGGCGACCACGCGGTGGCGCCACGTGGCCGGATAGCCGTCCGCGTCGACGCTGACCTGCACGGTGTGGTGCACCATCGGCCGATAGTATCCGGCCCGCATGTCGTCCTCGCGGGTCCAGATCAGTTTCACCGGCCGGCCGCCGCCGACCTGCTTGGCGATGTGCACGCACTCGGCGACATAGTCCGACTGAAAGTTGGCGCGCCGGCCGAACGAGCCGCCGGCGAACAGCGTCTCGATCTCCACCGACCCCGGCAGGGCCAAGGCGATCTTGGCGGTGTTGAGCTGGTCCAGGCTGGGGATCTGCGAGCCGAACTCCAGCCGGGGCGGGCCCTTGCCCACCCGGGCCACGCAGTTCATCGGCTCCATGGCCGCGTGCGCCAGGAACGGGAAGTCGTAGGCGATGGTCAGGTCGCCGGTCGCGGCGGGGGCCGCCGTGCCCTTGCCGTCGAAGCCGGCCCACTTGGCCTTGTCGGGCGCAGGCAGCTTGCCGCTGGCCAGGTCGCGGTACTGCTGGGCGATCTGGGCCGAGCTGCGGGTCTCGGCCTTGCTGTCGTCCCAGGTGACCTTCAGCGCGTCGCGGCCCTTCTTGGCCGCATAGGTGGTGGACGCCAGCACGGCGACGCCGGTGGGGATCTGGTGGACAGCGACCACGCCCGGGACCTTGCGCGCGGCGCTGTCGTCGAACGACGCCACCTTGCCGCCGAACTTCGGCGAATGGGCCACCATGGCGACCAACAGGTCCGGCGCCTGGACGTCCTGGGTGTAGCGCGCGGTCCCGTTCGACTTGGCCTGCGAGTCCTTGCGACGCACCCGGTCTGTACCCACCAGGGTGAAGGTCTTGGGGTCTTTCAGTTTCGGCGTCTCGGGCGGGGCGACCTTGGCGGCCTCGGCGACCAGCGGGCCGAACACGCTGGACTTACCCGAGGCGTGGCTGAGCACGCCGTTGGCGATGGCGATCTCGCCGGCCGGCACATTCCAGGCCTTGGCCGCCGCGGTCACGAACATCGCCCGCGCCGCCGCGCCGGCCGTGCGCAGCTGGGTCCAGGAGTTGTTGATCGCCGACGATCCGCCTGTGCCCTGGGTCCCGCCGACCAGGGAGTTGCCATAGAGCCTGGCGTTGGCCGGGGCCTGCTCGACCTTGAGTGTGGTCCAGTCGGCGTCCAGTTCCTCGGCGACGATGGCCGCCAGGCCGGCATGGCTGCCCTGGCCGAACTCGATGTGCTTGGACACGACGGTGACCGCGCCGTCGGGCGAGAACTTCAGGAACGGTCCGAAGGCGCCGGCCTCGACCTTCGATCCGAACGACAGGAAATCGGCCGGGCCGCAGCCGACCAGCAGGGCGCTGCCGGCCAGGGTGGCGCCGACCACCAGGGCCTCGCGGCGGGTGGGGGCCAGCTTTCCGAGGGGCTTGTTCATGGGGCTCAGACCTTCGCCGGGGCGGGGACGGCAGCGGGCGCCGCGGCCGCTTCCTTGATCGCCGCGCGGATCCGCTGGTAGGCGCCGCAGCGGCAGAGGTTGCCGTCCATCGCCCCGGAGATCGCCGCGTCGTCCGGCTTGGGGTTGACCGCCAGCAGCGCCACCGCGCTCATGATCTGGCCCGACTGGCAGTAGCCGCATTGCGGCACGTCGTTCTTCACCCACGCCGCCTGGATCGGATGGGTCCCGCCCAGCCCCTCTATGGTGGTGATCTTCGCCGCCTTGACCAGCGACAGGGGCAGCTGGCAGGACCGCACCGCCTTGCCGTCCGCCAGCACCGTGCAGGCGCCGCACTGGCCGATCCCGCAGCCGTACTTCGGCCCGGTCAGGCCCAGTTCATCGCGCAGCACCCACAACAACGGGGTGTCGGGCGGCGAACTGACGTCGTGGGGTCGTCCATTCACATCCACCGTCGTCGCCATGAGCCTGCTCGTCCGCCTGATTTGACACCAATCCTAACGCTGTTCAGACCTCGCCGTAAATCCAACCTTGGTCGATCGCCCGGTCGCGAGGTAATCCGTACCGCCCTTGCGAGCCCCCAGGAGAGTCCATGCCCCGCACAGCCGCCCTCGCCGCCCTCGCCCTTTGCCTCTGCGCCGCCCCGGCGCTGGCCCAGGACGGCCAGCAGTTGTTCAACCTGCAGTGCAGCTTCTGCCACAACGACGACAGCATGGGGCCGAAGCTGGCCGGCGTCGCCGACCGCAAGATCGGCTCGACCGATTTCGAATACTCCGCCGCCCTGAAGGCCAAGGGCGAGGCGGGCGCGACCTGGACCGACGCCGAACTGGACAGCTTCCTGAAATCCCCCGCCGCCCACACGCCGGGCACGAAGATGACGATGTCGGTGACCGACGACGCCAACCGCGCCGCGATCGTCGCCTATCTCAAGACCCTGAAGTAGGGCCGCCGATGGACGCCTTCCCCGCCTTCTTCCCGCTGGCCGGCCGCTCGGTGGCCGTGGCGGGCGAAGGCGAGCCGGCGGACGCCAAGGCCCGCCTGTTCGCGGGCTCGCCGGCCACGGTCGTGCGGCTGACCGAAGCCCAGGCGCTGGACCCGAAATCCTATGCGGGCATGAGCCTGGCCTTCGTGGCCGGCGCCGACGAGGCCTGGGCGCGCCAGGCCGTCGCGGCCGCCCGCGCCGCCCACGTGCCGGTCAACGCCGTCGACCGCCCGGCGCTGTGCGATTTCACCACCCCGGCGGTGATCGACCGCGGCGAGGTGGTGGCCGCCATCGGCACCGGCGGCGGCTCGCCGATGCTGGCCACCCTGCTGCGCCACGACATCGAGGCCCGGGTGCCGGAGGGGGCCGGCCGCCTGGCCGCCCTGTTCCGGCTGATGCAGGACGAGGTGCGCGCGGCCTTGCCCGAGGCCGCCGCGCGCCGCCGCTTCCTGCGCGCCGCGCTGACCGGTCCCGCCGCCGAGGCCGCCATGGCCGGCGACCTGGAAGGCGCCAAGGAGCGCCTGCGGGCGGCCCTGGGCGACGGCCCGATGCTGGCCGGCGCGGTCCGCTACATCGACGCCCGCGGCCCCGCCGAACTGCTGACCCTGAAGGCCGCCCGGGCGCTGGCCGCCGCCGACGTCCTGGTCTGCGACCCCGACGCCCACCCCGACGTCCTGGCGCTGGCCCGCCGCGACGCCGAGCGTCTGCCCCCGCGCACGCCGGCTGAACTCGTCGCCCTGGCGGCCGACGGCCTGACCGTCGCCCGCCTGATCGCCGACACCGCCTGGCGCACCGAACAGGCGGCCCTGGACGCGGCCGGCGTGACGACCGAAGTGCTGCCGATCGCCGTTTAGGAGAAACCCTGCCGCCACACGGGCTGTCCTTGACACCGCGCCGCGCCCGGCCTCGCATCGCCGCTCGGGCTTCGCGGGGATGGATCATGCGGTTTGTGAGTTTGACGGGGTCGGTGGTGGCCCTGGCCCTGGCGGCGGCCTGTGCCCACGCCCAGGCCACCGACCCGAAGATCGCCGCCCGGGTCGACAAGGTGCTGGCCGGGACGCCGCTGATCGACGGGCACAACGACCTGGCCGAGCAGATCCGCGGCCGTTTCGACGGCCGGCCTGACCGCGTCGACCTGCGCGCCGACACCTCCAAGCTGATGTTCGATGGCGTGGGGATGATGACCGACATCCCGCGCCTGCGCGCCGGCCACGTCGGCGGCCAGTTCTGGTCGGTGTTCATCTCCCCGGCCTTCGATGGGCCGATCGCGGTGCAGATGACCCTGGAGCAGATCGACATCGTCAAGGGCCTGGCCCAGCGCTATCCCGACGTGTTCGAGATGGCCTACAGCGCCGACGACGTGGTGCGCATCCACAAGGCCGGCCGCATCGCCTCGATGATCGGCATCGAGGGCGGCCACCAGATCGACGACAGCCTGGCGGTGCTGCGCCAGATGTACGCCGCTGGCGCCCGCTACATGACCCTGACCCACGCGATCAACACCCGCTGGGCCGACAGCGCCACCGCCAATCCGCAGCACAACGGCCTGACCCCGTTCGGCAAGGCCGTGGTCCGCGAGATGAACCGCACCGGCCTGCTGGTGGACCTCAGCCATGTGTCGGAGGCGACCATGAAGGACGCGCTCAGCGTGACCCAGGCGCCGGTGATCTTCTCCCACTCCGGCGCCCGGGGCGTGGACAACCATGTCCGCAACGTCTCCGACGAGGTGCTGGCCCTGGTGGCGAAGAACCACGGCGTGGTGATGGCCAACTTCGCCACCACCTATGTCTCCGCCGAGTGCAACCGCTGGGACGCCGACCGATCCGCCGAGCAGGCACGCTATAACGCCCCGCCGTTCGGCGGCCTCTACATCGGCCAGCCGGAGAAGGCCAAGGCGGCGCTCGACGCGTGGGTCAAGGCCCACCCGGCCCCGCCGGTGACGCTCAGCATGGTCGCCGACCACATCGAGCACATCGCCAAGGTCTGCGGCATCGACTGCGTCGGCATCGGCTCGGACTTCGACGGCATCGGCGACACGCCGCTCGGCCTGGAGGGCGTCGACAAGTTCCCCGACCTGCTGGCCGAACTGGCCCGCCGCGGCTGGAGCGACCCTGACCTCGCCAAGCTGGCCGGCGGCAATGTGCTGCGCGTCATGCGCGAGGCCGAGGCCGTGGCCAGGCGCCTCCAGGCCACCACCCCGCCATCCTACGCCACCCTGGCCGAACTGGACGGCTCGCCGAAGCCGTGAGCCGACGCTCAAGAAATCCTTCCCCCTTCGGGGGGAGATGGCCCGACGGCGAAGCCGAGGGTCGATGGGGGAAGTGGATGTCAGATTCATCCTGACACTTCCCCCCGTTGTCGTCCGCCTGCGGCTTTGGCGACATTTCCCCCGGAGGGGGAAACAAGCGACCGTCGTCGGACGCCCTACCCCCGCAGCTGGCCGGCGATGAACTTGCGCACGCCTTCGCCGTAGGGCGGGCGGAGCAGCTTGAGGGGGCCCAGGTCGCGCTTCAACTGGTGGTAGACGGCCTTGCGGTGGCTAAACTCGCGGAAGCCGTCGACGCCATGGTAGCTGCCCATGCCGGAGGGGCCGACCCCGCCGAACGGCAGGTCCTCCATGGCGATGTGGAAGATCACGTCGTTGACCGTCACCCCGCCCGAGGTGGTGCGGTCCACCACCCGGCGCTCCTCCTCGGCGTCATTGCCGAAGTAGTAGAGCGCCAGTGGCCGGCCGTGGCCGTTCACATAGGCGACCGCCTCGTCCAGGGTCTTGTAGGTGACCACCGGCAGCAGCGGGCCGAAGATCTCCTCCTGCATCACCTTCATCTCGTCGGTGGGGTTGAGGATCAGGGTCGGCGGGATCTTGCGGTGCTCCTGCTGGCTGAAGTCCTCGCCGGCCGGGTTGATCTCGACGATCTCGGCCCCCTTGGCGCGGGCGTCGTCGACATAGCCCTTGATCCGCTCGAAGTGCCGCTCGGCGATCACCGCCGTGTAGTCGGGGTTGTCCTTGATGGTCGGATACATGGCGGTCACCGCCGCCGTCGCGGCGGTCACGAAGGCGCCGACCTTGTCCGCCGGGGCCAGCACGTAGTCGGGGGCCAGGCAGATCTGGCCGGCGTTCATGGTCTTGCCGGCCATCACGCGGGCCGCGGCGGTCGCATAGTCGGCCGAGCGGCCCAGGATCACCGGGCTCTTGCCGCCCAGCTCCAGGGTGACCGGCACCAGGTTCTCCGCCGCGGCCTTCATCACGTGCCTGGCCACCGCCGTGGCGCCGGTGAAGATCAGGTGGTCGAAGGCCAGGCCCGAGAACGCCTGCCCGACCTCGGGACCGCCGGGGAACACCGCGATCTCGTCCTCGTCGAACGCACTGGCGAACATCTTCGCCATCAGCTCGGAGGTGGCGGGCGTGAATTCGGACGGCTTGATCATCGCCCGGTTGCCCGCAGCCAGGATGCCGGCCAGCGGCGCGAAGGTCAGGTTGATCGGGAAGTTCCAGGGGCTGATCACCCCGACCACGCCCTTGGGCTGGGACAGGACCTGCGCCTTGGCGCCCAGGAAGCCGAGGATCGCCGGGCTGGTGCTGCGCCGCTCGGGCTTCATCCAGGCCTTCACGTGGGCCTTGGCGTGGCGCAGCGGGCCGACCGAGGCGGCCACGTCGCTGATTTCGCTGACCTCCGCCGAGCGGCTGCCGAAGTCGGTGTTGAGCGCGGCCACCAGCTCCAGCCGGTTGCTGATCAGCAGGCGCACGCAGCGCTCCAGCCGGTCCAGCCGCAGGCCCAGGCTGGGGGCGCCGTCGCGGATGTTGGCCGCCTTCTGCCGGGCCAGCACCGCCTCCATCCGCGCCCGGTCGTCCGCGGCCGCGATCGGCTTGGTGATATTCATCGGCAGGTCTCCCGGGGCGCCGGACTCAAGCGTCCAATCGCCGTCCCTTGGTCTCCGGCAGGAAGAGCAGGCAGGTGACGACCGAGATCGCCGTGAACACCACCGGGAACCACAGACCAGAATAGAGGTCGCCGACCGTCGTGACGATGGCGAAGGCGGTGAAGGGCACGAAGCCGCCCACCCAGCCGGTGCCGATGTGATAGGGCAGGCTCAGCGCCGTATAGCGGACCCGGGTCGGGAACAGCTCCACCAGGCAGGCGGCGATCGGGCCATAGAGCGCCGTGGCGGCGGTCACAAACACCAGCAGCACCCCGAACGCGCCCAGCAGGTTCATCCGCTTGGGGTCGGCCTTCACTGGATAACCGCCCTGGCTGAGCGCGGTCTTCAGGCGGGCCTCGACGCTGGCCTTCACCGCCTTGGCCACCGCCGGCGGCAGGCCGGCCGCGCCGGTGGAAGGGATGGTCTGGGCGCCGATCCGCACCAGGGCCGGCTGGCCGGGCGGGCCGGGCTCGTTCCGGTAGGACACCCCGGCGTTGGCCAGGGTCGACTTGGCGATGTCGCAGGCCGAGACGAAGCTGGCCTTGCCGACCGGATCGAACTGCAGCGAGCAGTCGGCGGGGTCGGCGATCACCGTCACCGGCGTGCGCGCCTCCGCCTCCGCCAGCGCCGGGTTCAGCGTCCGCGCCAGCATGTGGAAGCCCGGGAAATAGGCCGCCAGCATCAGGGTCATGCCGAACAGAAGCACCGGCTTGCGCCCGATCTGGTCCGACAGCCAGCCGAACACCACGTAGCCCACGGCGCTGGCGGCGGTCGCCGCCATCATCAGCAGGTTGATGGTCTCCGGCGGCGCCTTCAGGAACCGCTCCATGAAGGTCTGCACGTAGAAGAAGGTGGTGTACCAGACGGCTCCCTGGGCGAACATCACGGCCACCAGGGCGATCAGCACCAGCTTGAGGTTCGGCCAGCGGCCAAACGCTTCCTTGTAGGGCGCCTTGCACTCGTTGCCCTCGGCCTTGAGCTTGGCGAACTCCGGGCTCTCGCTCAGCTTCAGGCGCATCCAGATCGAGACCGCCAGCAGGACGCCGGAGAACAGGAACGGGATCCGCCAGCCCCAGGCCTCGAACGCCTCGTTGCCCAGCGCCGTGCGCGAGACCAGGATCACGATCAGCGCCCCGAACAGGCCGAACGCCGCCGAGGTCTGGATCCAGCTGGTCGCCCGGCCGCGACCGTTGGCCGGCGCGTGCTCGGCCACATAGATCGCCGCGCCGCCATACTCTCCGCCCAGCGCGAACCCCTGGATGATACGCATGGCGATCAGCAGGATCGGCCCGATGGCGCCGGCCTGCTTGAAGGACGGCAGCAGGCCGATCGCCACCGTCGCCCCGCCCATCAGCAGCACCGTGGCCAGGAACGCCCCCTTGCGCCCCGCCCGGTCGCCGATGCGGCCGAACACCAGGGCGCCCAGCGGCCGGAACAGGAAGCCGGTGCCGAACAGCGCCAGGGCCGCGGCCAGGGCAGCGGTCTCCGGGAGTCCCGAGAAAAACGTCTTGGAGATGATGCCGGTCAGGCTGCCGAACACGAAGAAGTCGTACCACTCGAAGGTGGTCCCCGCGGACGAGGCCGCGATGACGGTGCGCAGCGAAGTCGGCGCGACCTCGACGCCCGGCGCGGCGATCTCCGCCATCGAATCCTCCCTGTCAGCCTGATTTGGCCGGACCCTAGCAGGTCTTGTGCTTGCCATTGCCAGGGCGCGGCGGCAGGGCGTGGATATAGGCCGCCAGCCCGGCCGCGTCGGCGTCGCTCAGCTTGCTGGTGCTGGCGATCACCGCGACCATTCCGGTGGGCTCGTTGAAGCACTTGTCGGTCCCGGATTTCAGGAAGTCGGCGATGTCCTGTTCGGACCAGTCGCCGATCCCGTCCTTGTGCGGGGTGATGTTGGTGGCGAACCGGCCGCCGGCCTCGAGGTTGGGCGCGCCCGCGTAGAGCTTGTCCAGCTCCGGTCCGCCCAGCGCGTTGCGCGCCGTGTGGCACTCGGCGCAGTGCGCCGGCCCCTCGGCCAGGTAGGCGCCGCGGTTCCAGGCCGCCGAGCGCTTGGGGTCGACCGCGAACTCATGCGGCTTGAAGTACAGCAGTTTCCAGAAGCCCACCGCGGCGCGGATGTTGAACGGGAACTTCAGCGCGTGAGGCGCGGACGGCGCGGACGCGGCCGGCAGGGTCTTGATGTAGGCGAACAGGTCGCGGGCGTCAGACGTGGTCATCAGGCTGTAGGCCGAATAGGGGAAGGCCGGGTACAGGTGTTCGCCGTGGCGGCCGACGCCGCGCTTCACCGCATTGACGAACTCCGCCTCGCTCCAGCCGCCAATGCCATATTTGTGATCTGAGGAGATGTTGGGGGCCACGAAGGTACCGAACGGCGACGTCAGCTTCAGCCCGCCGCCCAGCTGGGCGCGGTCCGGCTGGCCGGGCGGGGTGTGGCAGGCCGAGCAGTTGCCGGCGGTGAACATCGCCTCGCCATTGGCCAGGTTCGCCACATGCGCCGCGGCGAGCTCCGAGGCCGGCAGCTTGCGCGGCGCGGTCAGGAACCACAGGGCCGCCAGGACCACGACGGCCAGCAAGGCCACGATGACGATGCCGCGCCTGAGCATGCGACCCTATCCCCCGATCCCGAAACCTGGCGGCATCCGACGCGTCGGCGCGCCTACGTCTTCTTCTTGCGATAGAGGTCGTGGCACGACTTGCAGGTGCCGGCGAGCGCCAGGAACGCCGGCTTGAAGGTCTCGGCGCTGGTGGCCTTGCTGGCCGCGGCGGCCAGCGTCCCCATCTCGGCCAGGCGCTTGTCGAAGTCGGCCTTGTTGGTCCAGATCTTCGGGTCGGCCGAGGTTTTCGGGTCCGCCGCCGTGTTGGCCGGATAGAGGCTCTTCAGCTTCTTGGCGCTGCCGGCGATGCCGTTGGTCAGGTCCTTCAGCTTGGCCGCGTCCCAGGGCGCCTGGCCGCTGGCCAGGCCGGACAGGTCCTTCATGGCCGAGCCGACCTGCTTCATGGTCATCTGCCGCTCTTCGACCGGATTGCCGGCGGCCGAGGCCTGGACGGCCGTCACGGCCAGGGCCAGCCCCGCGCCGGCGATCGCGGTCCACACAACAGTTCGAGTAGGCGTCATTGAGAGCTCCGGAATGCGTCACCGTCCTGCCGAGGACGTAGCCTGACGTTGCTCGGCGAACAAGTCGCAGGCCGTCCCGTACGCCAGCCTCACACGATCTGCGTCTTCACCACCCGGTCCAGCACCACCAGGGGCAGCCGGCCCACCCGCAGCACCTCGTGGAAGGACTTGATGTCGAAGCGGGCGCCCAGGCGCATCCGCGCATCCTCGCGCAGCCGCAGCCACGCGTTGTGGCCGACCTTGTAGCTGCAGGCTTGGCCCGGCCAGACGCAGTAGCGGTCGATCTCGCGCTGCATCCCGCCGCGCGGCCGGCCGGTCGCCTCGACCATGTAGTCGGTGGCCCGCTCGCGGCTCCAGCGCTTGGCGTGCATGCCGGTGTCCACCACCAGCCGCACCGCCCGGAACAGCAGCGACTGCAAGAAGCCGATCCGGCCCAGCGGGTCGTCGTCGTAGCAGCCCAGCTCGTCGCCCAGCTGCTCGGCGTAGAGCCCCCAGCCCTCGCCATAGGCCGCGAACCCGACCCCCTGCCGCCGCAGCATCGGGGTCTCCTTGGCGGCCTGGGCGATCGCCCCCTGCCACTGATGGCCCGGGTAGCCCTCGTGATAGGCCAGGGTCGGCAGGGAGAACCGCGGCCACTCCGCCGTGTCCTTCAGGTTGATGTAGAACCGCCCCGGCCGCTTGCCGTCCAGCGACGGGCCCTGGGCATAGCCGTTGGCCGCCCCGTCCTCGATCGACGGCGGCACGCGCACGATCTCCATCGGCGCGGCGGGCAGGGTGGCGAACACCCGCGGCAGCCGCGCCCGCACGTCGGCGATCCGCCCGTTCAGGAAGGCCAGGATCTCGGCCCGCCCGGCGTCGGTGTCGGCGTAGAGCTGGTCCGGCCGCCTGTTCAGCCCCACCAGCCGCTGGGTCACCGTGCCGCCGGTCAGCCCCTGGGCGCGGAGCAGGGCGTCGATCCTGCCGGTCAGGGCCTTGACCTGGTCCAGGCCCTGCCGGTGCACCTCGTCCGGCGTCAGCTCGGTGGTGGTCTGGAAGGCCAGGGCGCAGGCGTAGTAGGCCTCGCCGTCCGGCAGCTTCCAGACCCCGGGCTCGTGGCGGGCGGTCTTTCGAAGCGCCTCCACCGCCGCCCGCTGGCGCTCCACCGCCGGGCGCACGCTGAGGGCCAGCGCCGCGTCGGCGCGGGTCTTCCAGTCGCCGCCGATCCCGACCGCGGCCGCCTTTCTGGCGAAGGCCACGGACAGGCTGTCCGACGCCGCCAGCTTGGCCAGCTGGACGCTGGCCTGCTCCAGCAGGAAGTCCGGCGCGAGCACCCCCATCGCCGCCTCGGCCTTCAGCGAGGTGGTGGAGTCGTCGATGGCCCCGGCCAGCGCCTGCAGGCGCGTCAGATAGGCCTCGCAATCGGCCGCCGTCTCGACCGGATGCTTCGACTCCAGGAAGTCGGGCAGCGCCTGGTAGGGTCCGGAGAGCTGGCTGACCACGTAGGGCGAATAGGGGGCGTACGAGAACCCGGCCGCCGGCCCTTCGCCGAACCGGAACCGCTCGGCGCCGGTCACCGCCTGGTCGAACTGGTAGACCACCACGTCATAGTCGATCTGCGACGCCGCCGAGAGCTGGGCGCGGTCGATGGTCCTCAGGCGCCCCAGCCGGCCCTTGGTCCGCTGGAACATCGCCGTGCGGCCAAAGGTCGAATAGTTGCTGACCTGGCTCCGCTGCCGCGCCCGGGCGCCCACGTCCAGCCCCAGGCTGGTGGCCTGCTCCGGGCTGTCGTCGACGATCTCCTCCCAGAAGGTATCGAGCAGGCCGCGCAGCCGCGCGTCCTCCGACGACTGCGCCGCCGCCGGCCCCGCGAGAACCGCCGCCCCGGCGGCCTGAAGAAAGACTCTGCGATCCATGACGGGCCCCGACTCTGCTGCGGCGAGCCTAGCCAGAAGCATGGTGCGCCGCTCGTCCAAATTCCGCCCTCAAGCGCCGCGCAACTGGCCGCCTCGCGACGCGGATGGGGAACGCCGATGGGAGACCCGCGCGCCTGGCGCCGGACACACACGGCGCTGGCCCTGGTGGCGGTGGCGCACACGGGCCTGTTCCTGCTGCTGTCCCGCACCCTGGCGCCGGCGCCGATCGCAGCCGGGCCGCAACTGGAGGTGCGGCCGGTTTATCTGGTCCAGACCCGGCGGACCCGGCGCGGGGGTGAAGAAACCGCCGCACGGCCTGAAGCTCGGACCCTTGCCCTGCTTCGTCGCCCCGCCGCCCAGCCCTTTCGCCGTCGAGGCCGACATCCAGGACCCCGACAAGGTGGTGAAGCCGAAGGAGTAGGGCGCGGGGCCAGGAGCGTCCTGGATATCGCCGGATATGGCGTCCCTCCTCCTCGATGGAGGAGGGGAAGGGGTGGTGGTGTGGCCGCTGCGAAGCCGCAGCGCCCCGAGGTCGGCGCCGACCTGCGCCTTCGCCCGATCACCTTGCACTCACCACCATCCCTGCCTTTCCTGCATCGAGGAGGAAGGGGCGCGAAATTTCCCAGACCGAGCAGGTTTCTACTTCGCGCCCACGTAGACCTTCACCAGGTCGAACAGATAGTCCCGCCCATCGTACAGCGACGCCACCCGCAGCCGCTCGTTCAGGCCGTGCACGCCGCCGCCGTCGGGGTCGCCGAAGATGCCGGGGACGCCGTAGATCGCCATCTTCACCGGTCCGAAGTAGAGCCCGTCGGTGGCCCCCGACGACATGGCCGGGACCAGCGGCACGCCGGGGAAGTGCTTCGCCGCCGCCGCCTTCATCGGCTCCACCACCTTGGGGTCCAGCGGCGGCGGGATGGCGATCGGCTTGTCGGGATTGAGGGCGGCGATCGCGACCTTCGGGTCGTCCATCACCCGCATGAGCGTCGCCTGGGTCTCCTGCCAGGTCTCGCCCGGGAAGATCCGGCAGTTGACGATGGCGGTGGCGCGCTGCGGCAGGGCGTTGGAGGCATGGCCGGCGTCCAGGCGGGTGGCCACGCAGTTGGTGTGCAGGATGGAATTCACATTGATGTCGGTGGCGGCGACCTTGGCCGCCTCCGCGTCCGCCGGATTCGCCAGCAGCGCCTTCAGCGCGTTGCCCGCCGCGTCGCCCCGCTCGGCCCGCAGCGCGAAGGTGGCCCGCGTGGTCTCGGTCAGCTTCACCGGGAAGGTGTAGCCCTGGATCTTCATCAGGGCCCCGGCCAGGTGGTAGATCGCATTGTCCGGTGAGGGCCGCGACGAGTGGCCGCCGGGGTTGGTCACCACCAGCTGGAAGTTCTGGCTGGCCTTCTCGCCCACCTGGATCGACAGCACGTCGCGCTTGCCGTCCGGGGTCAGCCGCCCGCCGCCGCCCTCGTTGAGGCCGAAGTCCGCGCGGATCAGGTCGGGCCTGTTCTTCGCCAGCCAGTCGGCCCCGTTGAACGCCTCATTGGTCTCCTCGCCGCAGGTCAGCGCCAGTTTCAGGGTGCGCCTGGGCGGGGTCTTGCCGGCTTTCAGACGCATCAGGGTGTCGACCCAGATGGCGTCGATCGACTTCATGTCCGCCGTGCCGCGGGCATAGAAATAGCCGTTCTCCTCGACCAGGGTGAACGGGTCCCGCGTCCAGTCCTCACGCCTGGCCTCGACCACGTCCAGGTGGCCCAGCAGCAGCACCGCGCCGGCCTTGGGGTCCGAGCCCTTCAGGATCGCCACCAGCCCGCCCTCCCTGGGGTGGCTGGGCTCGGCGAAATAGGTGAGGTCGCCGTCCGCGAAGCCGGCCGACTTCAGCCGCGCGCCCATCTTCGCCGCCGCCTCGGTGCAGCTGCCGACCGACAGCGTGGTGTTGGTCTCCACCAGCTCTTGATAGATCGCCCGGAACGCCTGCTGGTCCGGCCGCGCCTGGGCCGCCGCCACGCCTGGCGCGAGCCCCAGGGCTGTCGTCGCCAGCCCGATCAGTCCCGCCGCGATCGCCCGCATCTACGCCCCCGTGACTCCAGGCCGGCAATCAAGCACGCCGGCGAGGGGGGCGAAAGCCGGACGGCCCTCAGGCGGCGGCGGTCGCGCCGGCCTGCGCCTCGAGCACCTCATCCCGCCGCGCCACGGCCTGGCTGATTTCCGCCAGCAAGACCCCCGGCGAGATCGGCTTGCCGACCACCCCGTCCATGCCGGCGTCCAGATAGGACTGGCGCTGGTGCGAGAGCACATTGGCGGTGAGGGCCACGATCGGCGTGGCCGCAGCGCCGCCGCCAAGGGCGCGGATGCGGCGCGCGGCCTCCAGGCCGTCGATGCCGGGCATCTGGATGTCCATCAGGATCACGTCGAAGCCGCCCCGCGCCGCAGCCTCCACGCCCAGGTAGCCGTCCGCCGCGGTCTCCACCGCGGCGCCCATGTTCTCCAGCAGCTTGGTGGCGATCAGCCGGTTGGTGGCGTTGTCCTCGACCACCAGCACGCGCACGTCCTGCAGGACCGAGAGGCTGGGCTCGACCGGCTCGGCCTGGGCCTCGGCCGGCTCGGCGCACACCTCCAGCCAGAACGTCGATCCCTGGCCCTCGACTGAGACGAAGCCCACCTGGCCCTGCATCAGCTCGGCCAGCCGCCGGGTGATCGCCAGTCCCAGGCCCGAGCCGCCGAACTTGCGCGTGGTCGAGGCGTCGGCCTGGCTGAACCGCCCGAACAGCCGCGCCTGGGCCGCCTCGGGAATGCCCACGCCGGTGTCCTGCACCTCGAAGCGCAATACACCCCCTCTTCCTTCAGAATTGGCATCAGCGCGCCGGCAGCGGATGACAACATGGCCGCGCTCGGTGAACTTCACCGCATTGCCCACCAGGTTGAACAGCGCCTGGCGCAGCCGCACCGGGTCCGAGCGCACCCAGCCCAGGGCCGGATCGGCGTCGACCACGATCTGCAGGTGCTTGGCGTGGGCCTGCGGCTCCAGCAGCCGCACCACGCCGTTCACCAGGGCGGCCGGGTCCACCGGCTCGCAGGTCAGTTCCAGCCGGCCGGCCTCGATCTTGGAGAAGTCGATGACATCGTTCAGCAGCTCGGCCAGCATCCGCCCGCAGTTCAGCGCCTCGTGCAGCAGGCTGCGGCCGTCCTCGGTCAGCTGCTCGGTCTTGAGCAGGTGCAGGACCCCCATCACCCCGTTCATCGGGGTGCGGATCTCATGGCTCATATTGGCCAGGAAGGCCGCCTTGGCCTCCGCGGCGGCCTCGGCGGCGCGCTGGGCTTCCTTGAGCGCGATCTCCTGGCGCTTGTGGGCGTCGCAGTCCTGGATCAGGCCGACCGCCTTCAGCCAGCGCCCGCCCTTGGAGATCATCAGGTGGTGGAAGATGCGCACCCACCGCTCGGCGCCGTCGGGCCGCACGATGCGGGCCTCGAAATACTCGCCGGAGCTCTTGTCGCCGTGGTGCAGGTCGCGGAAGGCGGCGCGCACGTGGTCCAGGTCGTCGGCGTGGAAGCCGGGGTAGCGCAGCTCGGTGGCCTCCAGGTAGCTGGAGTTCCTCTGGCCCGTGATCCGCTCGAACTCCGGCGAGCACCAGAAGGTCTTGCGGACGTGGTCGATCTCATAGACGCCGGCCTCGGCGGCCTGCATCGCCAGGTTCAGGCGCCGGGCGTTGACCGCCACCTCGCGGCGCGCGGTCTTCATGTGCCGCTCGCCGCGGCGCGCCGCGTCGCGGGCGTTGGCCAGCTCGGTGATGTCCTCCGACATGCCGATCAGGGCGAAGGCTCCGCCGGCCCGCGGCTCGGTCAGCACGGTCACCCGCATGGTGATCCAGCGGCTGCGGCCGCGGACCCGATGCTCCATCTGGAACGGCGCGCCGGTGACCAGCGCCTCCTCCATCGCCGCCGTGGTGGGCGTGCGGTCGCGGGGATGCACCAGCTTGAAAAAGGCGTCCGGATCGCCGTGGGCCGCGGGGTCCAGGCCGACCAGGTCCATCAGCTCATCCGACCACCAGATGCGGTTCTCCAGGGGCTCGAAGGTCCAGGTCCCCAGGCCGGCCTGCGCGCCCAGCATCTTGCGGGTGCGCCGCGCCTCCTCGATCTCCTCGCGGGCGGCGCGTTCGGCGGTGGCGTCGCGCAGGGTGACGATGTGGGCGCCGTCCGCCATCACCTGGCGCCGGCCGGCGAACCAGCGCCAGGTCCCGTCCTTGTCGGCGACGCGCAGCTCGGTCTCGCTGACATTGCCGGGCCGGGCCCGCCGGGCCCGCTCACGCACGCCGCTCACATCGTCGGGATGGTAGAAATCCAGGCAGGATCGGCCGATCAGCCGGGCTTCGCTCAGCCCGGTGATGTCGCACCAGGCCCGGTTGACCAACCGGAACAGGCCGTCGGGACCGGCGACATGCATCAGATCGTGACTGTTCTCGAACAGCCACTCGATCATCTCAGCCTTGGCGGCGGCGCGGTTCGCGCTCTCTCCGGCCATCGATCCCCCCAACACAGGTGACGCTAGGATAGCCGCGCACCTGTGAATTTAGTGTTGGGTGAACCCCTGGGGTGTCTTCGGAGGGCCGGTCTAGAAGGCGCTCTCGCCGGTGATCGCGCGGCCCAGGATCAGGGCGTGGACGTCGTGGGCGCCCTCATAGGTGTTCACCGTCTCCAGGTTCTGCGCATGGCGCATCACGTGGTATTCGCCGGAGATGCCGTTGCCGCCGTGCATGTCGCGCGCGACCCGGGCGATATCCAGCGCCTTGCCGCAGTTGTTGCGCTTCAGCATCGAGATCGCCTCCGGGACCCAGGCGCCCTCGTCGATCAGCCGGCCCAGCGCCAGGGCGCCTTCGAAACCCAGGGCGATCTCGGTGGACATGTCGGCCAGCTTCTTCTGCACAAGCTGGCGCGAGGCCAGGGTGCGGCCGAACAGGCTGCGGCTCGACACATAGTCACGGCTGGCGTGCAGGCAGAACTCGGCCGCCCCCATGGCCCCCCAGGCGATCCCGTAGCGCGCCTTGTTGAGGCACGAGAACGGCCCGCGCAGGCCCTCGACATTGGGCAGGATGGCCTCGTCGGAGACCTGCACGTCGGTCAGCGAGATCTCGCCGGTCACCGAGGCACGCAGGCTGAGCTTGCCCATGATCTTCGGCGTCTCGAAGCCCTGGGTCCCGCGGTCGACCAGGAAGCCGCGGATCTTGCCGTCCAGCTTGGCCCACACCAGGGCCACGTCGCAGACCGGCGAGTTGGTGATCCACATCTTGGCTCCGTTCAGCACGAAGCCGCCGGGGACCTTCTTCGCCACCGTCCGCATCGAGGCCGGGTCCGACCCGCCGTCCGGCTCGGTCAGGCCGAAGCAGCCGATGATCCGGCCCGCCGCCATGCCGGGCAGGTACCTGCGCCGCTGCTCCTCCGAGCCGAACGCGTAGATCGGGTACATCACCAGCGAGGACTGCACGCTCATCGCCGAGCGGTAGCCGCTGTCGATCGCCTCGATCTCGCGGGCGATCAGGCCGTAGGCCACGTGGTTCACCCCGGCGCAGCCGTACTCCTCCGGCAGCGTGGGGCCCAGGAACCCCAGCTCGCCCATCTCGGTCATGATCTCGCGGTCGAACCGCTCCTCGGCATAGGCCGAGACCACGCGGGGCAGCAGCGAACCCCGGGCGTAGTCGCGCGCGGCGTCCCACACCATCCGCTCCTCCTCCGACAGCCGCGAGGAGAGGTCCAGCGGGTCGTCCCAGCGATAGGTCTTCTGGGGCGCGCCTGAGTCGGCCGGCATGGGAGGCTCCTTCAAATCGTCGGGCGCGGGATACCGGGTTTTCAGGTCCCCGTGTAGACGCCTTTGCGCTTCTCGCGGAACGCGGCGATGGATTCCTGGGAGTCGTGGGTGGCCTTGCGCGAGAAGCTGAGGCCCATCGTTTCGTAGCTCAGCGCCTCGGCCAGGCCGACCTCCTGGTTGTGCTGCAGCACCCGCTTGGACATCCGCAACGCCAGGGGCGGCCACTGGGCCATCTCCTCGCCGTAGGCCACCGCGGCGTCCAGCAGGTCATCGGCGCCGACCAGGCGGTTCAACAGGCCCAGCCGCAGCGCCTCGTCCGCGCCGATGGTACGGCTGGTGAAGATCATGTCGGCCGCCGCCGCATAGCCGACGATCCGCGGCAGGAAGAAGCTCAGCCCCGAATCCGGCGATAGGTTCCGCTCGATGAACACGCTCTTGAACCGGGCGTGCTCCGAGCCGATGCGGACGTCGCAGGCCACCGCGGTCGACAGGCCCGCGCCGGCCGCCACCCCGTTGATCGCCCCGATCACCGGCTTGTCGAAACTGGCCCACATCGTCGCCCAGCGGCCGACCCAGCCCATCTCGTCCAGCCGCTCCTCGGCGTTGGCGGGCTCCGGCGCGCGCGCCTGGCCGATGGCTGCGGTGGTCAGGTCCGCCCCGGCGCAGAAGCCGCGCCCGGCCCCGGTGACCACCACCGCGCGCACCGCATCGTCCGCCCGCGCCGCCGCCAGCGCCGCCGGCACGTCGCGCATCATCGCCCGGCTGATGGCGTTCAGCCGGTCCTGGCTGTTGAGGGTCAGCACGCCGACCTGCCCGCGCCGCTGGAAGGTGATGGCCTCGTACTCGCCCATGACGGTCCTCCAAACCTGTTTTCCCCACCCTCGCGCCGCTGACGCCCGAGGGGAAGCGCGGAGGACCCCGCGCGGCCTTCTCCCGCAAGGGGAACAGGAGGGTTCGAACAAACCACTTGCGTCTGCTATGGTGTTATAGTTATGTAAAACACCAGATCGGTACGGGACAGACCTTGGGGCCGCCAATGCAGCGCGACGAGAGCCAGGCGGCGCCAAGGTCCAAAGGAACGATCGTTTGCGACTCGCTCGCGTGGGCTATCCGGACGTGTTCATGGATCCGCAGTGGAACGACAGCCAGCCGATCTATCGCCAGCTGCGCGACCGCGTGGTGGCCATGATCCTGGACGGCGACCTGAACGAGGGCGATCCCCTGCCGTCGGTGCGCAACGTCGCCGCCGAGTACCGGATCAATCCCCTGACCGTGCTCAAGGCCTACCAGCAGCTGGACGACGAGCAGCTGGTGGAGAAGCGGCGCGGCCAGGGTTCGGTGATCGCCGTGGGCGCCCGGAGCCTGCTGCTGCGCGACGAGCGGCAACGGTTCCTGGCCGAGCAGTGGCCCGACATCCACGCCACCATCCAGCGGCTGGGCCTGACGCCGGACGACCTGATGCGGCCGTCCGCCGCCGACCGTGGGGAGGGCTGAGGCCATGGCCTGCATCGAAGCCCGCGGCCTGCGCAAGGCCTATGGCAAGACCCTCGCCCTGGACGGCGTCGACCTCACTGTCGAGGCGGGGCGGATCGTCGGCCTGATCGGTCCCAACGGCGCGGGCAAGAGCACGGCGCTCAGCGCCATGCTGGGGCTGACCGAATTCGAGGGCGAGCTGAAGGTGCTGGGGCGTAATCCCTGGACCGAGCGCGACCGGCTGCTGCGCGACGTCTGCTTCATCGCCGACGTGGCCGTGCTGCCGGGCTGGATCCGGGTCTGGCAGGCCGTGGACTATGTGGCCGGGGTGCACCCGCGTTTCGACCGGGCCAAGGCCGACGGCTTCCTGGCCAGGACCGCCATCAAGCGGACCAGCAAGGTTCGCGAGCTCTCCAAGGGGATGGTCGCCCAGCTGCACCTGGCCCTGGTGATGGCCATCGACGCGAAGCTGCTGGTGCTGGACGAGCCGACGCTGGGGCTGGACCTGCTGTACCGCAAGCAGTTCTACGACACCTTGCTCAACGACTATTTCGACAGCCAGCGCACCATCGTGGTCTCGACTCACCAGGTGGACGAGATCCAGCACATCCTCACCGACGTGGTGTTCCTGAACCACGGCCGGGTGGTGCTCAGCGCCAGCATGGAGGACCTGGAGGCCCGCTATCTGGAGCTGGTCGTGGGTCCGCAGCAGGTCGAGGCCGCCCGGGCGCTGCGGCCGATCTACGAGCGCCGGGCGCTGGCGCGCACCCTGATGCTGTTCGACGGCGTGGCGCGCGACCGGCTCGCGGCCCTGGGCGAGGTGCGCACCCCCGGGGTCGCCGACCTGTTCGTGGCCCTGATGGGCCCGCCCAACGCTGGCGCCGAAGGAGCCGCGGCATGACCACGCCCTCCAACGCCCTGCCGGAACCCACCGCCTTTGGATGGCGCAGACTGCTCTACTGGTCGGTCCGCCGCGAGCTGTGGGAGAACCGCGCGGTCTACCTGGCCCCGATGGCCATCGCCGCCTTCGCGCTGTTCGGTATCGCGCTCAGCACCATCGCCCTGCCGCACGCCCTGCGCGCCATCGCGGCGGGCGACGCCAAGCGGGCGGCGGTGCTGATGGGGCCGTACGCCTTCGTGGCCTTCGCGGTGATGGCGACCGCGTTCTTCGTGGCGGTGTTCTACAGCCTGGCCGCGCTGCACGCCGAGCGGCGCGACCGCAGCATCCTGTTCTGGAAGTCGCTGCCGGTCTCCGACCTTACGACCGTGCTGTCCAAGGCGGCCATCCCGATCCTGGTCATTCCGGCGATCACCGTCGCGGTGACCTTCGCCGCCCAGGTGGCGATCCTGGTCCTGACGACCCTGGTCACCCTGCTGAACGGGCTGGACCCGAACCTGCTGTGGAGCCACCTGCACCTGGGCCTGATGTGGGTGGCGCTGCCCTACGGCCTGCTGGTGGACGCGCTGTGGACGGCGCCCATCTACGCCTGGTTCATCCTGGTCTCGGCCTGGGCCAAGCGCATGCCGATCCTCTGGGCCATGGTTCCGTTCGTCGTGCCGGCGATGGTCGAACGCGGCGCCTTCGGGACCGCACACATCGGGAGCTTCCTGGGTCGGCGCTTGTTCGGCGGCTTCAACCAGGCGTTCAGCCTCGACGGCATGGGCAAGGCCCCCATCGGCAAGCTCGGCGACCTCGATCCGCTCCGAGCGTTCGCCATGCCCGACATCTGGCTCGGGCTGGCGGTCGCCGCGGCCTTTCTGGCCATGGCCGCCTGGCTCCGACGACGACGCGAGCCGATCTGACCCTGCCAGCCTGAACCCCTGAATCCCGGCGCCGCCGTCAACGGAGATTTCTCCGGCTGACCCGTGCTGCCGTCACCCTGGCTCCTGCCTGCCCGCCCAACCTCTCGAGGGAGACCGCGCCATGAACCTCCATGCCAGTCCCGATGCGCCGATTGCGCTCCGCCTCGCCGGCGGCCCCAGGTCGGGCGAGTTCACCACCGTCTACGCCTGCGCGGTGCTCGCGGCGCTGGCGGCGGCCTGCGACCTTCGCATGATCCGCCGCGGCGGGCTGGCCGGCCCGCCCCGGATCGCGCGGCACGTCTGGCGGATGAGCGCGGCGCTGTTCGTGGCCACCGGCTCGTTCTTCCTCGGGCAGCAGAAATTCCTGCCGGAGGCGATCTGCGACGGCGTCGTCCCGATGCTGCCGGTGCTGGCGGTGCTGGCCCTGCTGGCCTTCTGGATGGTCCGGGTGCGGTTCGCCCGGGCGTTCCGGCCGCAGACCGCCGCCGCGGCGCTGGGCGTCGTTCTCGCCACCGGCCTCGCGTTGGGCGGAGGCTCGGCCGACGCCGGCCCCTACCGCGCCCCGCGCACCGCCTTCGGCGCGCCGGACCTGCAGGGCCTCTGGACCAATTCGTCGCTGACCTTTCTGCAGCGCCCGCCGATCTTCAAGGCGCTGATCGCCACCGACGCCGAGGCCGCGATGATGGAGTCCATGTTCAACCGGATGGTCGGCGACCTGGTCAGCACCAAGCCGATCGACCCGAACAACCCGGCGCCCCCGGTGGTCAAGGCGGCGCCGCAGGCCGACTTCCTGGAGATGGACCTACACCTGGCGCGGATCGACGGCCAGCGGCGCTCGTCGTGGATCGTCGACCCTGCGAACGGCCAGATCCCCTTCACCGAGGCAGGCCGCAAGGCGGTGAAGGACGCCGATGAGGAGTCCTTCGACGGGCCCGAGGGTCGGCCGGTCAGCGAGCGCTGCCTGACCGCCATCGGCTCGCCGGAGGGCCCGCCGATGATGAACACCGGCTTCAACGCCAACTACCAGATCGTCCAGACCCGGGACCACGTGGCGATCTCCATCGAGATGAACCACGACGTTCGGATCGTCAGGATGGGCGACCGCACCCACATCCCGGCCGGGGTCAGCGTCTGGATGGGCGACTCGGTCGGCTGGTGGGAGGGCGACACCCTGGTCGTGGAGACCACCAACTTCGACCCCCGCGGGTTCGTCGGCAGCCTGGGCGGCGGCTTCGCCTGGTCGGCCAAGGGCAAGCTGACCGAACGCTTCACGCGGATCGCCAAGGACCGGATCCTGTACGCGTTCCAGGCCGAGGACCCGGTCAACTTCAAGCAGCCGTGGCGCGGCGAGATGCCGATGCGGACGGCGACCGGTCCTATCTACGAATACGCCTGCCACGAAGGCAACTACAGCCTGCCCAACGCCCTGAGCGGGGCGCGGGTGACCGAACGCGCGGCGGCCGCGACGCCGCCGGCGGGGCACTGATATGGCGGCCCGGGCGCAACCGCTGGCCCCGGCGGCGGGGCTGGAGGGCCTGGACTGGCTCGCGGCCGACAGTCGCCCGCTGGACTGGCACGGCCCGACCGGCCGGGCCTTCGCCCGGTTCGCCGAGGACGATCTGGGCCGGCCGATCGTCGGCCAGTTCGAACGCGTGGCGCGGCGCCATCGCGACCGGGTCGCGGTCACAGACGGGGCGACCACGCTCTCCTACGGCGAGCTGTGGGACGGCCTCTCTGGGCTGGCGGAAACCCTGGCCGCGCGGACCGGGCCGGGCGAGCTGATCGGCATCGCGCTTCCGACCTCGCCGCTGTTTCCCCTGGCCATGCTGGCCTGCCTCGCGGCGGGGCGGCCGTTCGTGGCCCTGGACGCCCACGCGCCTGCCGACTGGCTGGGCCAGGTGTTGGCCGACGCGCGGCCGGCCCTGATCCTCGGAGTGGAGGCCGGACTGCCGGGCGTGGCGGTTGGCGCCGCGCAGGTCCTGCGCCTGGCCGGCCTGCCTCAGGCGGCGGGGCCGGGCTGGCGGCCCGCCGCCTTGGGTCCGGACGAGCCCGCCTGCGTGTTGTTCACCTCCGGCAGCACCGGGCGGCCCAAGGGGATCGTCAACAGCCAGCGCAACATGTTGCAACGGGTGGCCCAGTCCACCAACGCGGCGCACATCACTCCGCAGGACCGGTTCCTCACCCTGGCCTCGCCCTGCACGATCGTCGGCGTGCGCGACACCCTGACCGCCCTGCTGGCCGGCGCGACGCTGCGGCTGCTGGACCCCGGGCGGGTCGGGGCGCGGGAGATCCTGGACGTGGTCCGCGACGAGGCCATCACCGTCCTGTTCGCCTTCCCCGCCCTGCTGCGCGCGGTGGTGGGGTCCAGCGCCGAACGGGCGGCTGAAGCCTTGCGGCTGGTGCGGGTGGGCGGCGACACGACGCTATGGAGCGACATCGACCTGATGCGCGCCTGGCTGGCGCCGGAGGCCAGGGTCCAGCTGATCTACGCCGCTACCGAGGCGCCGATGATGCAGTGGTTCGTCGACGGCGCGGGCCCGCGCGACGACCCGCGCATCCCGATCGGCTATCCGCTGCCCGGCAACCGCCTGGCGGTGATCGACGAGGACGGCCGCCCGACGCCGCCCGGCGAGGTGGGCGAACTGGTCGTCGCCAGCCCCTATGTGGCGCTCGGCCTCTGGGTCGACGGACGCTGCGCCGGCGAGGACGTCGAGCGCCACGGGTCAGGGGATCGCGTCTTCCGCACCGGCGACCTGGTGCGGCAGCGACCCGACGGGTTGCTGGCACGGCTGGGGCGCAAGGACCGGCAGGTGAAGATCCGCGGCGCCCGCGTCGACCTCGACGGGGTGGAGGCCACCCTGCGCCAGCACCCTCTGGTGCGCGACGTCGGGGTCCTCGCCCGCACGGGGGGCGGCGGCGGGCCGACCCTGGTCGCCTATGTGAGCGCCGGTGACGGGGCGAACGCCGGCCTGCTGGACGATCTGCGGCGTGTGATGGGCCGGGCGCCGGCGCCGATGCGGCCGGGACGGTTCTACCGGGTCCCCGAGATCCCGCGACTGCCCAGCTCCAAGCTGGATGCCCGCGCGCTGCTGGCGCTGGACGAGGCGACGGTCCGCGCCGAACGCGCCCGGGCCGCCCATGCTGAGCCGGACCCGGGCGATCACATCCAACGCGCGGTCGCCCAGGCCTGGCAGGCGGTATTGCAGGCCCCGGTGGGCGATCCGCAGGACGACTTCTTCGACGTCGGCGGCGATTCCCTAAGCGCCATCGCCCTGATGATCGAACTGGAAGAGGCACTGGGCTTCGAGTTGCCGCTGACCCTGATCCATGAGGCGTCGCGCTTCGTGGACCTCTGCGAGGCGCTGAGACAGCGCCGTCCCGACCGCTACGTTCCCTTGGTCGCCCTCAAGCCCGGCGAGGGCGCGCCGCCGGTGTTCATTGTCCATGGGCTGGGCGGCAGCGTCGCCGGCCTGTTCCAGATCGCCCGGCAGATGGCCTATCCCGGGCCGGTGATCGGCATCCAGGCGCGAGGGCTGGCCGGTCGCGAGCCACCGCAGACATCGGTGGAGGCGATGGCGGCGGACTATCTGGGCGCGGTCAGGGCGCGGCAGCCGCAGGGGCCCTACTACCTGTGCGGCTATTCCTTCGGCGGCCTGGTGGCGTTCGAGATGGCGCGGCGGCTGCAACAGGCCGGGGACGAGGTGGGGCTGGTCGGCCTGTTCGACACCATGACCAGCCCGCTGCGCTGGCCCCCGCGGGTCTGGCTCGCCGTGGCGCGCGGGCGCGCGGTCCGGTTCATCGCCCGGTTGGGGGCAGGCCGGACAGCGGGCGGCCCGCCGCGGCCCTCCGTCCTGGGACAGATCCCGCCCGGCATGCTGAAGGTGGCGGCCAGCGCCCTGGTGGCATCGGCCCGGCACCGGCCCGGCTTCTACCCGGGCGAGCTGACGGTGTTCGTCCCGGAGGGCCGCGACCCCGAGCTGCCGTCGCCGCAGACCATCTGGCGCCGGCAGGCACAGACCCTGTCCATCGTTGGAACCGGCGGCGCGCACATGACCATGCTGGCCGCGCCCCATGCGCAGACCACCGCGGCGTCCCTGACCCGCTGCCTGCTGGCGGCGCAGTCTCAGCGGTCGTAGTCGAGCTTCGGATACCAGTCCGCGCCGCGGCCCTCGGGCGTGGCGTCCAGCACCGCCCACATCGGCCCCAGGTCCGGTGCGCCACGCGAATCCTGGCCGGGGTCGGCGGTCAAGCCGGTCATCTCACCGGACCAGAAGTGGCGGATGGTCCCGTCGCGGCGGGTGAAGACGTTGAAGGACGGGACCTCCGAGCCGTCCGGCAGCAAGCCGAAATAGTCGCGGGAATAGGCGTCGTCGAGGTCGGTCACGAGCCGCAGGTTTTTCCAGCCGCGCTCGCGTTTCCAGGCGCCCAGTTTCTCGATCGGCGAGCGCGCGACGACCACCAGGGACATCCGCTGGTCCAGGTCGGCGGCATTGCCCTCCCAGGCGCCCAGCAGGTTGGTGCACATGGGGCACGGCCGCTCGCGCTGCGGGCCGAACATGTAGCTGTAGATGGCCAGCGTCGGCTTGTCGCCGAACAGGCCCGCGAAGTCGGTTGGGCCGTCCTCGCCCTCGAAGCGGTAGTCGCCGGTGACCGGGCCGCCGGGCGGCAGGGCGCGGCGCTGCTCGGACACCCGCTCGATGTGGCGGCGCAGCTCGATCTCCTCGGCCAGCAGGGCGGTGCGGGCCGCGCGGTACGGCATGCTTTCGTGCGGCATCCGCACCGGATTGTCGCGGGCCAGCTGGTCGGCGGGGGTCAGGGTGTCGAGCTTGGCGTCCATGGGACAGTCCTCCGCATTTCAGGAAGGTAACCGTTGCGGAGTGTGAAGGGTCCAGTCGGGGCCTGGCAAGCGCCCGGCGTCTCACCGACGGCGTAGGGTACGGTTTCCCCAGAGAGCGACGGATCGGCTCTAGGCGGCCGCTGCGGTTCGCCCGGGGTCGGCGTCCTTTGGCAGGAAGGTGAGCAGCGGCGCCGCCCACTTCTCGGCCTCGGCGCGGGTGAACTTGCCGCCCGCGTGCGCCGCCTTGGACAGGTGGCGGTAGAACTCCGACGCCGCCAGGGTCAGCTTGAAGTCGGTGGCGATCGACTGGATGGCGTTGGCCTGGGTGACCATGGCGCGCATGGCCTGTTCCGGGTCGGTCTCCGAGGCGGCCACGGCGGCGCGGACGATCTTCAGCGCCTGGTTGATCTTCTGCTGGTAGGGCGTTTCCGAGCCGTCGGTGCGGCGCTTCAGCGGGCCGGCGTATTCGCCGGAGTTGAACCGGCGGCGGTCGGGGCCGATGTAACCGACCCCCTCCACCCAGTCGCGGTCACGCAGGGTCACCGCTTCCAGCCGGCGGACCAGGTCCTTCATGCTGTAGGGCTTGCGCAGGAACTCGTGCACCCCGGCGTCGCGGGCGGCCAGGATCGCGCCGGCGGTGGCCGCGCTCGTGACCGTGATCACCGGCGCCTGGCGGCAATTCCAGTGGCTGCGGCGCACGGTACGGGTGAAGGCCAGGCCGTCGAGATCGTCATGCCCGAGCTCGACCACGATCAGCTGCGGATCGCAGGTCTCGGCGATCTTCATCGCCCGGTCGGTGGTCGGCGCGACCCAGATGTGGCTGCGCGCGATGTCGCGCATGATCTCGGTCAGCAGGCGCGCGCTGGCCGGCTGCGGATCCGCGATCAGCACCCGCTTCAGCTTGGGCGCCATCTTCTCGAGTGAACGTTTGTCGCCGTCGAACAAGGGTCCGGTCCCGCCAGGTTTCGGCGAGCATTAGAAAGCTGAACCGTAAATATCAGCTTGATGACAGCGTCCGGCGTCGACCCGACCGGCTCAGTCGTGGAACGGGTCGCGCATCAGGATGGTGTCGTCGCGTTGCGGGCTGGTGGAGAGCAGCGCGACGGGGGCGCCGATCAGTTCCTCGATGCGGCGGACGTACTTCACGGCGTTGGCGTTGAGGTCCTTCCAGGAGCGGGCGCCCTGGGTGGTCTCGGACCAGCCGTCCATCTCCTCGTAGACCGGCGTCAGTGCGGCCTGGGCCTTCAGGCCGGCCGGCAGGTAGCCGATCTCCTGGCCGTCCAGGCGGTAGCCGGTGCAGATCTTCAGCGTCGGCAGGCCGTCCAGCACGTCCAGCTTGGTCAGCGCGATGCCGGCGATGCCGTTCAGGGCCACCGACTGGCGGACCAGCGCCGCGTCGAACCAGCCGCAGCGACGGCTCCGGCCGGTGACCGTCCCGAACTCGCGGCCTACCGTGCCCAGGTGCTCGCCGACCGCGTCGAAGAGTTCGGTGGGGAACGGGCCGCCGCCGACCCGGGTGGTGTAGGCCTTGACGATCCCCAGCACATAGCCCGGCCCCTTCGGCCCCAGGCCCGAGCCCGCCGCGGCCTGGCCGGCGACGGTGTTGGAGGAGGTCACATAGGGATAGGTGCCGTGGTCCACGTCCAGCAGGGCGCCCTGGGCGCCCTCGAACAGCACCCGCTTGCCCGACTTGACAATCTCGTTGAGCCGCAGCCAGGCCGGCTGCGCATAGGGCAGCACCTTAGGCGCCATGGCTTCCAGCTCGGCCAGCAAGGCGGCGGCGTCCACCGGCGGCAGGCCCAGGCCCGCCCGCAGCGGGGCATGGTGGGCCAGCAGCCGGTCGATCTTGGCCTCCAGCGCCTCGCGGTCGGCCAGGTCGGCGACGCGGATCGCGCGGCGGCCGACCTTGTCCTCATAGGCCGGGCCGATGCCGCGGCCGGTGGTGCCGATCTTGTTCGTGGCCGCGGCCTCGCGCGCCTGGTCCAGGTCGCCGTGCAGGGGCAGGATCAGGCAGGCGTTGTCGGCCACCACCAGCAGGTCGGGGGTGATCGCCACGCCCTGGCCGCGCAGGGTCTCGATCTCCTTCATCAGGTGCCAGGGGTCGACGACCACGCCGTTGCCGATGATCGACAACTTGCCCTGGACCACGCCGGAGGGCAGCAGGCTGAGCTTGTAGACCTGGTTGCCGACCACCAGGGTGTGGCCGGCGTTGTGCCCCCCCTGGAAGCGCACCACCACGTCGGCGCGGTTGCTCAGCCAGTCGACGAGCTTGCCCTTGCCCTCGTCGCCCCACTGGGCGCCGATCACGGTGACATTGGCCATCTGGGTACGATCTCCCGACCTGCCCGGAGAATCCCCCGCGCCCTTCGACAGGTGCTCGGCGTGGGGGTGGAGATCAATTTGCGGCGCTGGTCTAGACGAAGTGGCCCTCGCCCTCAAGGGGCGTGCGCGCTATCAGCGAAATCATGGACCTTCCCCGTTTCCACCTGGCGTTTCCGGTGCGCAACCTGACCGAGGCGCGCGCCTTCTACGGCGACCTGCTGGGCTGCCCGGAGGGGCGCTCGAGCGACGAATGGGTCGACTTCAACTTCCACGGCCACCAGATCGTCGCCCACCTGTCGCCCGACGAGGCCGGGCACAGGGCGACCAACGCCGTGGACGGCGATGACGTCCCGGTCCGCCACTTCGGCCTGCTGATGCAGCTGGCGGAGTGGGAGGCCCTGGCCCAGCGGTTGACCGCCGCCGGGACCCGGTTCGTGATCGAGCCGCACATCCGCTTCAAGGGCGAGCCGGGCGAGCAGGCGACGATGTTCCTCCTGGACCTCTCCGGCAACGCGCTGGAGTTCAAGGCCTTCGCCGACGACGCCATGGTGTTCGCGAAATGAGCGTCACCCTGGCCGACATCGAGGCCGCCGCCGGCCGGTTGCTGGGCCATGCGGTGGAGACGCCGCTGCTGGAGAGCGCGGTCCTCAACGAACGGGTCGGCCTGCGGGTGCTGATCAAGCCCGAGACCCTGCAGCGCGTAGGCGCGTTCAAGTTCCGCGGCGCCTACAACCGGCTGGTCCAGCTCACCGCCGAGCAGCGGGTCGGCGGAGTGGTGGCCTTCTCGTCGGGCAACCACGCCCAGGGCGTCGCCCTGGCGGCGAAGCTGCTCGGCATCCCGGCCCTGATCGTCATGCCGGCCGACGCGCCCAACGTGAAGGCGCAGGCCACGGTCGGCTACGGCGCCGAGGTCCGGTTCTACGACCGGCTGACCGAGAGCCGCGAAAAGATCGCCGCCGCGATCGCCGCCGAGCGCGGGGCGGTCATCGTCCCGGCCTTCGACGACCCGCACATCATCGCTGGCCAGGGCACGGTCGGGCTGGAGCTGGTTCGCCAGGCCCACGCGCTGGGCGTCACCCTGGGCGCGGTGGTCGCCCCGTGCAGCGGCGGCGGCCTGCTCTCCGGCATCGCCACGGCGGTGAAGGCGCTTTCGCCCACCACCGCGATCTACGGCGTCGAGCCGGAGGGCTATGACGACACGCTGAGGTCGCTGCAGGCCGGCCGGCGCACGGCGGTGACGCCGATGAAGCGCACGCTCTGCGACGCGCTCGAGACAGTCTGCCCCGGCGAGCTGACCTTCCCGATCCTGCTGAAGACCGTCGCCGACGTGGCCGTGGTCACCGACGCCGAGGTGGCCGAGGCCATGCGCTACGCCTTCTCGGTCCTGAAGCTGGTGGTCGAGCCCGGCGGCTCGGCCGGCCTGGCCGCCCTGCTGGCCGGCAAGCTGAAGACCGGGGGGGCCACGACCCTGGGCCTGGTGCTATCCGGCGGCAACGTCGACCCCGACCAGTTCGCCCAGGTGATCCGCGGCGAACTCTGAGCGCCGCCCACCATCGCGAGCGGGACGATGGATCCGAGGCACAGGGCCAGGGATGATGGGTGGAAGGTGGGCCTGAGGTACGTGGGCGGCGTCGAGCCCGGCCGGGGAGACAACGCCAGCGCCTAACCTACAGCCGGTCCTCGGGAACCGGCTGGCCGGCCGCCTCGCGCGGGGTGACCAGGCGCGAGAGGCGCGGGGTCAGCCAGGTCTCGAAGTCGTCGACGAAGCGGTAGACCACCGGCACCATGACCAGCGACAGCAAAGTCGAGGTGATCAGGCCGCCGATCACCGCCACGGCCATCGGCTGGCGGAACTCGGCGCCCTTCTCCAGCGCGAAGGCGGTGGGCAGCATGCCGGCGGCCATGGCCACGGTGGTCATGATGATCGGGCGCGCCCGTTCGCGGCAGGCCTCGACGATGGCGTCGTGCTGGGTCATGCCCTCGCGCTCACGCTCGATGGCGTACTCGACCAGCAGGATCGAGTTCTTCGCCGCCAGGCCCATCAGCATCAGGAAGCCGATCAGCGACGGGATCGAGACCGAGAGGTTGAACACCAGCAGGCCGATGAAGGCGCCGCCGAACGACAGCGGCAGGGCGGTCAGGATCACCACCGGCTTGAAGAAGCTGCGGAACAGCAGCACCAGGACCGCGTACATCAGGAAGATCGCGGTGGCGAAGGCGATGATGAAACCGGCGAACAGCTCCGCCATCGCCTGCTGGTTGCCGATCGCCGCCGGCCGCACGCCGGGCGGCAGGTTCTTCATGATCGGCAACCGGTTGATCGCGCGTTGGGCGTCGCCCATCTCCACGCCGTTCAACTCGGCGCGGACGGTCAGCTCCCGCTCGCGATTCAGCCGGTTGATGCGGGCGGGGCCTGCCTGGAAAGCGATGTCGGCGACGCTGTCGAGGGTCGTCGACCCGCCGCCCGTGGTCGGCACCCGCAGCGAGCGGATCCGCTGGACGTCGGCGCGGGCCGACTCCGGCAGTCGCACGCGGATCGGGATCCGCCGCTCGCCCTCGTTGTATTTGGCGACGTTGGCGTCGATGTCGCCCAGGGTCGCGACGCGGACGATGGTGGCGATGGCGTCGGGCGAGACGCCCAGGCGCGCGGCCGCCTCGGTCTTCGGACGGATGACGATCTCCGGCCCGACCGGCGGAGTCGACGGGCGCGGGTCGACCAATTGCGGCAGCCGGCGCATCTGCCGCTCCAGCTCCAGCGCGGCGCGGTCGAGGTTCTGCGGATTGTCGCCGGTCAGGATCTGCTGATAGCCGGCGCCGCCCTGGAAATTGAGGAAGGTAAGCCGCGCGTCCGGGATGGCGCGCAGGCCGGGACGCAGGCGCTGGCGGATCTGGTCGCCCTTCTCATGGCGGTTCGGGTCCAGCAGGATCGTGGCCGTACCGCTGCGCAGGTCGCCGCCGCCGGCGGCCCCGCTGCCGGGCCCGAAGCCGCCGGAGGCGGTCGACCCGATCTGCACGAACACGCCCCGGATATCCCGTTCGCCGTGGAACAGCGTGTTGATGCGCTGGGCGATGGCCTCCATGTCGCCCGAGGTCGCGCCGGGCGGTCCCTGGATGTCCACGTAGACGAGGTCCGGGTCGCCGGCGGGCTGGAACCCCTGCGGCAGGAAGAACACCAGGCTGCCGGTGGAGAAGAACAGCACCGCGCCGCCGATCGCGCAGATGATCCGGTGCGCCAGCGCCCACTCCAGGGCGTTGCGATAGAAGCCCTTGAACGGCTTGCGCTCCTGCTTGTGCACGCCCGCCTTCAGCAGGTAGGCGGCCATCAGCGGCGTCACCAGCCGCGCCACCAGCAGCGAGAACAGCACCGCCACCGAGACGGTCAGGCCGAACTCCTTGAAGAACTGGCCGGGGATCCCCGGCATGAAGCTGACCGGCAGGAACACCACGACGATGGCCATGGTGGTCGCCACCACCGCCAAGCCGATCGCATCCGCGCCCTGGATCGCCGCCTCGTAGGGGCGCAGGCCGCGCTGGACGCGTTTCTCGATGTTCTCGATCTCGACGATGGCGTCGTCGACCAGGATGCCGACCACCAGGGTCAGGGCCAGCAGCGTCACCACGTTCAGCGAGAAGCCGGCCAGCTTCATCACCAGGAAGGTGGGGATCAGCGAGATGGGCATGGCCACGGCGGTGATCGCCGTGGCGCGCCAGTCGCGCAGGAAGAAGAACACCACCAGCGCCGCCAGGAACATGCCTTCCGCCAGCACATGCTCGGTGGCCTGGAAGCTGGCGCGGGTATCGTCGACCGTCGAGGAGATCTTGGCGAACTTGATCCCCGGATGGGCCTTCTCCATCTGGGCCAGCTTCAGCTTGACCCCGTCCTCGGTGACGACGTCGGAGGCTTCCTTGGTCTTGGAGACCTGGAAACCCACGACCGGGCGGCCGTTGAGCTCGGCGAAGCCGCGCACCTCCGACGCCCCGTCGCCGATATCGGCGACGTCGGACAGCTTCACGAATCCCCCGGTCCCGGTGGGGATGTTGAGGTCCCGCAGCGCGGCGATCGAGGTGGCGTTGCCCAGCACCCGCAGGTTCTGCTCGCGGCCACCCACGATCGCCCGGCCGCCGGGGGCGTCGACCTGGAAACCGCGCAGCGCATTGTTGACCTGGCTGGCGGTCAGGCCCCGCGCCGCCAGGCGGTCGGGGTCGACGATGACGTTGATCTCACGCGAGACCCCGCCCACCCGGGTGATCTGGGCGACGCCCTTGGCGGCCTGCAGTTCGCGCGCGACCGTGTCGTCGACGAACCAGGAGAGCTGGTCGTCGGTCATGTTGGCGTTGGCGACCGCGTAGGTCAGGATCGGGGCGACCTCGTCCACCTCGACCTGCTGCACGGTGGGTTCGTCGATGTCGCGCGGCAGGATCTGGCGCGCCTGGGCGATCTTGGAGCGGACCTCGTCGGTCTTCTTCTGGATGTTCTCGCCGATCTCGAACTGCATCGAGGTGGTGGAGACCCCCTGGGTCACCACGGACTGCAGGTTCTTGACCCCGGTGACCCCGGCCAGCGCGTCCTCGACCGGACGGGTGATCTGGGTCTCCATTTCCGCCGGCGCGGCGCCGTTCTGGGTGACCGTGACGGACACCACTGGAAACTCGATGTTGGGGTACTGCTTAATCGGCAGGCCCAGGTAGGCGATCATCCCGGCCATGACCAGGCCGAGGAACAGCACCGCGACGGGGATCGGGTTGCGGATCGCCCAGGCGGAGATCGGGAAGCCCGTGTGGGACGGCTCGCTCATTTGCGCGACGGCGCCTCGGCGGCGACCGTGGCGTCCTGCGGTTTGATCAGGTCGCCGTCCAGCAGCAGCGAGCCGGCATTCTGCACGATGCGCGTGCCGGCCGGCGGGCCCGCGACCAGTTGCACCAGGCCGGAGCCGCGGGGGCCGGCGGTGATCAGCACCCGCTTCACCCGGTTGTCGGGCCCGACCACCATCACGCCCGCGCCGTCGGCATCGTAGCGCACCGCGGTTTCCGGCACGGCCAGGGCCATGGCCGAGGCGTCGTTGAACACCGCGCGGCCGAAGCCGCCGGCGCGGATGTCGGGGCGGACCGGAAGCAGGATGCGCACTTCACCCAGCTTGGTCTGGGCGTTCACCTGCGGGCTGATCAGGCGGACATGGCCGCGGGCGACAGCGCCGGAAGGCAGGGTGACGTCGACGCTCTGACCCACCCGCACGCGGGCCAGGTCGGGCTCGCTGAGGTTGGCCCTGAGCTCGATCTCCCCGTCCCGGGCCAGGCGGAACCACGGCGTGGCGGTCCCGGCGGAGAGGTCGCCGGGCCGGACGTTCTTTTCCAGCACCAGGCCGGACACCGGAGCGGTGACCGCCAGCTTGCTGGCGCGGGTCTTGAAGTCCTTGAACGAGGCGGCCTGGGCGCGGGCCTGGGCGCGTGCGGCCTTGGCCTGCAGGCGGCGCTGGTCGATCTGCTCCTGGGAGAGGACGCCCTGGCCATCGAGGTCCTTCACCCGGTTCGCCTGGTCCTCGGCCTGAAGGGCGTTGGCGTCGGCCTGGGCCGCCAGCGCCTCGGCCTGGGCGACCTGCGCCTGGATCAGGGTGGGGTCGAGCTGCACCAGGGTCTGGCCGGCCTTCACATACTGGCCGACATCGACCAGCACGCGGGACACCCGGTAGCCGTTCACCTCGGGCAGCACCGCGGCCTCCTCGCGCGACACCAGGTCGCCAGAGGCGGCCAGGGAGCCGACGATCGAGCGCGACTCGATGCGGGTCACCCGCACGGCGCGCGCCTGGTCGGCCTCGGTCTGCTTGACCGGCGGCTTGTGGCAGCCGGCGAGCGAGATCGCACAGGCGGCCGGGACGAGGAATCTGGAGAGCTGCATGCGGGTCGGTCTCATTTCGCCGCGTAGGTCTGGGCCGGCCAGCCGCCGCCGATGGCCTTGTAGGCCTGGACGGACCGGCGGAGCGCCTGGACCTGCGCCGCCGTCAGCTGGGCGCGCACGGCGCGCCAGGACTGCTCGGCCTGAAGGGTGGTGGAAAGGTCGTTGAAGCCGCGGTCGTAGCCGATCCGGGCGGCGGCGTAGCCGCGCCGGGCGCGGGCCTCGCCATCGGTCAGGATCACCACCCGCCGCCGGTCGGCGTCCAGATTGACCAGGGCGCTCTCGGCCTCCTGGAAGGCGGTCTGCACGGTCTTCTCATAGGCGGTGACGGCCTGCTCCGTGCGCGCGTCCTGGGCCTTCCACTCGGCCAGCAGGCGCGGGATCGAGAGCAGGGGCTGGGTGATGGAGCCGCCGAGCACCCAGTTCTGGCTGGTGGAGGAGAAGCCGGGCTGCTTGACCTTCTGCCAGCCGATCCCGGGCGTGAAGTTGAACGACGGGAACAGCGCCAGGGCGTCGATGATCTTCTGGTTCTTCTGTGAGCGCAGCGCCGCCTGGGCGCCGCGCACGTCGGGCCGCCGCTGCAGCAGGTCGCTGGGCAGGCTGGGGGGCACGGCCGGCGGCTGGCCCACGTCGGGGGTCGAATTGATGTTGGCCGTGGGTTCGACCACCCGGCCGGCGAGGATCAGGATCGCGCGCTTCTCGACCTGCAGCTGGGCCTGCAGCCCCTCGACCTGGGCATTGGCCTGGGCCAGGTCGCCGGCGATGCGGTCGGCGTCGGAGGTCGCCGCGATGCCCGCCTTGGCCCGCTTGGTCGCCACGTCGTAGAGGTCCTGCTCAATGCGGGCGGTCTCGCGCGCGTCGGCCAGCTGGATGGCGAAGCCCTTGGCCTGGAACCAGGCGTCGGCGGTCTGGGCGGCGATGCTGGCGCGCGTGTTCTCGTAGGCATAGCGCACCCGGGCCACCTCGGCGGTGGCGGCGCGGCCGGCGAAGAAGCCGCGGCCGAACGGATCGACCTCCCAGCTGACATTGAAATTGGCCGCCTGGTTGGTCGACGTGCCGCTGTTGGAGAAGCCCGGGATGCTGACCACCGTGCCGCCCAGCTGATCGGTGTGGGTGCGGCGGCTGGAATAGGTCGGGTCGCCCTGCGGCAGGTACTGGGCGATGGCGCTGATCCGCTGGGCCTTCACCTCGTCCAGGCGCGAGCGCGCCGTGCGGACGTCCGGATTGCGGGCCAGGGCCTGTTCGACCAGGCCGGTCAGCTCCGCGTCGCCATAGGCCGTCCACCAGCTGTCGAGCGCGATGGCCCCGGCCGGCGGCGCGGCGGGCCCCTCGAACGCGACCGGCAGGCGCAGGTCAGGCTTGCGCGCGACGGCGCAACCGCTGAGCGCCAGGGCGGCCACCACCAGGAGGGGTAGCGTCGCGGGTGCAAGATGGGCAGGACGCATGGGTGGTCTCGGCGGTTCGGCGACCGGGTGATTGGACTCAAGTCATCGCGGGCGCAATGGGGCGCCCGCAATCCGCGCATCCTGTGCGTCGTCCCCGCAGAACCTCTTCGGGCCCTTGCAACGCCGCCTTTGCCCGAAACTCCGTATGGTGTAAAGCGTTTTCGTATGTGGCGCGCCAGGGACTGATGGACAGGGAATTCACCGGCAGCGGCGATCCGCGGCGCAGCCTCGAGCTGCTGTGGGGCCGCCAGGAGCCGGGGCGGCGCGGGCCCAAGCAGCGCCTGTCCACGGACGAAGTCGTCCAGGCGGCCATCGCGCTGGCGGACGCCGAGGGCGTGCAGGCGCTCTCCATGCGCAGGGTGGCCCAGGCGGTCGGGGTCTCGCCGATGTCGCTCTACACCTATGTGCCGTCCAAGGCCGAGTTGGTGGACCTGATGTTCGACCGCGCCCTGGTCGAAACGGCCGATCCCGGCGAGGACCTGGCCGGGTGGCGCGCCAAGCTGGCCTTCATCGCCCGCGAGCGCTGGGCGCTGAACGCACGGCATCCCTGGCTACAGGACCTGGCCCTGCACCGCCCGCCGTTGGGCCCCAACGTCCTGCGCAAGGCCGAGGTGATGCTGCGGGCGCTGGACGGCATGGGCCTCGACGATGAGGACATGGGCCTGGCCGCCGAGGCGCTGCAGAACTATATCGGCGGCGCCCTGCTCTCCGCCCGCGACGCCCGCGAGGCCGAACAGCGCAGCGGCCTGACCGACGAGCAGTGGTTCGCGATCGTCACCCCGGCGCTGGAGGCGCACTACGACCCGCTGCACTATCCCTCGGTGAAGCGCATGGGCGAGGCCCGCAGCGGCCGCACCCGCAGCCCCAGCGAGCGCACGGCGCGCTTCGAGTTCGGCCTGGAACGGGTCCTGGACGGCCTCGACGCGTTCATCCGCGCCCGCCACGCCGCGACCTAGCGGCGTCTCCGCACACCGACTAGGGTCGCGCAACTTTCGACCCCGAACCGAGTGTGTTGATGCAAAAGCTTCTCCTGACCGCGGCGATGGCGGCCCTGATGTCCAGCGCGGCCGGGGCCGCCCCGTCTCCGATCGACGCCGGGCGGATCATGGCCGACATCAAGGTGCTGTCCTCCGACGACTTCGAGGGCCGCGGCCCGGCCACCGCGGGCGAGACCAAGACCGTCGCCTACCTGATCCGCCAGATGCAGGCCGCCGGCCTGCAGCCGGCCGGCGATCCCCAGAAGGGCGGCGGCCGCGCCTGGACCCAGGACGTGCCGCTCGCCCGCTTCCGCACCACCGGCCCGGTCGCGGTCAGCGTCACCGCCGGCGGCCAGACCATCGCCTGGACCCAGGGCCGCGAGATCGCCATCCGCGCCGCCCAGACCGGGGTCAAGCGCCTGACCGTCAAGGCCGCTTCGATGGTGTTCGCCGGCTATGGCGTCACCGCCCCGGAGCGCCACTGGGACGACTTCAAGGGCGTGGACCTGAAGGGCAAGGTGGTCCTGGTACTGGTCAACGACCCCGACTTCGAGACGGGGAAGGGCGACTTCGGCGGCAAGGCCATGACCTACTACGGCCGCTGGACCTACAAGTTCGAGGAGGCCGCCCGCCGCGGCGCCGTGGGCTTCCTGGTGATCCACGAGACGGCGCCGGCCTCGTACGGCTGGGCCACGGTTCGGAACTCCAACACCGACGAGATCTTCGACGTCATCCGCAAGACGCCGCTGTCGGCCCACGCGCCGCTGGAGGGCTGGATTCAGCGCGACACCGCCGCGGGCCTTATCAAGGCCGGCGGCTACGACTTCGACACGCTGAAGAAAGCCGCCCAGACGCGGGCCTTCAAGCCGGTGGTGCTGAAAGGTGTGAGCTTCTCCACCGACTACGCCATCGACGCCCAGAAGGTGGTCTCGCACAATGTGGTGGGCGCGATCCCGGGGACGAAATACCCGGACGAGCGGGTGTTCTACACCGCCCACTGGGACCACCTGGGCATCGGCGCGCCGGACGCCAAGGGCGACAAAATCTACAACGGCGCGCTCGACAACGCCTCGGGCACGGCGATGCTGCTGGAGTTGGCGCGGGACTCGGTGAAGGCGCCCAAGCCCCAGCGCACCCTGGTGTTCATGTCGGTGACCGCGGAGGAGAAGGGCCTGCTGGGCTCGACCTACTATGCCTCCGCCCCCCTCTACCCGCTGGCCACCACCGTGGGGGTGATCAACATGGACGGCGTCGGGCCCAACGGCCTGGCCCACGACTTCACCACCTCGGGCAACGCGCCGCTGACCCTGCAGGACGAGCTGATCAAGGTGGGCAAGGCGCACGACCGCTACTACAGCCCCGACCCGCGCCCGGAGGCCGGCAGCTTCTTCCGCTCGGACCACTTCCCCTTCGCCAAGGTCGGCGTGCCGGCCATCAGCTTCGGCGGCGGCCGCGACCTGTTCGAGGGCGGCAAGGCGGCCGGCGACGCCAAGTCCAAGGCCTATACCGCCGACAAGTACCACCAGCCCGCGGACGAATACGATCCGACCTGGGACCCCAAGGGTTTCGTCGCCGACGGCACGCTGCTGTTCGAACTGGGCCAGCACCTGGCCAACGCGCGGGTGTGGCCGGAATGGAAGCCGGGATCGGAGTTCAAGGCCATCCGGGACCGCACGAAGGCGGCGCGGAGGTAGGGTTCCTCGCCCCGCGAAGCCTCCCCTGCGCCCGTTATCCCCAGCCTTGCGCCGGGGTCCATGGTCCAGTTGACGAGTATCGGGGGCGTACGGCAGCTATATACTTTACAGAACACACTGGATTTGAGACCGTCGGCTCGAGGTAAAGCCGCCATGAACCTCACCGACAAAATCTTCCACGACGACGAAGCCGCCCGCATCCACTTGGAGGCGCAACGCTGGTCCAATGGCGCGTATTGCCCTCACTGTGGCGAGGCGGAAGCGGTCACCCTGCTGGGCGGCAAGTCCACCAAGCCCGGCACATACATCTGCAAGTCATGCCGCACGAAGTTCACCGTGACGGTTGGGACGATCTTTGAGCGCTCGCACATCGGTCTGGCGAAGTGGATGCTCGCGTTCCGGCTCATGGCCTCAAGCAAGATGGGCGTCTCGGCTTACCAGCTCCACCGCTCGCTAGGCGTCACCTACAAGACCGCGTGGTTCATGGCGCAGCGCATCCGCGAAGCGATGAACCCGGCCGATCCCGCGCCCATCGGTGGCGCCGGCAAGATCGTGCAAGCCGACGAGACCTACGTCGGCGGCAAGGCGGCCAACAAGCACAAGAACAAGCGCAAGCCCGCCGATATCGAGTCTGAGATGAAACAGAAGGCCGTGACCCTCGTTGAGCGCGGCGGGCGCGCCCGTTCGTTCCACGTCGCCAACGTCACGGCGAACACCCTGCGCACGGCCTTGGTGACGTCGGTGCATCGCGCATCGGACCTGATGACGGACGGCCACACCGGCTACGTCGCCGTTACGGGCCACACCGACCATTTCTTTCACTGTCCCTCGTGCGCGGGTGAGATCAGCGTTCCGCCGACGGACACCGAGCGGGCGAAGGCCTATCGGCCGATCAAGCCTTCGGGCTCTTGGATGGTTTAGGCGCGGTTGCCTTGTGCGGCTTTGGCGGCATCCGCAGCGCGGTCGCGATGCCGCGGTCAAACCGCTCTTGAGCGCCAGGTTCATCCTTGGGGGGAGCGTTGCCACTCATCTTCAAAAATCCTGACGGCGAGACCGTGCTCTCGTTTGTCACCAAGGGGGCGGAACCTTCCCCCGGTGCGCCAGCCTGTCCTGACAAGGGTGATTCGCGATGTCTGTTCCATAAAGTATATAGCAGCCGGGCGGGCGCGGGAACATCTTGAGAACCTGCCATTCAACCGCTACCAGTTCCGGCTCAGCGAACAGGAGCTTCCATGTCCCAACCCGGCAAGATCCGCTGCGGCATCGGCGGGTGGACGTTCGAGCCGTGGCGAGGAGTGTTCTATCCGCCGGGACTGAGCCAGAAGAAGGAGCTGGAGTTCGCCTCGCGCCAGCTCACCGCCATCGAGATCAACGGCACCTACTATTCCAGCTTCAAGCCGGACAGCTGGGCCAAGTGGCGCGACGCGACGCCCGAGGGGTTCAAGTTCGCGGTCAAGGCATCGCGGTTCTGCGTCAACCGCAAAAAGCTGAGCGACGGCGCGCAGTCGGTCGGGTTCTTCCTGAACCAGGGGATGACCGAGCTGGGCGACCGGCTGGGGCCGATCCTGTGGCAGTTCATGGCCACCAAGAAATTCGACTACGACGACTTCGCCAGCTTCTTCGACCTGCTGCCGGACACGCTGGGCGGCCTGCCCCTCAGACACGTCATCGAGGTCCGCAACGGCACCTTCGCCGACCCGAAGTTCATCGGCCTCTGCCGCGAGCGCAACGTGACCATCTGTGTCTCGGAGAACGAGAACTATCCGCTGATCGCCGACATCACCGGCGACCTGGTCTACCTGCGCCTGATCTCCGCCTCCGACGAGATCGAGACCGGCTATGGGCCGGCGGACCTCGACCTGTGGGCCGCGCGCTTCAAGGCCTATGCGGCCGGCGACATCCCCGGCGACTTCACCCCCGTCGACCGCACCGGCCCGGCCGACCGGCCGCGCGACGTGTTCGCCTTCGTCATCCACGAGGGCAAGGTCCGCGCCCCGGCCGCGGCGATGGAATTCATCAAGCGGGTGGACCCATCGTTCGTGGCCGGCGGCGCTTGACCGACCCAGCGTCAGGGCGGCCCACTCTCTCCCAACGACAAGATGCGGGAGGCCTGAGATGACCGAATTCACCATGGACGACCTGATGTTCAAGCCCGGGCTGATGAAGGGGCAGCGGATCCTGATCACCGGGGGCGGCACCGGCCTGGGCAAGGTGATGGCCGAGGCGTGCGTGATGCTGGGCGCCGACGTCTATATCTGGGGCCGGCGCGGCAATGTCATCGAGGCCACCGCCAAGGAACTGACCGACGCCCACAGCGCCAACGGCGGCGGCCGGTGCATCGGCATGGCCTGCGACATCCGGGTGCCCGAGGCGATCCACGAGGCGATGGACCAGGTCTGGGCCGGCGGGGCGCTGACCGGCTTGGTCAACAACGCCGCCGGCAACTTCATCAGCCGCACGGAAGACCTGTCGCCGCGGGCCTTCGACGCCATCGCCAACATCGTGTTCCGCGGCTCGTTCTTCGTCACCCTCGACGCCGGCAAGCGCTGGCTGGCGGAAGGCAGGCACGCCTCGGTGATCTCGATCCTGACCACCTGGGTCTGGCACGGCGGGCCGTTCACGGTGCCCTCGGCCATGTCCAAGGCCGGCCTCAACGTCATGACCCAGTCGCTGGCGGTGGAATGGGGCGGCCGCGGCATCCGCTTCAACGCCATCGCCCCGGGTCCTTTCCCGACGGAGGGCGCCTGGGCGCGGCTGAACCCCGGCAGCACCGAGGCCATCGGCGAAGCGCCGCCGCCCTCCGACCCCACCATCCCGCTGGGCCGCAACGGCGAGATGCGCGAGCTGGCCAACATGGCGGTCTATCTGCTGGACCCGGGCTCGGCCTACATCAACGGTCAGACCATCGCCATCGACGGCGGCGGCCACCTGAAGGGCGGCGGCGGCTTCGCGCGGCTCTCCGAATGGGGCGACGCAGAGTGGGAGCAGGCCCGCAACGCCATCCGCGGCGCCAACGAGAAGGACCGGGCGCAGCGCACGGTGTGAGCCGCGAAGCATAACCGCTTGCCGCGCACGTCAACTCCGCAGAGAATGACACCCGTCACTTTTGTAGGTTCGGGTTGGTCCATGGCTTCGGCTGAAATCGCGTATCTTCCGGTCGGCAAGCGGGAGCAGACCAAGGTCCAGAACCGGCTGGCGATCCTAGACGCCGCGCGCGAGGTGTTCGGCGAGCTGGGCTACGAGCAGGCGACGGTGCGCGACATCATCCGGCGCACCGGGCTCGCGGCCGGCACCTTCTACAACTACTACCGCTCCAAGGAGGAGGTGTTCGCCGCCCTCGCCGACGACGGCGCGCGGCGCTTCGCCCCGATCCTGAAGGCGCTGCGCGGCAAGGGGATCGGTTTCGACGGTTTCGTGCGCGAGGCCATTGTCGCCTATTTCGAGTTCATGGCCGACGAGCACAACACCTGGGCCGCGCGGCGGCCGGAGGGCGAGCCGCAGGTCCACATCCAGGGCGAGACCCCGGAGATGGCCGCGGTCTTCGCCGAGGTGAAAGACGCCATCGAAGACGCCATCGCAGAGGGCCGCGGCCCGGCCGCCGACACCGAATACATGGCCGCCGCCTGCATCGCCATCGCCCGCGAGGTCTGCGACCGCATGCTGGCCCGCCGGCCGATCGACACCGCCACCGCGGCCGAGTTCGCCGTGCAGATGATCCTGAACGGAATCAAAGGCTTGCCGAGGACGACCATCTGATGCGCGCTTTGGTGGTCGAACAGCTGCTGCCCGACTACGCCGGCTGCGTGGTCAAGGAGATAGCGACCCCGGAGCCCGGGCCTGGGGAGGTGCGCATCAAGGTCCGCGCCGCCGCGGTCAACTTCCCCGACCTGATGCAGACCCGCGGCGAACACCAGCACAAGCCGACCGTGCCGTTCGTGGGCGGCCTGGAGCTGGCCGGCGAGGTGGACAAGCTGGGCGCGGGCGTCATCGGGTTCGCGGTCGGCGACGCGGTGGTCAGCGGCGGCCGCGGCGGCTTCGCGGAATACGCCGTTCTTCCCGCAGCGACCCTGCGTCGCAAACCGGCCAACCTCAGCTTCAGCCAGGCGGCCGGCTATCCGGTGGCCTACCTCACCGCCTATGTCGCCTTCAGCCGCAACACCCAGGTGCAGCCCGGCGAATGGGTGCTGGTGCACGGCGCGGCCGGCGGCGTCGGCCTGGCCGCCGTCGATTACGCCAAGCTGCTGGGCGCCAAAGTGATCGCCGCCTCAGCCTCCGACGAGAAGCTGAAGATCATCGCCGACGAGTACGACGTCGACGCCACGGTCAATGTCAGCGGCGGCTTCCGCGAGCGGGTGAAAGAGATCACCGGCGGGCGCGGCGCGGACGTCATCTACGATCCGGTCGGCGGCGACGTCTTCGACGAGTCGATCCGCTGCATCGCGTTCGGCGGGCGGATCCTGTCGATCGGCTTCACGTCCGGCCGCCTGCCGGTGCTGCCGGTCAACATCGCGCTGATCAAGGGCTTCTCGGTCCACGGCGTCCGGGCCGGCGAATACGGCCGCCAGAACCCCGCCAAGGGGGCTGAGAACAACGTGGCGATCTGGAAGCTGGCCGAAGCGGGCAAGGTGAAACCCCGCGTCGATGCCGAGTACCCGCTCAGCGGCTGGCGCGACGCCTTCGAGACGCTGGCCCAACGCAAGGTGGTCGGCAAGACCGTGATCCGGCCGGATTTGTGAGCCTCCAATTCCGCTCATCCCGGCGAAGGCCGGAACCCGGATCGCCAAGCGCCGGCGTGGGCGGGATGGGCGCGGCGTGTCTCGATCCCACATCTAAGCTATCCCATCTGGATCCCGGCCTTCGCCGGGATCAGCGGTGACCCATGACCATCGGCAACGACGACGACCTTGAGAAACTCCGCGCCGCGGGTCGCCTCGTGGCGCGGACGCTGAACGCGATGGGGGCGGCTTTGGAGCCGGGGATCACCACTCGCGAGCTGGACGACCTGGGTCGCCGGCTGCTGGAGCAGGCGGGCGGGCGCGCGGCGCCGGAGCTGACCTACGGCTTCCCGGGCGCCACCTGCATCTCCATCGGCCCGGACGTGGCGCACGGCGTCCCCGACGACCGCCGGGTGCAGGCCGGCGACCTGATCAACATCGACGTCTCGGCCGAGCTGGACGGGTTTTTCGGCGACACCGGGGCCAGCTTCGCCGTGCCGCCGGTCAAGCCCCGCGTGGAGCGCCTGTGCCGTGATGGGCGGCGCGCGCTGTGGAGCGGCATCCGCGCCGTGCGCACCGGCGCCGACCTCAACGCCCCCGGCCGCCAGATCGAGGCCTTTGCGCGCCGCAACGGCTACAGCCTGGTCAAGAACCTTGCCAGCCACGGGGTCGGCGGCGCGCTGCACGAGGCGCCCAAGGAGATCGCCACCTGGGCGGACCCCGCCGATCGCCGCCGCATCACCGAGGGCCTGGTCTTCACCCTGGAGCCGTTCCTCAGCCTGGGCGCCGACTGGGTCGAGGAGGCCTCCGACGACGGCTGGACCCTGCGCCCGCCCGGCGGCGAACCCACCGTCCAGTACGAGCACACCCTGGTCGCGACGCGGCAGGGGGCCCTGGTGATGACCCTGGCGGACTGAGCCGACCGGGGCGAGAGTCGGAGGGTTGGGGGTCGGGGTGGGGGCCACTCGCCCGACGAGGGAAGATCCCGCCGATTCCCTATCCCATATGGGAGATGTTTCCGGCGTCCCGCGCGCCGACACTCAAGGCCTCGAACAGGGGCGGTTCGCCCCGGCCAAATGGGTAAGGGGCATTTCCATGTTCAAGCTGGCTCACGCCGCCGCCATCGGCGCCGCACTGCTCGCGCCGATGGCGCTGGCCACCCCCGCCGCGGCCATCGGATTCTATTCCGGCACGGTCACCGGAGCGTTCAAGAAGCCGGTGACGACCGGTTACCTGATCAACACCGACGGCTCGCCACTGGTCGACAACGTCGGCGGCGATGCGGTCTACAGCGGCGTCGACACCTCGGCCCTGACCTGGGGCTCGGGCGTGGCGGGCGGCTTCGTCCCCGGCAACAGCAGCCTGACCTTCGCCGGCGACACCTTCACCGACAAGCGCTCCTTCGATCCGGAGGCGGGCGCCATCGGCCAGATCTTCAAGATCGGTTCCCTGACCTACTTCAACGGCACCAGCGACATCGGCAGCTCGCTCTATGGCGCGACCCTGCACCTGGACGTCGCCAACGCCACCTATCGCAACAACGATGGCATCGTGCCGATCGGCGTGACCGGCTTCGACCTGGACATGAGCTTCCTGAGCACGGTCAACACCGGGATCTCGCCGGCGCGGGACTCCGACTTCCTGCGTTTCGACGGCTTCGACGTGACCTTCAACGTCATCGAGAACGGCACGGCGGTGATCGACTTCTACGGCCTGATCGTAGGCGACCCGCAATTCAGCCCGGACCACTTCGAGTTCGGCAGCGGCGACGGGTTTCTCGGCCATGGCGTGGGCAGCGGCGCCGGCGGCGTGCCGGAACCGGCGGCCTGGGCCATGATGCTGCTGGGCTTCGGCCTCGCGGGCGCGGCGATGCGCCGGCGGCGCAGCCTGGCGCGCCTGCCGGCGTAAAGCCTGACGCGCGGCGGTTGACAGGGGAACCCCCTTCCACTATCCACCGCCGCTCGATTTTCGACCCGGAGCCTTCTCGTGAAGCGCACTTTCCAACCGTCTCGCCTCGTGCGCGCGCGCCGTCACGGCTTCCGCCTTCGCATGTCCACGAAGAACGGCCAGAAGGTTCTCGCCCGCCGCCGGGCCAAGGGCCGCAAGCGCCTGAGCGCCTAAGCTCGAGCCGGCAAAGGTGTCCGGATGACGGACGCCGCCCCCAGTCCCGACCGTCCCGTCCTCGAACGGTTGACGAAGCGCAGCGAGTTCCTCGCCTGCGCCCAGGCGCCCTCGTGCGCCAAGGGGGCCGTGGTGATTCAGGCCCTCATCCGAAACGACGCCGAGGCCAGGGTCCGGGTGGGCTTCACCGCCACCAAGCGCATCGGCGGGGCCGTGGTCCGCAACCGCGCCAAGCGGCGGATGCGCGAGGCCGCGCGGCTGATCCTGCCCGACCTGGGCCGACCCGGGACCGACTATGTGTTCATCGCCCGGGGAGGCATGACGACGCGCCCCTGGCCCCGTTTGCTTGACGATGTGAAAAGCGCGCTGATAAGGCTCGCCGCCGAACGCGCGGCCTCCCATGTGTAGCGGGCCCTCGCGCCTACCCTCGCTCCCCTTTTCCAGACGGAACCCGCGTCCCCGCTCATGAGAGACGAAAACACCCGCAACACGATCATCTTCTTCGTGTGCGCGGCGATCATGCTCCTGCTCTACCAGGTCTTCGTGGCCGGGCCGCAGTCCAAGGCCCAGCAGGAGGCGGCCGCCCGCCAGGCGCCGGCCGCCGCGACCCTGGCGCGGGGCGCCCAGCCGCTGGTTCCACCGGCGCTGACCCGCCAGGCGGCGGTCGCCGCCTCGCCGCGGGTGCCGATCGCCACCCCGTCGCTGAAGGGCTCGCTGTCGCTGCGCGGGGCGCGGATCGACGACCTCTACCTGACCGGCTATCGCGAGACCCTCGACAAGACCTCGCCGCCGGTGGAACTGCTGCGCCCCGAGGGCGCGCTGAACGCCTGGTTCGCCGACATCGGCTGGACCGGCGCCAACGTGCCCGGCCTGCCGAACGGCCAGACCGTGTGGACCCTGGCCCAGGGCACGGTGCTGGCGCCCGGAAAGCCGGTGATCCTGACCTACGACAACGGCCAGGGCCTGACCTTCACCCGCGTCATCGCGGTGGACGAGAACTACCTGTTCACGATCACCGACACCGTGGCCAACGCCGGCGCGGCGGCGATCACACTCGCCCCCTACGGCTCGGTGCAGCGCCAGGGCCTGCCGGAGGGCCTGGGCAAGAACTCCGTGGTCCACGAGGGCGGCATGGGCTGGTTCGGCAACGACCGCCGCCCGATCAAGTACAAGAAGTGGGAGAAGGACGGCGGCGGCCCGGCGCGGCCCTCGGTCGGCGGCTGGATCGGCATCACCGACCGCTACTGGCTGGCGGCCCTGATCCCCGGCCCGCAGGAGCATTTCGACGGCCGCTATGGCCTGACCCGCACTCAGGGCGTGACCATCTATGACGCCAACTTCGTCGGCCAGCCGCGCACGGTGGGCGCCGGCCAGCAGGTCAGCTCGACCACCCGCCTGTTCGCCGGCGCCAAGCGCGTGCCGCTGCTGAAGGACTACCAGGAGCGCCTGGGCATCGCCCACCTGGACGAGGCCGTGGACTGGGGCATGTTCTGGTTCATCACCCGCCCGGTGTTCACCTTCCTGGGCTTCATCTACGCCCAGGTCGGCAACTTCGGCGTCGCCATCCTGCTGCTCACCGTCGTGGTGCGCGCGGTCTTCTTCCCGATCGCCAACAAGCAGTACGAGTCGATGACCAAGATGAAGAAGGTGCAGCCCGCGATGGAGGAGTTGCGCAAGAAATTCAAGGACGACCCGGCCAAGCAGCAGCAGGAGCTGATGGCCCTCTACCAGCGCGAGAAGGTCAATCCGCTGGCCGGCTGCCTGCCGATCTTCCTGCAGATCCCGGTGTTCTTCTCGCTGTTCAAGGTGCTGCAGATCAGCATCGACATGCGCCATGCCCCGTTCGCCGGCTGGATCCAGGACCTCTCGGCCCGCGACCCGACGACGATCTTCAACCTGTTCGGCCTGATCCCCTGGGACCCGGGCAGCGCGCCGCTGATCGGCACGTTCATGGCCACCAGCCTGCACATCGGCGTGCTGCCGATCCTCTACGGGATCACCACCTGGCTCACCACCTCGATGAGCCCGCCGGCCCCGGACCCGACCCAGCAGAAGATGTTCCAGCTGATGCCGATCCTGTTCACCTTCATCATGGCGCAGTTCGCGATCGGCCTGCTGGTCTACTACACCTGGTCGAACATGCTCACGGCCATGCAGCAGTACATCATCATGCGCCGCTTCAAGGTGGATAACCCCATCGACAAGCTGATCCGCAGGCTGACCGGCAAGGCGCAGGCGGCCTGATGGACGAGACCCCCAAGGGTCCGGAAACCTCGCCCTTCGACGACGAGGCGCTGGAGGCAGGCCGCGTGTTCTTCGCCCATCCCGTGACCTTCCTGATGGGCTGCGTGGCTATCGCCGGCCTGCCCCCCGCCGACCTGCCGGAGGTGGCCTTCGCCGGCCGTTCCAACGTGGGCAAGTCGTCGCTGATCAACGCGGTGACCGGCCGCCACGGCCTGGCGCGCGCCTCGACGGCGCCGGGACGCACGCGGGAGATCAACTTCTTCGTCGCCGACGAGACGTTGCGGCTGGTCGACCTGCCCGGCTACGGCTTCGCCAAGGTCAGCCGCGACACGGCGGCCAAGTTCCAGAACCTGGGCCGCGCCTACCTGCGCGGCCGGCCGAACCTGAAGCGCGCCTACCTGCTGATCGACGCCCGCCATGGCCTCAAGGACGTGGACCAGGAGGCCATGGAGGCCTTCGACCTGGCCGCCGTCTCCTACCAGATCGTGCTGACCAAGGCCGACAAGCTGAAGGGTCGCGACGTCGAACAGATGACCGCCGAGACCTTGCGCAAGATCGCCAAGCGCCCGGCGGCCTTCCCCCGGGTTGTCGCCACCTCAGCGGAAAAGGGCATGGGCATCCCGGAACTCCGCGCCGAGATCATCGCCGCCTGCACGGTCTGAACGGCCTTCAGCCCGCGTTGCGGTCGGCGTGCGGCCTGAGATCGCCGCCGATCATGGGCTGCCAATGCTGGCTGTAGGACGGTGCGATCTTCGCCTCGAAGGCGCGGAGCCGCGCGGCCAGGCCTTCCCGCGCCTTCGCGTCGGGGCCGACGGCGGGCGCCAGTATGTGAGGCCGGTATCCGGCCAGCCGGCCAAGCAGCCGCAGAAACGCCTCGTGCTCCGGCGTGCCCACGGCCGGTTCGCGGTCGTGGAGCCGATCCGCTTCGTCCAGGTCCAGGGCGAAGTCCTGTTCGTTTCGGATCATCGCGCAGCTGATCCCGATCGATGTGGCGTGAGCATGCGGCGGTAACGCCAGCCCATCGACTATCGTTGCGTTCAGGCCTCGGTTTGGCGTGTCCATCCCGCCGAAGGCGACCCGTCCCGGCCGCAGGGCGATGACGCTTCACCTCCGCAACGTCACCCGGCTAACGGAGGGGCAAGCGATAGGGACCTCCCATGATCCACACCGATTCCCGCCCGGTATTCGACGAAGGCCTGAACCTGTTCCGCGACCAGGTGCGCAAGTTCTACGACCGCGCCCTGTGGCCCAACCTGGACCGCTGGGAGGCCGAGGGCGTCGTCGACCGCCAGTTCTGGCTGGCCTGCGGCGAGGCGGGGATCCTGTGTCCGACCGTGGCGCCGGCGTACGGCGGCCTGGGCCTCGACTTCCGTTACAACGCAGTGATCTCCGAGGAGCTGTTCTACGCGGGATCCTCGGCCGGCATCACGCTGCAGTCCGACATCGTCGCCGACTACATCGAGAACTACGGCTCCGAAGAGCAGAAGCGGCACTGGCTGCCGCAGATGGTCTCCGGCGAGGCGATCACCGCCATCGCCATGACCGAGCCGGGCGCCGGGTCCGACCTGCAGGGCGTGCGGACCACCGCCAGGCGCGACGGCAATCACTATGTGGTCAGCGGCTCCAAGACCTACATCACCAACGGACAGAACGCCGACCTGATCATCGTGGTGGCCAAGACCGATCCGGACGCCGGCTCGAAAGGCATCTCGCTGATCCTGGTGGAGGCCACCCGCGAGGGGTTCAAGCGCGGCCGCAACCTGGACAAGATCGGCCAGCATTCCGCCGACACCTCCGAACTGTTCTTCGAGGACGTCCGCGTGCCGCTCACCAACTGCCTGGGTGAGGAAGGCCGCGGCTTCGCCTATCTGATGAACCAGCTGCCGCAGGAGCGCCTCGGCATCGCCGTCCAGGCCCAGGCCGCCGCCCAGCGCGCCTTCGACGAGACGGTCAAGTTCACCAAGGACCGCAAGGCCTTCAAGCAGACCATCTTCGATTTCCAGAACACCCGCTTCACCCTGGGCGGCCTGAAGGCCAAGCTGCAGGCCGGCTGGGCGCACCTGGACTGGTGCATGGCCCGCCACCTGGAGGGCAAGCTGACCGCGGCCGAGGGGTCGGCGGCCAAGCTGTTCCACACCGAGCTGCAATGGGAGGTCTGCGACGCCGGCCTGCAGCTGCACGGCGGCGCCGGCTACATGAACGAGTATCCGATCGCGCGGCTGTGGCGCGACGCCCGCGTCCAGCGGATCTACGGCGGCACGTCGGAGATCATGAAGGAGGTCGTGGCGCGGTCGATCTAGGGCGCCACGTCCGACACCCGATGCAACAAGCGGGGCCGTCAGGCGTTTCTTCAGGCGTCCACGTCCGGGAGCTGCCCGCATGACCCCCACCGCCCTCGCCCCGCAACCGGGGGCGAATACACACGCGGCCGCAAGGCGGGGCAACCGCCTGCTGGCGGCGCTCTCCGCCCGCGATTTCGCGGTGCTGGAGCCTCACCTCGAGCCGGTGGCCCTGCCGCGCGGCAAGGTGCTGTTCGAGCCGGGCGACGACGTGCACACCACCTACTTCCCCTGCCGCCGCACGATGGCCTCGCTGCTGATCGTCACCCGCGACGGGCGCGAGTTAGAGGCCGCCACCATCGGGCGCGAGGGGGCCATCGGCGGGATCGTCAGCGAGGGCCACAAGCCGGCGTTCGGGCGCGCCGTGGTGCAGATCGGCGGCGACGCGCTGTGCATCTCCACCAGCCACCTGGAGGCGGCCAAGACCGGCTCGCCGCGGTTCGGCGACCTGTTTTCCCGCTACGCAGACGCCCTGCTCGCCCAGATGATGCAGTCGGTGGCCTGCAACGCCCTGCATCGGGCGGACGAACGCTGCTGCCGCTGGCTGCTGGCCACCCACGACCGGGCCGGCGACAACATCATCCACCTGACCCAGGAGTCCCTGGCCGAGATGCTGGGCGTGCAACGCACCACCGTCACCGCCGTGACCGGCGAACTGCAGGCGCGCGGCCTGATCCGCACCTACCGCGGGCGGGTGGAGGTGATCGACCGCCCCGGCCTCGAACGCGCCGCCTGCGAGTGCTATCGCGCCGTGGAGGACCACTTCGCGAGATTGCTGCCGGAGGTGGACGTCTAGGACGCGTGTCCAATGCCGCTGATCCCGATGAATGCCGGGATGAGCGGAACGTACTGATTTCGCGCGCTCAATCCGGCCGGGATCCTAAACGTACCGGAGCGCCAGCTGCGAGAGCATCGGGACCAGGACCAGCAGCACCACCAGCCAGGCGAAGCTGTCCTGCTTGCGGCGGAACAGCACCACCGCTGCGATCATCGCCCACAGCAGCAGCGCCGCCTGGACGGCCGCGGCCGCCACCACCGCGGGCGGAATCTGCGCCAGCTTGTGAGCCGCCACGCCCAACTGCACATAGGTGACCACCTGGGACGCGCTGACGTAGAGCGGCCACAGGCAGGCGGCGACCGCGGCATAGAAGACCACGGTCAGGATCGGCGACGTCTTCATGGCCGCCGCACCACCGTGTCGCCGCCCGCCGGCATCGCCACGGCCAGCGCCGCCCCCAGAACCCTGCGCATGAAAACTCCCCGACACCTTCGATGCGGACGCTAGCACGGCGCAGGCTTGGTGACAGGGGCGCCCCCGTCCGCTATCGGGACGCGCGACCTAGGAGCGACGGGTGAGCGACGACACGGAAGGCCAGGGTTGGGCCACGGCCAGGACGCTGGCCGAGGCCCTGCCCTACATCCAGACCTACAGCCGCGAGACCGTGGTGATCAAATACGGCGGCCACGCCATGGGCGAGGAACAGGTCGCCAAGCTGTTCGCCGCCGACGTGGTGCTGCTGCGCATGCTGGGCGTCCAGCCGGTGGTGGTGCACGGCGGCGGGCCGCAGATCTCCGCCTGGCTGGAGAAGGCCGGGGTTAAGTCCACCTTCGTGGATGGCCTGCGGGTCACCGACCAGGCCACCATGGAGGTCGCCGAGATGGTGCTGTCGGGCGCCATCAACAAGGAGATCGCCAGCTGGATCACCCAGGCCGGCGCGGGGGCGAACGTGCGCGGCGTGGGCCTCTCCGGCAAGGACGCCAAGCTGATCACCGTCGAGAAGGTGACGCGCACCCGCCGCGCGCCCAACTCGGTCGAGGAGCAGATCGTCGACCTGGGCTTCGTCGGCGAGCCCAAGACCATCGAGACCCAGCTGATCAAGGACCTGATCCGCGCCGAGACCGACTACATCCCGGTGATCGCGCCGATCGGGGTCGGCGAGGACGGCAAGACTTACAACATCAACGCCGACACGGTGGCCGGCGCCCTGGCCGGCGCGCTGGGCGCCAAGCGCATGCTGCTGCTGACCGACGTGCCCGGGGTGATGGACGCCAACCGCCAGCTGATTCGCCAGATGACCGTGGCCGAGGCGCGCCAGGCCATCGCCGACCGGGTCGCCACCGGCGGCATGATCCCCAAGCTGGAGACCGCCATCGCCGCGGTCGAGGCGGGCGTCGAGGCCGTGGTCATCCTGGACGGCCGCCGCCCGCACGCCATGCTGCTGGAACTGTTCACCGAGCACGGGTCGGGGACCTTGGTGTGCCGGTGAGCCCCGCTCCGGCCAGGGTCGACCTCAGCCACGTCGACACCTGGCTGTTCGACCTGGACGGCACGCTCTATCCGGCCGAATCCGGGTTCCTGGACGCCGTCGTCGACCGCATGACCGACTTCGTGGAGACGGTCACCGGCCTGCCGCGCCCCGCGGCCCTGAAGCTGCAGAAGAGCTACCTGGCCGAGCACGGCCTGACGCTGACCGGACTGATGCGGCACCATGGCGTCGATCCGGCCGAGTTCCACGCCATCTTCCACGACCTGTCGCTGAACGCCCTGGCGCAGGACCCAGAGCTGCTGGCCGCCCTGGCGCGGCTGCCCGGCCGCCGGCTGATCTTCACCAACGCCGACGACCGCCATGCGGTGCGGGTACTGGAGCACCTGGGCCTCAGCCACCTGTTCGACGACGTCTTCCACATCGGCTCGGCCGGCTATTCGCCCAAGCCCAGCGCCGAGGCCTTCGCCCGCATGGACGCCGCCCACGGGATCGCGCCGGCGACCACCGCCTTCTTCGAGGACAGCCAGCGCAACCTGGAGCCGGCCGCCGCCCTGGGCATGACGACCGTGCTAGTCGGCCAGTACGCCGCGCTCTCGACCGCCCCCTTCGTTCACCACCGAACCCACAAGCTCGCGCCGTTCCTGAACGCCGCGCGGCTCAAAGAGGCCGCCTGAATGTCCGACGACCTGAAGTCCGTGATCGAAGCCGCCTGGGAAGCGCGCGACGCGATCACCCACCAAACCACCGGCCAGGTCCGCGACGCCGTGCGCGAGACCATCGAGCAGCTGGACGCCGGCGTCCTGCGGGTGGCGCAACGCGGCGCGGACGGGACCTGGGTGACCAACCAGTGGGCCAAGCAGGCGATCCTGCTGTTCTTCCGCCTGACCCCCAACAGCCTGGTCGAGGGGCCGCCCCCGGGGCCCTACTGGGACAAAGTGCCGTCGAAGTTCACCGGCTGGGACGCCGCGCGGTTCGACGCCGCGGGCTTCCGCGCGGTGCCCGGCTGCGTGGTCCGCAAGGGGGCCTTCATCGCCAGGGGCGCGGTGCTGACGCCGTCGTTCGTCAACATCGGGGCCTATGTGGATGAGGGGACCATGGTCGACACCTGGGCCACGGTCGGCTCCTGCGCCCAGATCGGCAAGAACTGCCACATCTCCGGCGGCGCCGGGATCGGCGGGGTGCTGGAGCCGCTGCAGGCCAACCCGACCATCATCGAGGACAACTGCTTCATCGGCGCCCGCGCCGAGGTGGCCGAGGGCGTCATCGTCCGCGAGGGCAGCGTGCTCTCGATGGGCGTGTTCCTGACCTCCACCACCCCGATCGTCGATCGCCGCACCGGCGAGACGATCACCGGCGAGGTGCCCCCCTATTCCGTGATCATGTCCGGCTCCCGCCCCAACCCCACCGACCCGTCCCTGCCCTCGACCTACTGCGCGGTGATCATGAAGACCGTGGACGAACGGACGCGGTCGAAGACGAGCATCAACGAGCTGCTGCGCGACTGAGCGTCTAGAGCGCGTCAGGCGAAAGTGGATCCCGGTTTCGCCGCCCGACGCGCTCTAATTCAAAGAGTTAGAGCCTTTTTATCTGGTTCAAGTGACTCCACTTGAACCAGAAAGGCGCTAGGGCCAGGGATATTCCGCGATCGCGGCGCCGGTCTTGCGCAGGCGGGCGACCAGGGTCCGGCGGTATTTGACGATGTCACTGACGTCGACCGCGCGCAGGGTCGCGACCTCGCCGGGCGTGAACCGCTGGATCCGGTCCACGGGCGCGGCGGACCAGCGGTCGAGCAGATAGTTCAGGACGATGGTGAGATCGGCGTCGCTCAGGCCCGAGCTCGCCACACCCGGCACATGCAGCATGTAGGTGCGGCCACCGGGATCGCGGGCAAGGTCGCCAATGAACCCCGGAAACGGCGGCACGCCCGCCTCGGCCGCGCCCTGGCCGTCGGCGCGGTGACAGCCTGAACACTTCAGCAGGTAAAGGGCCCGCGCGGACTGGGCGCCCGCGGGCACGGCGACGGCCGCGAAGGCGGCCAGCAGCACGCCAGTCAGCAGGGACTGGCGGCGCATGGCTATTCCGCCACGCCCAGCACGATGGCCACGGTGCAGTGGTAGCCCTTGTTGGCGTTGGCCATGCACCAGTTGATGTCGTTGTGCAGCCCCATCGAATACCCAGGCCGCTCGCCCTTGCTGTGCAGGCAGAACTGCGCGCCCGAGTATGGGGTCTTGCCGCAACAGTCGTAGTACGAGACCAGATAGTCACGCTTGTCGCCCGGGTTGTGGCAGGTGCCCACCCACGACACCTGCGAGGCCTCCGCCCCCACCGGACAGCTGGTCTTGGAGCCGCCTGAGGTGGTGCAGAGGTTTCCGTCCAGGGCGCAGTAGCGCCAGTAGTCGCAGGTCTTGTCGTCGTCGATCGGGGCGGGCTTCTCGCCGGTCGCCGCGAACCCGCGGTCGAAGGGCAGGGTCGCGACCACCGCCCCGCCCACCAGGAAGCCGCCCAGCTTCGCCAGAGCGCTGCGGCGGCCGAATCGACGCGCGCTGGACCGGGCCCCGGACACCAGGATATCGTCGAGCTGCTTGCCGACCCGGCTGAAGAAATTCGTCACCGATGGTCTCCCGGTTCTATTCCGCCGCATGGTTGGCCGCATATTGCTGGAGGGACGGTACGCCGGCGCTGAGCGCGCTGAACAGGCTCTCAAGCTGCTCGCGATTGTTCACCAGGCCCTTGGCGCGGACCACGCCCCCCTTGTCGGTGAGCACGGCGAACGGCAGGCGCTGGACGCGGTAGGCCATACCCAGCTCCGACGACAGCACGTAGGGGAAGGCGGTCAGCCTGCGCCGGCGGATGAAGTCGCGATGCTTCGCCTCGTCTCCGTCGCTGGCCAGCACGACGTCCAGCCAGGCCTTCTCGTCGGTGCGGATGCTGTTGAGCACCGGCAGCAGCTGTTTGCAGACCGGGCAGGTCGGCGACAGGAAGAACACCAGTTGCGCGCGCGCCGTCGCCCCGCCGATCGCGATCGGTGGTCCGGTCAGGCTCGGCGGCAGGAACCGGGGGCTGGGCTCGCCCACCCGGGGCCCGGCGCTGTCCATCAGCGCCCCCATCGGCGAGATCCGCTCATAGAGGACGCCGATCTGGCGCAGCATCACGACGATCACCGTCGCCAGGACCAGGACCAGCGCCCAGAGGGCCGCCACGGCGAACACCAGAAGCGTCATGTGGCGCCTCTGAACAGGTTTGCGGCTGACGGGCCGTGGGCCTGTCGCATACGCTGGTGATTGGCCGCCAGATGCTCGCAGGCGATCCAGCAGGCGAGCCCGATCAGGGCCATGGACCAGCCGACGCCGGTCTCGCCCAGCGTCTGCCATTCGCCAAGCCCCAGTCCCGCCGGGACCAGCGCAGCGGCCAGCACGAGGTTCCGGGCGACCAGGCTCCAGCTCAGCGGGGTCGGCGGTCCGCCGCAGCCGCAGTCGATTTCCGTGCGTCCCTGCCGCAGCGCCGCCGCCATCGCCGCGCCGTAGGCCAGCAGCAGACCGCCCGCCAGTCCAACGCCAAGGACCCGCAGCGGGCTCGCGGACAGGGCCACGGCCGCAGCGATCTCCAGCCCAGGCAACGTCGCGCGCAATGGCTTCAGGATCGGTTCGGGGACCAGGCCATAATCCGCCAACACGCCCTCAAAGCCATCTCCATCCCCGGCCTTGTGCAGCGCCGCGCGCAGCAGCAGCAGGGCGACGAAGGCCGCCGCACTGGCGCTGGACAGGTGCAGGAGGTCGCTGAGCATGGTCACCGGACCGTAACGGCCGCGGCGTCTCGCAGGGCGATCTGGTGCGTTAGCTTGGCGGCGAACTTTGCGGTCGGGTCTACCTCGAATCGGAACAGGCCGCCGCCGTGGCTGGCGACGCCGAAGATTAGCGGGACCTTGCCCTGCGAGACCGCGATCTGCGTCAGGCCCTTGGCCGCTGAGCGGTACAGCACCGTCTTGTGCGCGAGGTCGACCGCCCAGATCTCTTCCGATCCATCCTTATGGCCGCCGTCCCTGGCGCCGGGGTGCATGGCCACGAACATGATCCCATAGGGCGCGCTGTAGCCCATGATCGCGTAGCCACCCGGGGTCCATTCGCCGGGGATGGCCTTGGCGAAGGCATAGGTGTCCACCAGCTGCGCGGTGTCGCCCTTGTCCGAGATCCGGTAGAACACGCCGCCGTAGGAAACGAACATCAGGTCGCCGTCCACGCGCTGCGACTGGGCGAACAGCGGGTCCTTCTCGACGTCGAAAATCGGCTTGCTGCGGGCCTGCCCGGCCGCCTTGCCGTCGGCGCCGAGCCTGACAGTGAGGATCGAACCGTCGCCGCACAGGCTTGAGAAGTGCGCGCCGTCCGGCGCGAGATTGATCTGCCAGCAACCCGGGATCGGGACTTCCGCGGTGACCTTGCCGGACTTCAGGTCGACCACGGTCACCGACGTGGCCGGCGTCGCGTTCTGGACGAGGGCGCGCGACCCGTCCGAGCTGACCTGGATCTGGCCCTGCTGAGGCGAGACCTGGGCGAACTTGGGCAGGATGGTCGCCTCCTGCTGGGTTTTCAGGGTCGAGACGTCGAACTTCTGGATGATGGCCTCCACCGGCCCATACATGATCCGTTTGGGAAACGCCGAAGCGACGACGCCCGTGTCGGCGCCAGGCGACAGGGCGAACTGTGGCTGCATGCCGGTGGAATAGTCGCCCTTGTAGGCCAGGTCGTCCGCCGAGAAGACGTAGATTGCGCCCGCGCCGCCCCAGGACCCCGTGGTGACGAAGACGTTCGGGCCCGGCTTCAGGGCCTTCTCGACCGAGATTTCCTCGGCCGGGATCGGCGGCGGCGTCTGGGCCCTGACCGCGCAAGGCGCGAGGACGGCGAGGCTGAGCACCGCTGCGGCCCATTTTCCCGACATTGATCGCCCTCGAAATCCGCCCAGGCCATCGCGTTGGCCGCCACCATGGCACTCGATCAGCGCTGAAAGCCGGCGTCAATTCCAGCTTGACCATGGCCGGCCGATTCGCGAGCGCCCGCACGCCGCCATCGCGCCTTCGATGCGGCCGGCTTCACAACGGCCGGCGCGGACTCTAGCGTCCAGTCGGCGAGACTCCGGGATCAAGGGGTCTGGGGATTCGGGATCGGTCGACATGCGGAACGCCAAGGGTCGGGGTAAGGCCGGGCAGGCCTGTCGGGCGGTCGCAGGCCTGGCGCGCCATGCGGGCGTGGCGGTGGGCTTGGCGGCCCTGATCGCACCTGCGGCGGCCTGGGCCGACGCCAAGGCGGGCGCGGCCGTCTTCTCACGCAAATGCGCCGAGTGCCATTCCGTGCGCCGGGGGGTCATCGTGACCGGCCCCAGCCTGGCCGGGCTGTTCGGCCGCAAGGCCGGGACCGTGAAGGACTTTCCCTATTCGCCGGCCGTGGGGGCCTCGGCGATCGTCTGGGGTGCGGACACCCTGGATACCTTCATCGCCCGGCCGCAGAAGACCATCCGGGGGATCACCATGACCTCGCCCGGCATCGCCGACGCCGCCCAACGGTCGGACCTGATCGCCTACCTGGCGACGCTGAAGTAGGCGGTGCGGGCCTATTCGTAGGGCGTCCCGTCGCGGTGGCGATACACTTGGTCAGGTCCGACGATCATATCGAGCTCGGGATAGTCCGACCGATCGGTTTCGGGAGCCCGCGTCCCGACCTCCAGCAGCATCGCCTCGCCATCCGAGCGGTTCTGGATCTGGTGGCCGTTCGGGGCTCCGGCCTTGAACCCGGCGCAATCCCCCGCGCGCAGAACCTGCTCTCCCGCATCGGTGACCAGCACCACCTCGCCCGACACCACCCAGACGAACTCGTCCTCGGCCGTGTGCCAGTGCCGCTGGCTGGACCACACCCCGGGCGCCAGGCGCGTCAGGTTCACGCCGAACTGGGTCAGCCCGGCGGCGTCGCCCAGCATCCATCGCCTGCGGTCGGCGCAAGGGGCGTCGAACGGCGGCGGATAGGCCGACCCGAACCGCGTCGGGGCCTGGTCGACATCGATCTTGGCCATCAAGCCCTCGCGTCTCCGAGGTTTGCTATGTAAAGCGCCGACATGCCACCCGCCATAGACCCGGTCGAACTGACCCGCGACCTGATCCGCCGCCCGTCGGTGACGCCCGCCGACGCCGGCGCCATGGCGATCGTCGAGGCGACGCTCAGCGGCCTTGGCTTCACCTGCCGGCGGATGCGGTTCGGCGAGATCGAGAACCTGTACGCGCGCTACGGGACGGCCGGGCCCAACCTCTGCTTCGCGGGCCACACCGACGTGGTGCCGGTGGGGGACGCGGCGGCCTGGCGGTCCGACGCCTTCGGGGCCGAGGTCGTGGACGGGGTCCTGATCGGCCGCGGCGCGGTGGACATGAAGAGCGCCATTGCCGCCTTTGCCGCCGCGACTGCGGACGCCATCGCGGCCGGGCGGGTCACCGGCTCGATCTCGTTCCTGATCACCGGCGACGAGGAGGGCGTGGCCACCCACGGCACCAGGCTGGTGGTCGAGGCGCTGGCCGCCGAGGGCGAGGTCATCGACCACTGCGTGGTGGGCGAGCCGACCTCGTCGGAAACCTTCGGCGACATGGTCAAGGTGGGCCGGCGCGGCTCGATCAACGCCGAGATCGTGGTCGAGGGCGTGCAGGGCCACGTGGCCTATCCGCACCGCGCGGCCAATCCGGTCCCGGTGCTGGTGAAGCTGCTCAGCGCCCTGCAGGACCGCCAGCTCGACGAGGGCTATCCGGAGTTTCAGCCCTCCAACCTGGAGGTCACCATGGTGGAGGCCCCCAATACCGCCACCAACGTCATCCCCGGCGTGGCTCGGGCGCGGCTCAACATCCGCTTCAACCCCAATCACACCGGCCAGCAGCTGGCCGATTGGTTCGAGCTGGAGGCGTGGCGCGTGGCCGTGGGCTTTGGCGGCACGATCACCATCATCCCGCAGATCAGCGGCGAGGCCTTCCTCACCGAGCGCGGGCCGTTCACCGACCTGGTCGCCGCCGCGGTCGCCGACGTCACCGGCGCCGCGCCGGAGCTCTCCACCAGCGGCGGCACCTCCGACGCCCGCTTCATCCGCGCCCTGTGCCCGGTGATCGAGGTCGGCCTGGTCGGCAAGACCATGCACCAGGTCGACGAACGCGCGCCCGTGGCCGAGATCCGCACCCTGCAGCAGGTCTACGCCCGGATCATCGCGCGGTATTTCGCCCAATCCTGAGTGTCATCCCGATTTTGAGATCAGTAAGAAACCCCCGTCAGATACAGCCCGTCCGCCGGGGCCACCGGACCGCAGGCCTTGCGGTCCCTGGCGTCCAGCGCCGCGCGCACGTCGTCCGCCGTCCAGCGCCCGACGCCCACCTCCGCAAGGGTCCCGGTCATCGAGCGGACCTGGCGATGCAGGAACGAGCGGGCGGCGAACTCCAGGATCACCTCCTCGCCCACGCGGCGCACGGCCGCGACGTCCAGGGTCTTCATCGGCGATTTCGCCTGGCAGGCCAGGTCGCGGAAGGTGGTGAAGTCGTGGTGGCCGACCAGCACCTGGGCGGCCGCGTGCATGGCGTCGGCGTCCAGTGGCTTCTTCACATGCCAGACCCGGCCCTGCTCCAGCGCGGGCGGGCTGGGCCGCCCCAGGATGCGGTAGCGATAGCGGCGCCCGGTGGCCGAGAAGCGGCTGTGCCAGCGGTCCTCCGCCACGCTGGCCTCCAGCACGGCGATCGGTTCGGGCACGAGGTAGGCGTTCAGCGCATTGCGCACGGTCTCGGCCGGCCAGGCCTTGGCCAGGTCGACGTGGGCCACCTGCCCCATCGCATGCACCCCCGCGTCGGTGCGCCCCGCGGCGCTCACCCGCAGGTCCTCGCCGCAGAAGCTCTTGACCGCGCGTTCCAGCGACCCCTGGACCGACGCCAGCCCGGGCTGGGCCTGGTACCCATGAAAGGGCCGGCCGTCATATTCGATGAGCAGGCGGTAGCGGGGCATCAGCCCAGCCGCGTCCCGGCCGGCACGGGCGTGCCGCGCAGAAAGACTTCGGCGTCCTGCGGCCCCTTGCCCTCCCGCTGCACCCGCAGCAGCCGCACGGCGCCCTCGCCGGTTCCGACCAGCAGGCGATCGTCCAGGGTGACGCCGGACTCGCCCGCCTCATCCTCGAACGCAGAGAGCAGGGCCTTCACCCGCACGGGCCCTTTGTCGCCCGGCAGCTCGAGCCAGGCGCCGGGCGAGGGCGAATAGCCGCGGATCTTGCCGTCCAGCGCCCGGCCGGGCTTCGTCCAGTCCAGGCGCGCGAATTTGGCGCTGAGCTTCTTGGCATAGGTCACGCCTTCGGCCGCCTGGGGCGTCTCCACCGCCCGGCCGGCCTCAATATCCGCCAGGGTCCGGACGATCAGCTCGGCGCCGGCCGCGGCCAGGCGGTCCTGCAGGGTGGCCGTGGTCTCCAGGGCGTCGATCCTAACGGTGGCGGTGGCCAGCACCGGGCCCTCGTCCAGCCCCTCGGTCATCCGCATCACCTGGACCCCGGTCACCTTGTCCCCGGCCATGATCGCCCGCTGGATCGGCGCCGCACCCCGCCAGCGGGGCAGCAGGGAGCCGTGGACGTTGAACGACCCCAGCCGCGGCGCGTCCAGCACGGCGGCCGGCAGGATCTGGCCGAACGCCACCACCACGGCCGCGTCCAGGCCCAGGCCCGCGAAGGCCGCGATCTCGGCGGGATCGCGCATCGAGGCCGGCGTGCGGACGAGGATGCCATGCGCCTCGGCGAAGGCGTGCACCGGCGAGGGCTTCAGCTCATGCCCCCGCCCGCGCGGGGCCGGCGGCTGGGAGTAGGCGCAGGCCACCTCGTGGCCGGCCGCGACGATGGCGGCCAGCGCGGCGACGGCGAAGTCGGGGGTGCCGAGGAAGGCGAGACGCATGGGCGGGGTTTAGCGGTCGGGGGCGTCCAAGGGAACTTCGGGCCAAGCTAGGCCGTTGGATAGGTCGAACGGAGCTCCCCATGCGCCACATCGCCCTCCTCACCGCCGCCGGACTCGCCCTGGCGCTCAGCGCCTGCTCGAAGGCAGACCAGGCCAAGACCGACGCAGACGTCCATGCCGCCGCCTCCGACGTCGCCCAGGCGGGCCACGAGGTCGCCACCAGCCCGGTGGTGCAGAAGGCAGGCGAGAGCCTGAAGGACGCCGCCCACGACACCGGCACAGTGCTCAAGGAAACCGCCAAGGGCGCGGTCAGCGGGGCCAAGGCGGGCTACGCCGAGGCCAAGGGCGACCATCCTTCCGACGACTCGACCACGACGACCACAACCACGACCACGGTGGAGAAGAAGACCCACTAAGCGCGGACGAAACCTTGTGAAGCGTCCCGCTAAGCCGCTTTCACCATCTTCTTGACCTTCTTCACCGCCTGCTCGCGCTTCAGCCGTGACAGGTGGTCGATGAACAGCACGCCTTCCAGGTGGTCCATCTCGTGCTGGATGCAGACGGCGAACAGGCCCTCGGCGTCCTCCTCCACGGTCTCGCCCTGGTAGTTCAGGTAGCGCAGCTTCACCTGCGCCGGGCGCTCGACCTCGTCGTAGATCTCCGGCACCGACAGGCAGCCCTCCTCGTAGGGCGCGGTCTCTTCGGAGGCCCAGAGGATCTCCGGATTCACGAAGAACCGCGGCTGCTTCGCCTCCTCGGGCCGGTGCAGGTCCATGACTATGACCCGCTTGGGCACGCCCACCTGGATCGCCGCCAGGCCGATGCCAGGCGCCGCGTACATGGTCGCCAGCATGTCGTCCATCAGCACGCGCAGATCGTCGTCCACGACCTCCACCCGCTTGGAGACCTGTTTCAGCACAGGATTGGGGACGAGGAGGATCTCACGCAGGGCCATGGCGCGGAGGTAAGGTCGCCGGCCCTGAGGGTCAAGCTAGGCTTCGTCGCCTGCGACCAGACGCATCGGCGGCGCCTCGACCGTGCTCAGCTTGGCCAGGGGTCGCACGGCGGTATCCAGGGGTTCCAGGGTCTCGATGGACTTGCCCTGGTGGTCGACCTTCAGGTCCTCGAAGCGGCGGGCCTGGGTCAGGACCTGGGTCTCCAGCGAGCCCACGAACTGGTTGTAGCGGCCGACCGCCGCCTCCAGCGCCTTGCCCACCGAGCCGGCGTGGGCGCCCATCACCGAGATGCGCTTGTAGAGGTCGCGGCCCAGCTCGGCGATCAGCTTGGCGTTGGCCGCCTGCTCCTCGACCCGCCAGCCGTAGACCACCGCCTTGCAGAGCGCGAACAGGGTCGACGGCGTGACGATCACGACGCGCTTGTCCATGGCGTCGTTCATCAGTTCCGGCGCCCGGTCCAGCGCCGCGGCCAGGGCCGAGTCCAACGGCACGAACATGGCCACGAAGTCCGGCGAGTTCTCGAACTGGTCCCAGTAGGCCTTGGCCGACAGCCCCTGAACGTGGCCGCGCACGCTGGCGACATGGCGCAGGCCCGCGGCGTCGCGGCCTAGGTCGTCGGTGGCCTCCTGCAGCTCCAGGAAGGCGTTCAGCGAGCATTTGGCGTCGATGACGAACAGCCCGCCGCCCGGCAGGCGCACGGTCACGTCGGGCCGGCGGCGGCCCTCCTCGGTGTCGGTGGAGGTCTGTTCGTCGAAGTCGTACCGGCAGGAAAGGCCGGCGGCGTCCAGCACGTTGCGCAGCGTCTGCTCGCCCCAGCGCCCCTGCACGCCGGCCCCGCGGCGCAGGGCCGACGACAGCTTGCGCGCCTCGTCCTGGGTGGCGGTGGCGGCCAGCAGCATCTGGGCGATCTGTTCCTTCAGGCCGCCGGTCTCCTCGGCCCGCTGCTTCTCGACGGCGGTCACCTGCTCCTGGAATTTCTGCAGGCTCTCGGCCACCGGCTTCAGCTGAGCCTCCAGCCGGGCCTGGGCCAGCTGCTCGCGGTTGCGCACCGCCTCCTCATTCCGCTTCAATATCTCCTCGGCGACATTGGCCGCGGACTGGGTCACCTGGGCGGCCAGCAGGTCGCCGTGGCCCTCGATCAGCTTCATGCGCAGCTCGGCGTGGGCGGCGCGGCCGCGCTCGCGCAAGGCCCAGGCGACGGCCGCGGCGGCGGCGAGGGCGCAGAGTATGGCGAGGAAGAGCAGGTCGTTCATGCTGCGTTCTTAGCGCAGCGGCTGAGTCGAGCCTACCCGTTCAATAGAGGCCGGGCACCAGCCGGAACGGCGCGGTGCGGGCGTAGTCGCGATAGGCCACGTCCTGCATCAGCACCTTTTCTTCCGCCGATATGCGCGCGATCTGCAGGCCCCAGGCCACGCCGTAGACGATGGCGTTCCAGACGCTGGGATTGGCCAGCAGGAACCCGGCCTGCGTTACGATGTAGCCGGCGTACATCGGGTGGCGCATGAACCGGTAGGGGCCCTCGCGCTTGACGCCCCGGTTGGCCGCGGTGAGGCCGAAGCTGCGGTTCAGCGCCACCTTGGCGGCGATGCTGAGCAGGCCGCCGGCGATCATGATCAGGCCGCCGATCCACTCGGGGCCATAGGACCCGCCGCCAGGGCGGACCAGCAGGCCGCAGGTGGTGCCAGTGAGGGCGATCGCCACGGCGTAGATCGACAGGTCGGCGACCTGGGCGCGCCGCCGGAACAGCACCATGGCCACCGCCGCGCACTCCGAGGTCAGCAGCACGCTGTCGAATGGGTGGGCGGCGAGCGAGGGCAGGAAGCGCGAGATGATCGAGACGCCCAGCACCGTGACGAACGCCCGCTCGGCGTAATCGTAGACCCGCTCCCACAGCCCGCCCGTCGGAATCTTCATCGCCGCCAACTCCACGCTCGGCCGCCAGCATCGCGCGGGAACGGTGAAGGAGCCGGCAAGGACTATGGTTAGGCGGCGGTTAGGCCGGTCGGCGCGCGCGCATGGCCTGGGCGATAGTGCCGTCGTCCAGCCAGTCCAGCTCGCCGCCTACCGGCACGCCGCGCGCCAGCATGGTCACGGAGACGTTCGCGGCCGCCAGCCGATCGGCCAGGTAGTGGGCGGTGGTCTGGCCGTCGACGGTGGCCGGTAGGGCCAGGATCACCTCGTGCACGTCCTCGACCGCCGCCCGGGCCACCAGCGGGCCGATGCGCAAGGCGTCCGGACCGACGCCGTCCAGCGCCGAGAGCAGCCCGCCCAGCACGTGGTAGCGGCCTCGGAACGCGCTGGCCCGCTCCATGGCCCAGAGCGCGCCCACCTCCTCGACGACGCAGATCAGCGCCCCGTCGCGGCCGCGGTCGGAACAGATGGCGCAGGGGTTCTGGGTGTCGAGCGCGCCGCAGACCTGGCAGGTCCTGACCCGCGCCGCCGCATCGGCCAGGGCGTCGGCTAACGGCAGCAGCAGCTGATCGCGCCGTTTCAGCAGCGCCAGCGCCGAGCGGCGCGCCGACCTCGGTCCAAGCCCGGGCAGCTTGGCGAGAAGCCCGATCAGGCGTTCGATCTCGGGTCCTGCGGAGGCGGCCAAGTCAGAACTTCGGCATGCCCGGCAGGTTCATCCCCGCCAGGGGCCCGGCGGCCTCGCGCATCAGGCTCCCCTGCTGATCGTCCAGCTTGCGCCGGGCGTCGGCGTGGGCGGCGATCACCAGATCGGCGACCATCTCCGCCTCGCCCGGCGCCATCAGGCTGGCGTCGATGTCCAGCCGCGCCAGCTCGCCGGAGCCGCGCAGCATCAGCCGCACGGCCCCGCCGCCGGCCATGCCCTCGATCTCCAGGGCGGCGATCTTCTCCTGGGCCTCGGCCATGCGCTGCTGCACGGCCTGGGCCTGCTTCATGATCGATCCGAGGTCTTTCATGGGGACTTGCTCCAATGTCTCCTCTGCCCCGGGCGAAGCCCGAGAGGGAGAGGGTAGGGAGAGGGTCGGCTGGGCGACGCCAGCTTGCGATCAATGGCGCGCCGCGGGGAGATCATGGCGGGACGGGGAGCGGCGGCGGGATCTTCTGAGCCGACCCTCTCCCTACGCTCTCCCTCTCGCTTCGCAGGGGAGAGGAAATTACTCATCATCGTCGTCCTCCGTCGGCGGCGCGGCCTCGGCCGGCGCCTCGGGCTGAGCGGCGTTGCGGATGCCGACGATCTCGGCCCCCGGGAAAGCCGCCATCACCGAGCGCACGAACGGGTCCTGCTCCACCTCGGCGCGGACCTCGCGCTCGCCGCGCTTCTGCTTCTCCCAGGCGCTCTCAGCCCCGCCGCCGCCCTGGGTGGAGAGCAGCCAGCGCTCGCCGGTCCACTCCTTCAGCCGCCCGACCAGCCGCTGCGCCAGGTCGGCCGGCGCGCCCGGCGCGGGCTCGTATTCGATGGCGCCCGGCCGGAACCGAATCGGGCGGATGAACCGCTCCACGTCCAGCTTCAGGCGGATGTCGCGCCGCCGGTCGATCAGCGCCAGCAGGTCCTCGAACGAGGTCAGGCTGGTCGCCGGCTCGATGGCCGGCTGGGGCGCCGCGCCCGGCGAAGTCATTGGCTGGCGAGCCACCGCGGACAGGCGGCCGCCACCCCCGCCGCTGCCCGACGGCGAGCCCCCGCCCTGCAAAGAACCGCCTTGCGAAGGCCCACCTTGCGAGGCGCCGCCCGAACCAGCGGCCGGCGCGGGCGTCTCGCCGCCTTGCAGGCGCCTCAGCGCCTCCTCCGGCCCCGGCAGGTCGGCCGCATAGGCCAGGCGGATCAGCGCCATGTCCACCGCCGCAGCCGCGTCCGGCGCGCGCCGGACCTCCTCGTAGGCCTTGAGCGTCAGCTGCCAGATCCGCGAGAGGGTCCCGGCCGAGACGGCCGCCCCCACGGCCGCCAGCCGCAGCGCCTGTTCCTTCGGCAGCACCAGGGCCTGCGGCCCCACCGCTTTAGCCACCGAGGCGCCGTGGCAGTGGTCCAGCAGGTCCATCACCACCTGGTCCGGATTGGCGCCATAGCCATAGAGCGCCCGGAACGTCTCGATCGCCTCCCCCGCCTGGCCGCGCATCACCTGTTCGAAGAGGGAAATGGTCTGGGCGCGATCGGCCAGTCCCAGCATGTCGCGGATCGAGGCCGCGCTCACCGTCTGGCCGGGGTCGGCCTGGACGATCGCCTGGTCCAGCATCGACTGGCCGTCCCTGACCGAGCCCTCCGCAGCGCGGGCGATGAGCATCAGCCCGTCGGCCTCGACCCGCGCGCCCTCGGCCTCGCAGATCATCTCCAGGTTCTTGACCAGTACGTCCGGCTCGACGCGGCGCAGGTCGAACCGCTGGGTGCGCGACAGGATGGTCACCGGCACCTTGCGGATCTCTGTGGTGGCGAAGATGAATTTGGCGTGCGGCGGCGGCTCCTCCAGCGTCTTCAGCAGCGAGGCGAACGCCGAGCCGGAAAGCATATGCACTTCATCGATGATGTAGACCTTGTAGCGCCCCTCGATCGGCCCATAGCGGACGCTCTCCAGCAAGGTGCGCATGTTGTCGACGCCGGTCTGGGTCGCGGCGTCGAGTTCCAGGACATCGATGTGCCGGCCTTCGATGATCGCGCGGCAGTGGCGCCCCTCCTCGCGGAAGTCGACGGTCGGCACATGCACGGTGTCGGTCTCGTAGTTGAACGCCCGCGCCAGCAGCCGCGCCGTGGTGGTCTTCCCCACCCCGCGCACCCCGGTCAGCATGAAGGCATGCGCGATCCGCCCCGACGAGAAGGCGTTGCGCAGCGTCCGCACCATGGCCTCCTGGCCATAGAGATCCTCGAACGTCCGCGGCCGGTACTTGCGCGCGATGACGGTGTAGGCGGCGGACTCTTCGGCGGCGGCGGCGGGTGGTGGCTGCGCGGCCGGCGCGCCGAACATGTCCACGGCGTTGGGATCGCGCTCAGGCGGCAGATCGTCGTCGCGCGTGAGGTCTTCGTCCGCCATCCGCCTATGTAAGTTGGCGGTCCCACCCCGGCAAAGGGGAAAGCCCACGCGGCCGTGGATAAAGCCTCGGGACAAGGGGTTGGGTGGAGACCGAACGACGACCCGGAACGGAATTCGTTGTGGCTGCTGCCTTCCGGCCCTGACCAGGTTGGCGAAGCGTCCGCCCGCCGCCGATCTCCGAGTGGGGATATGGCGGATCGGGGGCATCGGGGCAAGGGGCCGGACGTCGCAGAGTCGGAAGCCTGGTCAGGCTCAACGGGTCAGTCGGCGTCCTCGACTAGCCCCCCGCCGACTCTCCAGGGCTCGCGTCGTTCGGCGCCTGGCGTTCGGTCTGGGCTTCGTCACGCCGCAGCTGGTCCGGGCCGCGGTCGTCAGGATGGGCGCTGGCGCCGCCGTGGGGGCCGGACTGAGCGCCGTGCTCGATGCGGCCGGTCTCCACCTCGGTGCGGGAGAAGACCTGTTCCTGGCCGGTCTCCAGCCGCTCGTCGTCCTGGCGGCTCGGCGGGTTGGCCGCGGCCCGGCGCTGCTCGAGTTCCTCCGGCGTCATCTGCATGGGGCTTGCCTCCATGCGGTGGAAGCGCCGCCCGGGGGCGGAGGTTCCCGGGGCCGCCGCGCCTCACCGCGCCAGCAGGGTGAAGCCCAGGCACAGACCGCCGACCGCGCCCACGGTGAGCAGGCCGCGCAGGCGCGGGTACCAGGCCGGCGGGTCGGTGGCGCGCAGGTCCCACAGCCAGGCCAGGGTCAGCGCCCCTGCGAGGGCCAGCAACTGCAGGCCGCCGGCCCCATGTGCGACGATCATCAGCGCCAGGCCGGCCAGGGTGGGCGTCATGGCCAGCCCGATCGTGACAGGGTCCGGGGTCACGGCCTTGATCGCCATCCCCCAGCGCGCGCCGCCCAGGAACGACAGGATCAGGGCGCCATAGGCCGCCTGCACCACCGCGGCGGCCTGCGACCAGGCCGGAAACGCCAGCATCGCCGCCGGCGCGGCCCAGAACGGGATCAGTCCGGCCAGGCCATAGGCCAGCGCGACCGGCGGGACCCGCGCGCCGGCCGCTACTGCGGACCCGTCAGCCACGCGTAGGCCGAATGGTTGTGGATCGACTCGAAGTTCTCCGACGAGACCTCGTAACGCGCCACCCGCGCGTCGCCGGCCAGGGCCACGGCGATGTCGCGCACCAGGTCCTCGACGAACTTCGGGTTCTCATAGGCCCGCTCGGTCACGTACTTCTCGTCGGGCCGCTTCAGCAGGCCCCACAGCTCGCAGGACGCACTGGACTCCGCGATGTCGATCAGGTCCTCGATGGGCAGGCTGACACCCGCCGCCAGGGTGGCCGCGATCACGATGTGGGAGCGCTGGTTGTGCGCGCCGTAGAGCGAGATCTGCTTCGAGCAGGGGCAGAGGCTGGTCACCGGGGTCAGCACCTGTTGGGTGACCTCCAGCCGGCCGTCGGCCTGTTCGGCCCGCAGCGTCACTTGATAGTCCAGCAGGCTCGCCACGCCCGAGACCGGCGCGGTCTTGCGGACGAAATAGGGTAGCCGGAACTCGATCAGGCCGCTGTCCGCCTCGAGCCGCCCCAGCATCACCGTCATCATCTCGCCGAGGGTCTCGGCCGACAGCGGCGCCTCGAACGCCCCCAGCACCTCCAGGAACCGCGACATGTGCGTGCCCTTCAGGTGCGCGGGCAGGCGCACATACATGTCGACCGTGGCGACGGACGGTTGCGCCCCGTCACGGGTGGCGACCCACACCGGGTGGGTCACGGACTTCACGCCCACCCGCTGGATCGCGAGGTTGCGCAAATCGGCGCTGGCCTGCACATCGGGCAGGTCTACAGGGACTTGGATATTCATGGCGGCCTCGACCCTTGCCTATTTGTCCTAGACAAATAGGCCGACGCAACTCATTGTCCAGTCAGTTCATGCAGATTTGTCCATGACAGATATTCCCCCGTCGTCCAGCCTCCCGCCGCCGATGAGCATCGCCGCGGTCGAGCGGGACTGTGGCATATCCAAGGACACCCTACGGATCTGGGAACGGCGTTACGGCTTTCCCACCCCGCTGCGCGACGCCAACGACGAGCGCCTCTACCCCGCCGACCAGGTAGCCCGGCTGCGCCTGCTGCGCCGCCTGATCGGCGCCGGCCATCGGCCCGGCAAGGTGGTGGCGCGGCCGGAGGCCGAGTTGCTCGCCCTGCTGCGCGAACTGGACGCCGCGCCTATGGCCGGCGGCCCGGTCGGCGGTGACGGCCGCGCCGCGGACGCCGCCCAGGTGCTCGACGCCCTGATCGCGCACGACGCCGAGCGGCTGCGCGACAGCTTGGCCGGCCTGCTGCTACGCGAAGGCCTGCGCGCCTTCGCCGCCCAAATCGGCCCCGGTCTCACCCAGGTCGTGGGCGCCGCCTGGGCCCGTGGCGAACTGGAGATCCATCAGGAACACCTGTTCACCGACCAGTTCACCAGTGTCCTGCGGGCCGCCATCGGCGCGGCGACCGCCGCCGGCGGCCTGCGCGAGGGCCCACGGGTGCTGCTCACCACGCTGCCGGAGGAACCGCACGGCCTGGGCCTGCTGATGGCCGAGGCGATCTTCGTCCTGGAGGGCTGCCGCTGCGTCTCGCTTGGCGTCCAGACCCCGGTCCGTGACGTGGCGCTCGCCGCCCGGGCCCATCGCGCCGACGTCCTGGCTCTTTCGTTCTCCGCCGCCGTCAGCGCCGGCCAGGCGCGCGCCGGCCTTGCCGACCTGCGCGCCGTCGCGCCCGCCGACGTCGAGATCTGGGCCGGGGGCGCCTGCCCGGGCCTGCGCGAACCGCCCGGCGTCCGCCGCCTGCGCGACCTGCCGGGGATCAGCGCCGAGGTGGCGCGCTGGCGCACCAGCGCCGCCCTGCGCGACGGCGCCTGAGCGCCCTCACCCCCCGAACCGCCGGTTCAGCTTGCGCATGCCGCCGATCCAGCGGCCGTAGTCGTTGGTCTTGTTGCGCATGTAGTCCAGCACCTCCGGGTGCGGCAGGATCAGGAACTGCTCGGCCTCGATCCCGCGCACCACCGACTCGGCCAGGACCTCCGGCTCCATCATGCCGTCGATGCTGGCCACGCCGTCGGGGTTGCCGGCGGTCATCGCCGTGCGCACCGCCTGCGGGCACAGCACCGAGACCTTGATGCCGGCGTCGCCGTGGGTGATGGCCAGCCATTCGGCCAGGCCCACCGCGGCGTGCTTGGTCACCGCATAGGGCGCCGAGCCGATCTGCGACAGCAGCCCCGCCGCCGAAGAGGTGTTGAGCAGGTAGCCGCCGCCCCGCGCCGCCATCCGCGGCACCAGGTGGCGGGCGGCCCAGACGTGGGCCATGACGTTGATGTCCCAGATCCGCTGCCAGTCGGCGTCGGGGGTCTCGGCCCCGCCGCCCACGCCGATGCCGGCGTTGGAGCAGAACAGGTCGATCGGCCCGTGGTCGGCCTCAACCGTCTCGATCAGGGCGGCGATCTGCGCCTCCTTCGACACGTCGACCTTGAAGGCGACCCCGCCGATCCCGGCCGCGGTGGCCTGGGCGCCCGGCTCGTCGCGGTCGGCGCAGACCACCAGCTTCGCCCCCTCGGCGTGGAACCGCTGGGCGAGCGCGCGGCCGATGCCGCTGGCCGCGCCCGTGACGACAATGATGCGATCTTTCAGGTCCATGGCTCAGGCGCCTCCCCGGTTTATGCTTGGTCTGCGGCCATTGGATCAGACTCGGCGGCCGGGGACATCAGGGTTTCGACGTGCTTGAACGCGGCGCCTGGGGTTGGGCTTCGCCGACTCCCGCGCTAACAACGCGGCCATGTCGCTCAGCTTCTTCCAGAACACCTTCGCCGGTAACCCGCTCGACCGCGCCTCCGACCGGCGCAGCAACGCCGACTGGATCGCCGAACAACTGGCCTCGCCCGACAGCCTGGGCGTCGCCGTCTGGAACGGACGCCCGTTCATCGAGAAGACCAAGGACGGCGGCGTCCAGATCGCCTACCTGCCGGCCAAGCTGGCCAGCGACCTGGCCGGGGGCCCCGAGCGCCTGCTGTTCATGGGCCTCTGGAAGGAGACCGCGATCTTCGCGGTCGACATGGAGGGCGAGGCCGATCCTGGCCAGGGGCCCCTGCAGGGCCTGGGCGAGTTCAAGGACCTGCGCCAGATCGCCCTGCAGCTGCCGCCGACCGACGCGGCGATCATGGCCACCGCCAAGCAGATGTTCGAATGGCGCCGCCGCCACGCCTACTGCGCCAACTGCGGCCAGCCCAGCCAGACCATGGACGGCGGCTGGAAGCGCCGGTGCCCGTCCTGCAAGGTCGAGCACTTCCCGCGCACCGACCCGGTGGTGATCATGCTGGCCTACCATGGCGAGCGCTGCATGCTGGGCCGCCAGGAAATGTGGCCGAAGGGGATGTTCTCGGCCCTGGCGGGTTTCCTGGAGCCCGGCGAGAGCATCGAGGAGGCCTGCGCCCGCGAACTCAACGAGGAGGCAGGGCTGCACACGCGGCAGGTGCGCTACCATTCGACCCAGCCCTGGCCCTATCCGTCATCGTTGATGATCGGGCTGATCGCCGAGGTTGAGGACGAGGAGGGCGCGCCGGACCAGAGCGAGCTCTCGGAGATCCGCTGGTTCACCCGCGATGAGGCCCGCCTGCTGCTGAAGGGCGAGCTTCCCGACGTCCTTACACCGTCCCCGATGGCCATCGCCCACCAACTGATCCGCGCCTGGGCGGAAGAGAGCTAGCCTTGGCTCAGCGGCCTTCCCGCCCGGTCGGGCGGGAAGGCCGTCAGATAGCGGTCAGGCGGCCCCGAGCTTGCGCCGCGTGCGGATCGCGGCGCCGAGGCCGCCGAAGCCCATCAGCATCAACGCCCAGGACGCCGGCTCGGGAACGGCGGCGCCGCCGCCGTGAACGGTGATGTTCAACGCGTCGAGGGCGCGGATCGGCGCCGCACCCGCCGTCTGCCCCAGAACAGCGGGGCCTTCGATGCAATAGTGCGCGGCGCAGGCGTAGGGACTGGGCGGCGGGAAATTGCCGAAGTCTTCGTAGATGTTGAAATTCAATCCGCCGCCGACGTCAAACGCGATGCCGGCAGTGTCCACGACGACCGGCGAGGTCGCATAGACCTGATTGTCGGCGCCGTCGTAGCCGCTGAGCCCAAGAATGGTCAGGCCGTCGATCGTGCCGGTGACCGACGTCAGGTGGAAGATCGCGGGATCGACAAGATCCTGGTCGGCGGTGAAGGTGCCGCCCCCCATCGTCCCGTTCGCCGCAGTGTAGCTCCAGTCCAGCAGCGTGGCGTGGGCCGCGGTCGCCTGCAGAAGCGCGAAGGCGCCCGCCAGGCCCAGAAACGTCATCTTCGAAACCATCTGAATGTCCCCCTGAGCCACGCCGCGGCAGACTTGGCCGCGAGACCCTGACGGAACAGAGATGCGCAACCGCCCTGAGCGTCAATGTGACTCTCCGGTCAGGGGAATGGGGATCCGCCCACGCGAGCGTCGCCGCGTCCACGCCAATCCGGCGATGAGCGGTATCGCGCAGAGAGCCTAGGCGGTCGCCGGGCGCCGCACGGCCAAGGCGCGATAGGCCGCGGTCGCGTCGGGGTAGATCTCGAACAGCTGGTCGTACTGGGAGATCGCGAAGATCTCCGCGTTCAGGCGGTTAAGGCCGCAGACGGCGATCTGCCCGCCCGCCGCCAGTTCCCGCCAGCCCAGGGCCAGCGCCCGCAGGCCGCGCGAGGACAGCCGGTCGACCCGGCGCAGGTCGAGGATCAGCACCCCGCCCACGCCGTTGACCGCCTGGACCTCATCCACCAGCCAGCTGGCGAACGGCTGCCAGTTGTGGGCGCCGACCTCCGTCTCGGTCGGGCAGACCAGCAGGATGCGGCCGACGCGCGCCTGGTCGATGACGCCGGCCGTGAACCGCGCGACACAGGCCGGCGGCTCGGCGCTGCCCGGGGCGAAGCTGCGCTCGATGCGGATCTCTCGCCCGGGCGCCGCGTCGTCGCGGTCGCGCCGCGCCTCCGGGGCGTTTGTCGGCTGCTGAGTCGTCGCCATGGCTGCTGACCGATGTCCTTTGACCAGGACCCCTCAACGCCGGGGCGCGCCCGCTGTTCCGACGCTCAAGCCTCGGTGTCAGCCGCGGCTGCGGAACGCGTCGGCGGGATAGACGCCCAGGATCTCGAACCGGTCGGTGAAGAACGCCAGTTCCTCGAACGCCAGGGCCAGGCCCCGGTCCTCCGGCCGGCCATCGACCTCGGCGTAGAAGAAGGTGGCGGTGAAGGCGCCGTTCTCCATGTAGCTCTCGAGCTTGGTCATGTTGACGCCGTTGGTGGCGAACCCGCCCATGGCCTTGTAGAGCGCCGCCGGCAGGTTGCGGACCCGGAACACGAAGCTGGTGACGCAGGGGCTGGTGAAGGGCGGCGGCGGCGGCGCCGCGTCGGCGGTCATCACCAGGAAGCGGGTGGTGTTCGAGTGCTCGTCCTCGACGTCGCGCGCCAGGATCTCGAGGCCGTAGATCTGCGCCGCCAGCGCAGGCGCGATGGCCGCCCGGGTCGGGTCGGGCCGCTCGGACAGCATCCGCGCCGCGCCGGCGGTGTCGCCCACCGGTTCGCCCTTCAACTTCAGCCGCTTCACGGTCTTGCGGCACTGGTGCAGGGCGATGGCCATGCTCTGCACGGTCTGCAGGTCCTCCAGCTTCACCCCCTTGTTGGCCATCAGCTGGAAATGGATCGGCTTGAACCGCTCGCCGACAATCTTCAGGCCCGACGAGGGCAGCAGGTGGTGCACGTCGGCGACCCGCCCGGCGATGGAATTCTCCACCGGGATCATACCCAGCTGGCAGTCGCCCGACTTCACGGCCTCGAACGCCTCCTCGAAGGTCGGGTGCGGAACCGGCTCCATGTCCGGGAAGGCGGTGGTGCACGCCTCATGGCTGTTGGCGCCCAGTTCGCCCTGGAAGGCGATGCGTCCGCTGCTCATGAGGTGGTCCTTGCATAGTCACGGGCCCGCGACAGGTCGGCGGGGTTGTCCACGGAGATCGGCGCGTCGGCGGCCACGGCGGCCCAGATCGAGAGGCCCAGTTCCATCGCGCGCAGCTGTTCCAGCTTCTCGCGCCGCTCCAACGGCGATGGCGGGGCGGCGTTGAACCGCGCCAGCGCCGCCCGGCGATAGCCATAGATCCCGATGTGACGCCAGACCGGGCCTTCGCCATAGAGGGCGGAGCGGGTGAAGTAGAGGCAGCGGCCGCTCAGCCCGTCCGGCTGCATCGCCAGCACCGCCTTCACGACGTCGGGGTTGGCGCGGTCGGCGGGCGACGATTCGGGCGCCACCACCGTGGCGATGTCGCACTCCGGCCGGGCCGCCAGCAGGGCTGCACAGGCCTTGAGCACGGACGGCCCCACAAACGGCATGTCGCCCTGCAGGTTGATCACCGCGTCATGGGCGCCCGCCGGATCCAGCTGCGCCAGGGCCGCCAGGATGCGGTCGGAGCCCGACGGCAGATCCGGGTCGGTCAGCACCGCGCGGCCGCCCGCCGCCTCTACCGCCTCGACGATTGCCGAATCGCCCGCCGCAACGGCGACAGGCCCCACATTTGCCGCCTCGGCCTGGCGCAGGACCCGCACGATCATGGGCACGCCGCCGATGTCCGCCAGAGGCTTCCCCGGCAGGCGTGTCGCGGCCATGCGCGCGGGGATAAGGACGATCGGGTTCATCACATGCTTGGGCGGTTGCGCGAGCGCCGGTAGCGTGTAAGAGAGCCGCACGCAATAAGGGGCGGGATTCCCGCGCGTTCCGGGGCTATCTCCCCGTGACCGATGAGAGGCGCGACTAGGGGCAAATGAGCGACCTTACGTTCAACAAGTTCGCCGGCGCGGCCTTGGCCACGTGCTTCGCCCTGGCCGGTCTCGTGCAGCTTTCCTCCCACGTCTTCGAACAGGAGCCGGCCAAGACGCCCGGCTACGTGATCGCGATCAAGGAAGACGCGGGCAGCGGCCCGGCCGTCGCCGACACCCCGCCCGACTGGGGCACGATCCTGCCGACGGCCGACGTCGCCGCGGGCCAGGCGGTGTTTGCCAAGTGCCAGTCCTGCCACAACGCCGATCCCGGCGGCCCGAACGGAACCGGCCCGAACCTCAATGGCGTGGTCGGCCGCAAGCCCGGCAGCCACCCCGGCTTCGCCTATTCCTCCGGCATGACCGCGTTCAGCGCCAAGCAGGCGGTGTGGGACTACGACCACATCTACGAATTCCTCAAGGGCCCGCAGAAGTACATCGAGGGCACCAAGATGAGCTTCGTCGGCCTGAAGCAGCGGGAAGATCGCATCGCCGTCATCGCCTACCTGAAGAGCCAGGGGGGCACCCTGCCGATCCCGGCCCCCGATCCCTCGCGCGCGCCCGGCGCGGCGGCGGCCCCGGCGGCCGGCGCGGCGGCCGCGGCAG
>NZ_JANXWD010000042.1 GCF_025351295.1 Phenylobacterium sp.
CCAGGCTCATTGCGTTGAGCGAGAAGCGGATCAGGAAAGCGTGGGGATTGGCGGCCGCGGCCCACTCTTGATCAGAGATCGCCTTCAGGTCTTGCGGGTTCCACGGTTCAAAGGTCTGTTGCGCGAGCCACTCGGAGGTGACCGGGGCGTCGAGATCGGCGACTTGTGGCATTCGATTTCCTTCGTGAATGTGGTGTTGCAACAACACCATCAGATCACCGCTCGCGAGGCCTAGTCGAGACGTGGGTAGGACCGTGGGTAGCGGCACCGCCGAACTTTTAGTGCATTGATTTTACGACACAATTACGGAAATTCAGCGGACACCCCGTCCGCCAACTAGGCGGCCAGAAAACACTCGCGATGTCGTTCCACATAGGCCGGATGGGGCCATAGGGCCGTGTTCGCAGGTAACTGGATCCGATCCAACTGCTTTTCAAACAGGACCCGTAGCTCCGCCGGCACCTTGTTGTGCGAGACGAGCAGCCTGTAGTCGTCGGTCAACGAGATCAGGTGCCGATCGAACAGCCAATGGATCGTGCCTGATAGCGCAATGCCGTTCTGGATCACGTCCGGGCCGCCTTCACCCACGCCCCAGATGTGCGCAGCCTGCACCTCAGAGCGCCCACCGCCATTGATGATCCGCAGGCCGGTGACCGCGCAACGGTCCTCGTACGCTGCGCAGACCTGGCGACGGAAGTTGGCGTCCCGAATCTTGCGATTGACCAGCATCTGCTCGACGCGCCGAACCTGGTCCAGGCCTGGCGCGGCATCGTACTCGAAGGGCGCCTGCGCCTCTGCGACGCCGACCAGCCCGAGGCGGACGGCGTTCTCCGGCGCCAGGGTGTCCTGGAGGCCGGCGCCGACAATGGCCGCGAAATCGGCATCCGAGAGCGGTCGCATCGACTTGTTCTGCAGCGAGGCGCCCACCCGGCTCGGATCGGCGACCGCGCGCAGCGGCGTCTCCCAATAGCCCTGCCCGAGGCCCGCGAACGGCACGGGCCGATCGAACGGCAGATACTCGCCCATGACGGCGTAGGCATGGTTGGCGCGCAGCGGATCGGCCTCGACCCGCAGCACCCTGGCGACGGCGATGTAGGCGCGTCGCCCCCCGTTGCGCTGTGGCTCGCGATAGACGATCCAGTCGCCCACGGCACCTTCCGCGGCCGCCAGATAGTTGCTCTGGGTCGGGAAGTGGTAGCGCTGGACAATTTCGTCGTCGTAGCCGGAGTTCGGCTTGGTGTCGAAGACGGCTTTCACGGCTGCAGTGGAGCTTCAGCCGGCGGCCCGGTCAATGCCTCGCGCGAGCCCTCTTCTCCCCTCCGATTTCGCATAACACCCGTAGGCAGAAATGCGCCAGCGCGTTTGTTCCTATTGTGTTCTTGACAGGCCTGGGCGTTTTCGGCATGATGCTGATAGCGTGACGTTTTGCGTCCGGCTGCGTTGAACGCACCGGACTACGCGCGCTCCCAACCCACCGAAACACTGTCCGCCCCGCCTGGCCATAGGTGCGGCGTGCATAGCCATGCCTGATGGAGAGCAGCCATGCCCACTGACCCGATCGATCCCGCCAGCCTTGAGGGTGATGAGCTCACCCGCTGGTATCTCCGGTCGCCTGATGAAATTGAACACGAACGCCAAGCCCGGTAGGCTCAACGTAACCGGGCTTTCTTCAACCCTTCCGCGGGGCAGGACATTGATCCGGGTTTTGCCATCCGGTCACCGCAGTCCCAGCGTGATATAGACCCAGGCTTCGCCATCACAGGCGGCAGGCCGGGGCAGGAGATCGATCCGGGTTTCGACGCGGTTCCCATCGGCCTCAACCGCTGGCGCATCGACCCGACGAGTCCCGATCGCGCAGCGCCGCCTTTAACCCCATTGGGCGTCGACAACGGCACCTCAGCCACCACTGTCGTCTCGCCTGCGCTTTCAGGAGCTGCCCCGCCACAGCGACCCGATCCCAGCCAGACAAATGTGTTTGAGACAGGGCCCGATGGGAAACTTCGCCCCATTCCGGGCTGGCACACGACCGGTCCGTTCGACTTCCCGGCCTGGTCTCACAACATCAACTGGGGCGGCGTCGGCAAGGACCTCGGAAATATTGCAAGCGGGGCAGCCGACTTCATGGGAGCCGGCGCTGTGGCCGAGGCTGTCGTCAAGCATCTGGGCTACGACGTCGGCGGCGCGGTCATTCGCGGGATTGTTCAAGGGCGCCACCCTTGGCCAAGATTTATGGGAGGCCCTGCCGAGCAGGAGCTCGCGCGGCTTCATAAGAGCTTGCACAGCAAATTCCATAGCCAGCTAGGCGCGGCGCTGAAGCAGGCCGGCTTTCCCCGCGTCGGCGGTATCGGCGGGGCCACAGAGGACTGGGCGGCGCATTTCAAATTGAATCCCGAGAGTTTTGACAAAGCGGTCGATGTGCTGCGGGATACGACCCGTCAATTCGACAAGAAGAACGGGACCTGGATTTCAAAATATCTGGACAGGGCGCTCCCCGCGGCGAAATCTCCTCCACCAAAACCGGGAAGCTAACGGAGAATTGAGTGACGGGCGCGAAGCGGTCAGAAAATCGCTGGCTCTGGTATTCTTCAAAGACCCCCAAGTGCGTTCCATTGGACCGCGACGCATATCCATCGACGACTTACGATGGCATGCCCGTTCCCTGGCCGAAATGGGCTTGCAAGGCTCCTGACGGCGGCATCCACGCGAGCTCCTCCGTTGGACAAATCGACGTTCATGTAAGCGCGACGCCGCGCGATCGAGATGAGGTCACCTGGACGTGTGACTTTCAGATTCGCGTCGTTTCTCGGCAATGGCTCGCGGAAATCGAGGACCTCGTCGACGGCCGCAAGGTTTGCGTCGGACGCCTCTACCTGCGTGGCAAGGAATTGAAGGACTGGGCGACCCTACACGAAGTCAATTCGCCTGCCTTGTTCGCCAGCGAAGGTCGGGCAAAGACCTGCCCGATCTGCAACCACCACTATACGACCCTGCATGGGTCCGTATCCTTCCTTGATCGCGCCGTCGCCGATCGGCCGCTCATTCTCGCCGGCAATGGCATTTTCATCAGCGAGGCGGAGGTTGCTCGCCGCAACCTCCGCACGCCGTCTGGCGTGTTCAAGCCGCGGGTTATCCGCTTCACGGGCCCTGACACTTAAGGAGCGAGCGCGGTGAGTGGCTGGAGCCTAGTTTCAGTCCGACTGCCTCCACCGCCACTCGAGCGGCGAAGTCGTCTCTGAAATCCCTGATCAAACACAAGACGCGCAATTCGCGCCGTTATTCGGCGCGGAACCGCCCGACGTTTGCGCCTATGCGACCGCAGTCAGCCCTACCTATGCGCTGATAACCCGCCCGTCTCTGGCGACCCACGATTCAGTGCAGTTACTCCACGGCTACCGATGACGTCCATTGCTACGCGACGGATGTAGACCCCTGGCCGATCCGATCGCGGAACGATCACGTACCCGGACCGGTCGAGCTAGCCAGCCAAAGACCGATGCGCCAGGAGCCGTCCTTGGTGTCCGGGCCGCAACCGGACCTTCCAACGCCTCGCCTCAGGCGGCCGCGACACGCCGGCGGCGTATCGCGACGCCAACGATCCCGAAGCCCGCGAGCATGATCGTCCAACTCGCGGGCTCGGGCACGGCGTCGGTCGAGGCCAGACCGCTCCACAGCGCGAGGGCGTCGATGGTTCCGTAGCGGTTGGAGTAGCGATACAACTCCCGAAAGTCGGCGTCATAGGCGGTGATACCGGTCGTTCTGCTGACGAACAACGTCGACCCGTCGGTGGCCAGGCTGTTGGCGTTATAGCCGAGGTCGAAAGCGTCGGTGTAGCTCAGGTCGGCCGCATTGAGGTTGAGGACCGTCGAGCCCGTCGGCAGGTTCAGGATCGCGTGAACCACGCCGCCCGACAGCGCAAGCGCGTCGATCGTTCCGTAGGGGTTGGAGTAGTGGTACAGCTCCTGAAAGTCGGCGTCATAGGCGGTGATACCGGTCGCTCTGCTGACGAACAACGTCGACCCGTTGGTGGCCAGGCTGTTGGCGCTATATCCGGTGTCGAAAGCGCGGGTGAAGCTCAGGTCGCCCGCATTGAGGTTGAGGACCGTCGCGCCGGTCGGCAGCTTCAGGATCGCAGCAAGCTTGGCTTCGGACGCCGCTGCGCCGGAGGTGGGCAACATGCTGATGGTCATCGCGCCCAGGACAGCGCTGCAGGTGTTGGCGATAAAACCCAATGACGTTCTCACGCCGGCCGCGGTCACTTTCATACGCCCCTCCAACACGCTTGCGGCTGCATCAGCCATGCCTGGAGTTGAGCACGCGCGGTGTCGTCCCGACAGGTTGGCAGGGTGATCGAAAGCTGATCTTTTGCCGATAATTTCTGATTTCGAGCTCCGCCCGTGGGGCACCCCAGTCACCGGAAGCTTCCACCGCAGTTAAGGTGGCGAGGTCAGAATTTCGCTATCAAAAGCAAGCTGGGGCTCTGCGAAGCCAAGCTGGAGATTTGTTGCCGTGCGACTGCCTCCACCGCCAGGCCTCCCTGCGATCGGCGAGGTTCCGCAGCCTGACCTATCGTCGACGACGGCAGGCGTCCGAGCAATATCGCACCTCGTCCCAGACCTTGCTCCACTTCTTGCGCCAGGCGAATGGCCGTCGGCAGACCACGCAGATCTTGGTCGGCAGGTCAGACTTGGCGACCCGCTTCGCCTTCACAGGCGTCCCTCGCGCATGGCGACAACGTGCGCCTCCGCCTGGGTTCGCAAGGCCTCCTGCCTGTCCGCGCCCATCCTGTCCCAGTTGGCGTAGACATAGGGGATCCGCGCGTTGCGGCTGAACCGCTCCCGGTGACGCGCCATGAAGTCCCAGTAGAGGGCGTTGAACGGACAGGCGCGATCCCCGACTGCGACAGTGGGATCGTAGGCGCATCCCTGGCAGAAATCGCTCATCCGACGGATATAGGCGCCGCTGGCCGCATAGGGCTTGGAGGCGAGCAGCCCACCGTCGGCGTGCAGCGCCATGCCGAGGGTGTTGGGCAACTCGACCCACTCATAGGCGTCCGCGTACACGGCCAGATACCATTCGTGGACCGCCTTGGGCTCCAGCCCCATCAACAGCGCGAAGTTGCCGGTGACCATTAGGCGCTGGATGTGGTGCGAGTAGGCATGGTCGTAGGTATGCGCCAGGGCCTCGCGCAGGCAGGCCATCTTGGTCTCGCCGCTCCAGTAGAACCACGGCAGCGGCTCATGGGCGTCGAGCGCGTTGCGCTCGGCGTAGCCCGGCATGAAGCGCCAGTAGACGCCCCGCACATACTCCCGCCACCCCAGGATCTGGCGGATGAACCCCTCGGCGGCGTTGAGCGGGGCATGTCCTGCCCGAAACGCGGCCTCCGCCCCGCGGCAGACCTCCATCGGATAGAGCAGGCCAGCGTTGATGTAGGCCGCCAGCAGCGAGTGGCGCAGGTAGGGCTCGCCCCGCACCATGGCGTCCTGGTAGTCGCCGAAGCTGGGCAGGATATGGGCGATGAAATGCTCCAGCTCGCGCAACGCCTGGCGGCGCGTCACCGCGAAGTGGAAGGGCTCGAGCCGGCCGTAGCCGTCGGGAAAGCGCCGCCTCACCAGATCGAGCACGTCCAAGGTGGTCGCGTCCTTCCGGAAGCTCAGCCGGGGCGGCGAGTCGAGGCCGGCCTTCGGCGGCTTGCGGTTTTCGGCATCGAAGTTCCAGCGCCCGCCGGCCGGCTTGCCGTCGGGCTCCATTAGGATGTCGTATCGGCGGCGCATCTCCCGATAGAAGTACTCCATTCGCAGCTCGCGCCGATCCCCCGCCCAGTCGTCGAACTCCGCGTGCGAGCACAGGAAGCGGGTGTCCGGCAGGATGTCGAGCGGAGCGGGCAACACGAGCCGCAGCGCCTCGAAGCCTTCGCGCAGGCGCCATTCGCCCGGCTCGGTGATGGCGACCCGCTCCGGCCTCAGCGCCTCAACCGCGCGCAGGATTTCCCCATCCAGGCTCTGGGTGTTGCCGTCGTCCTCCAGCGCGACGTAGCGGACGGCGTATCCAGCCGACCGAAGCGCCTGCGCATGGTGGCGCATCGCGGAGAACACGAAGGCGATCTTCTTGACGTGATGGCGGACGTAGGACGCCTCGGCCATGACCTCGGCCAGCAGGAAGACGTCGTTCGCCTTGTCGGCGCTGGCCACGATTTCGAGCCGCGACGACAGTTGGTCGCCAAGGATCACGCGCAAGACAGACCTGGCCAAGCAGCCCTCAAGTGGTTTCGGCTATCGGTGGTTCATATAGTGGTGTCGTCGCGTCTACTGGGGCAGTTCGACCCGCTTGAAGCGCCGACCGTTCGCGGCCGGATCGTCGGCCTCGATCACGGTCGCGATGCTGCCGGGCCCGATGCGGGACGGATCGCCATCGCCGTCGAGCTGCGCCGTGGCCATGCCGGCGCCGGCCGACGTCACGTTGTAGCGCAGCGTGGTGGCGCCATCGGCGCTGGTGGCCATGACGATCGTGCCCAGGGTCAGCATCGGCGCGCCATAGCTCAGCTGGATCTGCCGCCCGTCGCCGCCTGTGACCCTCATCGGAACCAGGTGGAAGGCGACCTGTCGGGCGACGGCCAACGCCACCTCATGCTGCAACTGGGTGTAGAGCGCCTGGCCCGACTGGCTGCTGGTCGCCCGGAAGCCGCCGGTGCTGATGTCCGATCCGGTCTCCAGGCTCTTGGTGAGCAGGGCGCCGTAGACGATCCGGCCCGCGGCGTCGCGCACGGTCACGTCCATGTTCACAAACATCTTGCTGGAGGAGATCGAATAGCCGTCACGGCTCGACGGCGCGCCAGGGGCCGGTCCGCCCTCCCCGCCGACGTCGGAGATGCGGCCGGACACCACATAGGTCGCGCCGCCAGGTTTCACGATGAACTTGCCCGACGACGCCAGCGCGGCTTCGAGACTGGTCCGGATCGAGGCGAAATTATCGACGCAGTCGCGGACCAGCCAGGTCCGCCAGCTCGACGCAGCGGCGATGACATAGGGGCTGACGACGACGGCGGAGCGACCTTCGCTCTCCTGGTAGAGATTGCAGGTCCGCTCGCTGGTGATCCGGCCGACGCCGATCGATGGCCCGCCGCGCGGCTGCGCCTGGGCGCCGGTGGCGAAGGCCAGGAGGCTGGCGACCGCGGCCAGGGCGATCCGCCGCCGGTGGTGGCCTGGGGAGGTCTCGATCGACATGGCGGCGCTCACTTGCGCTTCGGCGCGTGGGCGAGCGCCTGGAGGTCGGCGGGCGTCGCCGGGCGGACGATGGCGCCGATGTCCGGCCGGGCCGAGAGCATGGTGATCGGCACCGCCCGCGAGACCCGGCCCGTCACGCCGATGATCCGGAGGAAGCCCAGCTGGACCTCGTCGTTGGCCAGCACCTCGCCGGTGGCGGGATCGCGGATCACCGCGCCTTTCGAGTAGATGCCCATGACCGCGCCTTCCTGCACGGCGCCTTCGCCATAGTTCAGCACGATGACGCCGTCGGGCTGAATGGCCGCGATCTGGATCGGATAGATGGTGGTGACCAGGCCCGAGGCCACCTTGTCCGCGGCGGCGCGCATCAGCGAGCCGGTGTCGATCGCCCCGGCGCCGCCGCCGCAGGCCGTCGCCGACCGCTGGGTCTCGTTAATGCGGGTGACGTACTTGACCTCGCCGCTGCGCGCGTCGGTGATCTTGATGTCGAGCCCGATGGTCGCATAGGTGTTGTTGCAGTTCGGGGTCGCGCGATTGTTGCCCGACATGATGCCGGCCACCAGGTTCGAGCCGACGTCGGCCCGGTTGAGCGCCTGGATGGTGGTGATCGTCCCGTAGATCAGGAAGTCCGCCCCCTCGAAGCCGCCGATCTTGCCGGGGGTATTGGTGGTGACCAGCCCTGATTTGGCGCGCGCCTGCTCGCCGACCAGCTTGCCCAGATGCTCGCGCTCGATCACCCGGAACTTGCTGGTGTTGGCGATCGCGGTCTCGATCATGGCCGACAGCACGGCGGCCTGGCCGCTGTGGGCGAGGTCGTCCATCTGGTAGATCGCGATCACCGGCTTGCCCTGGGCGAGGCCCTGGGTGGGCGCCATCAGCAGCAGCAGTGAGGCAAACACCCCGCCTATCAGCCCTCTCATGCAAAATCCCCCAATCCAACCGCACCTTATGCGCACAGGCCCCACTTCGGCATTACAGGTTCGGCGAAGCCGATGGAAGGGAGACGGAAACCCGCCGCCAGGCCAGCAGCTCTCACCGGAGCCGGGGCGAGGCGCCGCCCACACGGAAGAGTACGGCCGCGGGAGGCTCTAGGAGGCAAGTCCGTTGCCGATTGCCGCCGCGCCGATCCCGCCGCACGCACCGTGCGGGCCGGGAATTGGGCGCAGAGGGTCCTCAGCTGGTCTTCTCGACCTTCGTGGACAGCCGCGGGCGCACATAGGCGTGACGGATGAAGCGGATGTTGGCGGGCAGGAACATGCCGAAGGTCGGTTTGTAGTCGTAGATCACGTCGGTCACGATCGCGCTCTCGCCCGCGGCGAGGTAGCCGGCGGGGACCGAGGGGTTGCCCGCCTCGGTGTAGAGTTTCTTGACCGACCAATCTATGGACACCGCGCCGCTGGCGTCGGCGCTGAGGCTGGAGACGCGCTGCTGCAGGTTCACGTTCGGAAACGGATGGATCATCGCGACGCTGGCGGTCAGCGTGTCGTCCAGGTCGGCCGAGGTCACGGTGCGGCTCTGGGCGGTAATGTCGGCCATGGCCGAGGCGATGTGGGCGACGTTGCGCTGCGCCTGATAGGCCTGCAGCGCCTCGGCGGCCGAGACGTTCAGGACGAACAGCACCGGCAGGATCAGCGCGAACTCGATGGCGGCGACGCCGCCCCGGTCGGCCGCGGCGCGGCGAAGCAGTGCGATCATGTGTAGGGCTCGTTCTTGAAGGCGATGCGCGATCCGAGCGTCACGCTCATCGGGCCGGAACGCCCGAACGCCGTCACCAGGAAGGGCGTCATCAGCGGCCAGACGTAGTCGGCCTTGACGATGATGATGTCGCCGGGCCCGCCCTTGTCGAACGCCCCGGCCGGCGGGGTATCGACGGTGGCCGTGGCATCGAAGAACTTGGAATACTTCTGAACGCTGATGACCAGCCGGGTGTGGCAGGCGCTGACGTCGCCGCCCAGGGTGGCGCAGACTTCATCCTCGAAGGTGGCCGCCGAAGTCGCCCCGTCGTCGCGCCCGGTGCGGATCCGGCGGGCGGCCTCGATGACGGCGTTGTCCAGGCCGCTGCTCATCATCCCGAGCATGCCGATCTCCACGATCGACAGCAGGGCGAAGCACAGCACCGGGGCGACAAAGGCGAATTCCACCGCCGTGGCGCCGCGCGTGTCGCGCCGGAACGACGGCTTGCGAGGGCGTTTGCGGGGCGCGTACGGCATGCCCCAGATTGTCACGGCTACGCAAACGAGACGTTAACACGCAGCTCATTACAGTAAACGTAACTTAACTAATCAAGATAATATCAACTTATCCCTGCTTCGATATCTTGGCGCATTAAGTATCGTTGCTTTCGCTTCGGGATCGGCACAATGCGCAGACCAAGCCTGGCTGGCCTAGGCCGCCGCCTCCGCCATTTCGACAACCGCGGCAACGTCGCGCTCATCGCGGCCCTGTCCATGGCGCCGATCTGCGTGGCGGGCCTCGGTGCGGTCGACCTGGCCCGGGTGACCAGCGCCAAGTCGCAGTTGCAGGACGCGCTGGACGCCGCCGCCCTGGGGGCCGCGCGGACCAACTCCACCACCGACGCCCAGTTGAAGGTGGCCGGCGACCGCTACCTGAACCAGAACCTGTCGCTCAGCAGCGACTTCGTCCTCACCTCCTCCAGCTTCACGTTCGGCGATGGCGGCAAGGTCCAGGCGACGGCGCAACTGAACGTGACGCCGTTCATCGCCGGCCTGGTGAGCGGTGGCACCATGCCGGTGGTCGCATCCACGGAGGTGGTGCGCGCCGACATGAAGGTCGAGATCGCCCTGGTGCTCGACAACACCGGCTCGATGACCGAGGGCACCAAGCTGGCCGACCTGAAGAAGGCGGCCACCGACTTCGTGACCCAGATGGAGGACGCCTCGAACAAGGCCATCGAACCCAACTCGGTGCGGATCGCCCTGGTGCCGTTCTCCAATTCCGTGCGGCTCGACGCGACCGCCTATCGCTATTCGACCTGGATCGACCAGACCGGGAGCTCGCCGGTGAACGACGAGATCTTCACCACGGCGATTGGCGCCCAGCACGCCAACCGCTTCACCCTGTTCTCCAACACGGGCCAGACGTGGCGCGGGTGCGTGGAGATGCGCAAGGCGCCCTATGATGTCCAGGACACCGAGCCGACGACGGGCTCCACGCTCTACACCCCCTATTTCGCGGTGGACGAGCCGGACAACAAGACCTCTGGCTACGGTCAGGATTTTCAGAACGACTACCTGAGCGACGGGACATCCAGCTCGAACTGGCGGGTCCGCCAGGGCATGATCACCAAGTACGGCAACGCGCCCAAGGGTAGTCTCGGCACGACCTTCGGCCCGAACCGCGGCTGCGGCCTGCAGAAGCTGATGCGCCTGACGACCGACTTCTCGGGCCTGCGGACCGCCATCAACGCCCTGAACGCCGACGGCAACACGAACATCCCGATCGGCATGTCCTGGGGCTGGAACACGATCTCGCCCTATGGGCCGTTCAGCGACGGGGTCGCCTATGGCACGCCCAAGTACAAGAAGATCATCGTGCTGATGACCGACGGCGAGAACACCATCGACCAGCGCGACACGCCAAACGACGGCAGCTACGCCGGCACCGGCTACATCTGGCAGGGACGGGTGATGCGGTCGGACGGCACCCCTCTGCCCCAGGGCGCCTCGGACACCGAACGCACCGCGGCGCTGGACTCGCGCCTAGCGTTGATCTGCACGAACATGAAAAACAAGGACGTCGAGATCTATACGATCCGCGTCCAGGTCACGACGGGATCGAGTACGTTGCTGAAGAACTGCGCGACGGCGGCGGACTACTACTACGACGTTACGGACTCGAAGACCCTGACCGCGGTCTTCCAGACCATCGCCGGCCAGATCGCCGCCTTGCACCTTTCGCGCTAGACGGGCCGTCCGCCTCGCGCCGACGCATCGGCTGGTGTATGCGCCGGCCATGGCTTCCGAGGACATCCTGGTGGATGCGCGCGGGCACCTGTGCCCGGTGCCGACCCTGCGGCTGCGGCGCGCGCTCGAACGGGCGCCGGCGGGGGCCAGGGTGCGGCTGCTGGCCGACGACCCCCTGGCCCGGATCGACGTGCCGCACTTCGCCGCCTCGATCGGGGCGCAGGTGCTGGAGCAGGGCGAAGCGGGCGGCGCCCTCAGCTTCGTCGTCGTCAGACCCTAGCCCCGCAGTCCGCCCAGCCCGGGAGCCGTCGGCGCCCGGTGGCGGTGGAGCGCCAGTTCGACCTCGGTCGCCAGCGCGCCGCCGAAGAACAGCGCGTTCACATTCCACGACAGCCAGATCAGGAAGATCACCACCGTGGCGATCGACCCGTAGGTGGCCCCCAGGGCGGCGATCTGCTCGACGTAGATGCCGAGCCCCCATGAGGCGAAAATGCACAATCCCGCCGAGGCGGCGCCGCCCATCAGCGAGGCGCGCCAGTCCACCGGGTCGCGCGACATCGCCCAGCGATAGATCAGGGTCATCCCCGCCGTCATCCCGGCGCTGGCCCAGGTCCACTCGCTGTAGAGCCAGGGCGCGCCGCGCAGCGGTCGCAGCTGGAAGGTCTCGCCCAGGATCCTGAACATGAAGAACACCGCCGACAGGGCGCCCAGCGCCCCGAAAGCGGCGATCAGGACCACCAGGGCCATGAAGTTGAAGCTCAGGAACCCGCGGGGCTTATGCTCGTCGTGGATGAACGACAGGCCGGCGAGAAAGGCCTTGAAGCCGCGGTGCGAGGCATAGGCGCCGATCACCAGGGCCACGCCGCTCTGCACCGAGATGCTCTCGTGCGGGGCCTGGGACAGCCGGATCAGCTCGCTCTGGAAGATCAGTTGGGCGGCCTGGGGCATGACGCGGGCGAGATACTCGCCCTGCTCGGCCACCCGGGTCGGGTCGGACAGCAGGCTGTAGAGGCCCATGACGATCGCCAGGGCCGGGAAGATCGCCAGCATGACGAAGAACGAGACCCCGCCCGTGTAGAGCATGACGTCGCGGCCCCACAGCCGGGTCAGGGCGCGGCCCACCACGGTCAGGCTCAGCCGCAGGGCGTGGACCGGATCCCAGTCGCGCTCACCGAGGCGGCGCACGAGTTCGAGCGGAGTCATGCGCGCCTTAGGTCGGCATCGAGTCGGGCGGAACCATCCCTGCCCATAGCATAACGGCGCGCCGCCTGGGTTAGCAGGCAGCGCGCCGCCGATGGGCGTGTCGTTCCATCCGGGCCGTACGCCGCTTCGAGGGACGGGAGAGCACGACGTCCGACCCGAGCCTCAAACTGCGCCGCGGCGGCTGAACCCAATCTGAACGCCGCCTTCAGGTAAGTGTCTGTTATAGCGAAGCTTAGGCGATCAGCTGGCCAGCGCGCCGGAGGTCTCCAGCGCCCCGATCTCGGCGGCGCTGAAGCCCCAGTCGGAGAGCGCCGTGCGGCCGTGGGCGCCGACCGCCGGCGGCGGGCCCTGGATCGCCCCGGGCGTGACGGAGAAGCGCGGCGCGGGCGCCGGTTGGACCACGCCGCCCACCTCCACGAAGGTCTGCCGCGCGGCGTTGTGCGGGTGCTTCGGGGCCTCGTCCAGGTCCAGGATCGGGGCGAAACAGACATCGGTGGCGCCCATGATCTCGGTCCACTCGGCTTGGCTCTTCTGGGCGATGACGTTGGCCAACTTCTGGCGCAGGTCCGGCCAGATCGCGCGGTCGTGCTGACGCTGGAAGTCCGGGTCGTTGATGCCGGTCTTCTCCAGCAGCAGGGCGTAGAACTGCGGCTCGATGGAGCCGATCGAGATCCACTTGCCGTCGCTGCACTGGTAGGTGTCGTAGAAGTGGGCGCCGCCATCCAGCAGGTTGGAGCGTCGCTCCTCCTTCCAGATGCCCGCCGCCTTCATCCCGTAGAACATGGCCATCAGCGAGGCCGCGCCGTCGCTCATGGCGCAGTCGACCACCTGGCCCTTGCCGGTCTCGCGGGCCTGGATGACCCCGGCCATCAGGCCGAAGGCCAGGTACAGGGCGCCGCCGCCGAAGTCGCCAACCAGGTTCAGCGGCGGGACCGGCTTGTCGTCCGTGCCGATGGCGTGCAGGGCGCCGGTGATGGCGATGTAGTTCATGTCGTGGCCGGCGGCGTTGGCGTAGGGGCCGGTCTGGCCCCAGCCGGTCATACGCCCGTAGACCAGCTTCGGGTTGCGTTTCAGCACCACGTCGGGGCCCAGGCCCAGGCGCTCCATCACCCCGGGCCGGAAGCCTTCGATGATGGCGTCGGCGGCATCCATCAGCTTCAGGCAGGCCTCGACGGCGTCGGGCGACTTCAGGTCCAGGGCCACCGAGCGGCGGCCGCGCTCCGTGACCGCGGATGCGGCCCCGCCCCGGCCGCCCTTACGGTCGACCCGCACCACGTCCGCGCCCAGGTCGGACAGCAGCATGCCGCAGAACGGTCCGGGGCCGATGCCCGCGAACTCGACGATCTTCAGGCCGGTGAGCGGTCCCTGGCGCATGCGGATCTCCCTGGATTTTGGTGCGATCTAAGCGCCCTGCCCCTCGGTCAGCCAAGTCCGCAGGCCTAACCCCCGCCCGGCAGCGACTGGCCGTCGTCGATGGTGATGACACTGCCGGTGATCGTCCTGGCCGCGGGTCCGGCCAGCATCAGGAAGGCCGCGTCGAGGTCCCCGGCGTCCATCAGCCGCCGGCGGGGAAAGCCCTTCAGTTGCCGCTGCCCGCCCTCGGTCGGCCACCAGAAGTCGTTGATGCCGGTCTCGATGTAGCCGGGGCACAGGGCATTGACCGCGATACCCTGCCGCGCCCACTCCCGCGCGAAGCCGCGCGTCAGCATCGCCACCGCCGCTTTGGAGCCGCAATAGGCCGACAGGCCCGGCAGCACCGTGTGGCTGGCGATTGATGCGATGTTGACGATCCGGCCCTCGATCTTCGCCGCCATCATCCGGGCCGCCGCCTCGCGGGCAGCGAAGTAGGTCCCCCGCACATTGACCGCAAAGGTGGCGTCGAAGTCCTCGATGGAGAGGTCAAGGGCCATCCCCTCCCCGCCCATGCCGGCGTTGTTCACCAGGATGTCGACCGGCCCCAGCGCCGCCTGGGCCTGGTCCAGAGCGGGGCCGATGGCGTGGGCGTCGGCGACATCGAGCCGCAGGGCGATCGCCCGCCCGCCGGCCGCGATCAGCTCTTCGGCGAGCGCCGCGACCCGCTCCAGCCGCCGGGCGCTCACCGCGACCGCGGCCCCATTGCGGCTCAGCAGGCGGGCGAAATGGGCGCCCAGGCCCCCGCTCGCCCCGGTGATGAACGCTACGCGTCCGGCCAAGAGTTCAGTCATCCGACGCCTCCCCGCGACAATGAAACGCTTCCGCAACCTGCGGGTGGTTATGGGACAAGTCTTCGGCCCCGTGCGATTCCAGGCTTTGGACTCGCGACCGGGCGTAGTTGGATGGGGATATGTCGGCAGGGATCCAGGCGCGAGTATTGATCGTCGCTCGCGATGATTCCACAGCCGGCCCGCTGGCCGAGGGCCTGGACCGCCTTGGCTGGCGCACGGTGACGGCGCGCACCGAGGCGGCCGCCGCCATCGCGCTCTCCGACCTGCAGATCCAGGCCGCCATCATCGACCTTGCCACCGTCGAGACCGACGACGGCATCGTGCAACGCCTGCGCGCGGCCTGTGCGCCGCGGCGTCTCCCCATCATGGCGATGGGCGATCCCGACCCGTTCCAGAACACAGGTGGCTTCGACCTGACCCTGGCCGGCCCGCTGCATCCGGCCCAGGCGGCCATGCGCCTGGAGACCCTGGTGCGCACCGCAGTGGCCGAGGAGGAGTTCGAGGTCCGCGTCGAGACCTTCGCGGAGCGCGGCCACGTGCTGGACGCCCCCGAAACCGACGCCACGCCCTATCGAATCCTCGCCATCGGCGAGCCGGCCCCACAGTTCCTGGCGCTTTCGAACGCCCTGGCGCGCAACGCCGCGGAGGTTGTCGGGGCCTTCACCGCCTTCACCGCCTTCGACTATCTGCATGAGCGGCCGTTCGATTCCGTGGTCCTCTGGGCCGAGGAAAACCCTCAGGAGGCGCTGTCCATCGCGGCCGGCCTGCGGCGCAACACCCGGCTCTACCACACCCCCGCCCTGCTCTACATGCGGGCCGAAAGCACCGTGACCGCCGCGGAGGCCTATCACCGCGGCATCTCCGACGTGGCCTCGCCCGAGACCCCGGAGAGCGCGACGGCGCTGCGGGTCGTCGAACTGGCCCGCGCCTATCGCCGCCAGAAGTCCGTGCGCACGGCGCTGGAGCAGGCGCGTGGCTCCGGCCTCATGGATGCGGCCACCGGCCTGTTCACCCGCGACCTGTTCGCCAGCCACCTGATGCGCCTGGCGCTGAGCGCCCAGGCCCGCAACCGCCCGCTCAGCGTCTGTGTGCTCAAGGTCTCCGAGCGGCCGGACCTGAAGGCCCCGCGGGCTGGCGGCTGGGTGGCCCGGGCGGTGCCGCAGATCGGCTCGATGATCGGCCGGCTCGTGCGCGTCGAGGACACCGCCGCGCGCCTGGCGCCGGAGGTGTTCGCCCTCGCCCTGCCGGCCACGCCGCTGCATTCCGCCCGCGCCGCCGGCGAGCGGATCGCCGCCGTCATCGGCTGTACGGCCTTCGAGGCCGGCCAGGGCAACACGCCCTTCGTGGTCGAGTTCGATCTGGGGGTCGCCGAGGTGGCGTCGCCGGAGACTGTTGGCTATGCCTTGGAGCAAGCGGCCGCGATGGCCCAGACTCTGAAGGCGAGTTGATGGACCAGGTTCCTCCAGGCGCCGGCGTCTGGACCTATCTAGCGCCCATCATCATCATCGGCGTCGTCATCCTGCGCAACTCGCGGGCGCGAACTCTGCGGATCGAGCGGCTGTGGGTCACGCCGGCGATCGTCATGGCGATGACGCTGCTGGCCTTCAGCCAGAGCCCGCCGCCCGGACCCCTCGGCATTGCCCTGGACGTCGGCGCGGTCGCGGTCGGGGGCTTCCTGGGCTGGTGGCGCGGCCGGGCCAGCCACTTCACCGTCAACCCGGGGACCCACGTGGTGACCAGTCGGGTCTCGGCCTGGGGAATGCTGCTGATCCTGGGGATCTTCGCTCTGCGCTACATCGTGCGCTACGCCTTGCAGGGCGAGGCTTCGACCCTGCACATTTCGGCCAACGACCTGGCCGACAGCTTCCTGGTGCTGGCGGTCGGCGTGGTCTCGGCCCAGCGGATCGAGTGGCTGATCCGCGCCCGCAAGCTGATCGCGGGCGCCCGCCTGCCCTAGAGCGCGTCAGGCGAAAGTGGATCCCGGTTTCGCCGCCCGACGCGCTCTAATTCAAAGAGTTAGAGCCTTTTTATCTGGTTCAAGCGAGTCCACTTGAACCAGATAGGCTCTAGCCGACGCCGCGCCCCATCGACGGCTTCATGGCCTCCAGCGCGCGGCTGGTCTCGCCGAGGGCGTCGCTACATCGCTTGATCTCGCCGTTGTATTCGCCGGGGGCCATCTGGCGGACTTCGCGCTTGATTGCAGCCGCCAGGTCGATACCCGGGTCGCGGCCGAGCAGGCGGCCGGTGTAGTAGAACACCCCGAACTGGCTCCACTGCTTGTAGGTGTCATTGCGGCCCATCACGCTCATGCCCAGGATGCAGCGGACATCGGCCCGGTTGGCGTCGCGCGCGCTGTCATCGTCGGCGCGCGCGGCCATGGCGATGGCGGCCAGCACTCCGGCCAGGATCAGCGTTCTCATGTTTCCCCCCGTCCATTGGCTGACGTTGGGGCGAGCATGCGCCGAAGTCCGGCGGTCCGCCAGCGGCCGCTATTTCGGCGGCGGCGCGTGCGGTCCGGCCGGCTGGGCAGCCTGCGCCGCCTGCTGCATCTGCACCATGGTCGCGCGCAGCTCGGCTGTGCGGGTGTTCATCTCCTGCCCGCAGCGCGCCAGCTCGGCCTGCGCCTGGGCGGCGTTGGTGATGCCCTTGCCCTCCGCCAGCATGATCGGCGCCAGCTTGGCCGACAGGCTGTGGCCCGACAGCTTGCCCAGGAAATAGTAGCTCGCCTCCTGGGCGGCTTCGCGGTTCTTGGGGTCGCGGGCGGCCAGGGTCATCACCAGGATGCACCGGGCGTCGGCCTTGTCGCCCACGGTCTGGGCGGCCGCGGGCGGGGCCAGGCCGGTCAGGGCGGTGACGCCGATCAAGGCCAACAGGGCGCTGCGCATTCCGATTCTCCTGCTTCGTTGGGGCTGTTTATCCGGTCCAGGTGAATTCTGCCTGAACCGATGACGACTTGAACCAGAAAGGCCCTAGGCCGCGAGCTTCGCCAGTTCGGCCAGGATCCGTTCGGCGGCGTCCAGGCGCTGCTTCGGGGTTTCCCACTCGCCCTTCACCACCACCTTGTTGTCGGGCCGCACCCGCCAGGCGACCTGGTTCTTGGCCACGAACGCGATCAGCGCGCCGGGGTTCTTGAAGTCGTCGTTGCGGAAGGTCACGACCGCGCCCTTCGGTCCGACATCGATCTTCGAGACATTGGCTTCGCGGCAAAGGCCCTTGATAGCCACCACCTTGAGCAGTTGCCCGGCCTCGGGCGGCAGCGGTCCGAAACGGTCGATCAGCTCGGCGGCCAGCGCTTCGCGGTCGGCCGACTTCTCCGCCTCCGACAGGCGGCGGTAGAGCGACAGGCGCACGTTGAGGTCAGGGACGTAGGCCTCGGGGATCAGCACCGCGGCGCCGGTGTTGATCTGCGGTGACCACCCCCGGTCGGCCGCCAGGTCCTCGGCCCCGGCGCGGGAGCGAAGCTCGTTCACCGCGTCCTCCAGCATCTGCTGGTAGAGCTCGACGCCGATCTCCTTGATGTGGCCCGACTGTTCCTCGCCCAGCAGGTTGCCGCCGCCGCGGATGTCCAGGTCGTGGCTGGCCAGCTGGAATCCAGCCCCCAGGCTGTCCAGCGACTGCAGCACCTTCAGCCGCTTCTCGGCCGACAGCGTGATCTGCTTCTCCGCCGGGGTGGTCAGATAGGCGAAGGCGCGGGCCTTGGAGCGCCCGACCCGGCCGCGCAGCTGGTACAGCTGGGCCAGGCCGAACATGTCGGCGCGGTGGATGATCAGGGTGTTGGCGGTCGGGATGTCCAGCCCGCTCTCCACGATCGTGGTCGACAGCAGCACGTCGTACTGGCCGTCGTAGAAGGCGCTCATCACCTCCTCGAGCTGGGTGGGCGCCATCTGGCCGTGGCCCACCACGAACTTCACCTCCGGCACCTGCTCGCGGATGAACCGCTCCAGGTTCGGCAGGTCGGAGATGCGCGGGGCGACGAAATAGGCCTGGCCGCCGCGATACTTCTCGCGCAGCAGCGCCTCGCGCAGCACCACCGGATCCCAGGGCGTGATGTAGGTCCGCACCGCCAGCCGGTCGACCGGCGGGGTGGCGATGATCGACATTTCCCGGATGCCGCTGAGCGACATCTGCAGCGTCCGCGGGATCGGCGTGGCGGTCAGCGTCAGCATGTGCACGTCGGCGCGCAGCGCCTTGAGCTGCTCCTTGTGCTTGACCCCGAAGTGCTGCTCCTCGTCGACGATCACCAGGCCGAGGTTCTTGAAGCTGACCTGCTTGCTGAGCACCGCGTGGGTGCCGATGACAATCTCCACCTCGCCCTTGGCCAGGGCTTCGCGGGTCTCGTTGGCCTCCTTGGCCACCACCAGGCGCGACAGGCGGCGCACGCGGATCGGCCAGCCCTCGAACCGCTCGGTGAAGGTCTTGTAGTGCTGCCGCGCCAGCAGCGTGGTCGGCGCCACGATGGCCACCTGCTGGCCGCTCATGGCCACCACGAAGGCGGCCCGCAGCGCCACCTCGGTCTTGCCGAAGCCCACGTCGCCGCAGATCAGCCGGTCCATCGGCTTGCCGGCGCTGAGGTCCTCCAGCACGTCGCCGATGGCCGCCAGCTGGTCGTCGGTCTCCTCGTACGGGAAGCGGGCGCAGAACTCGTCGAACAGGCCCGCGGGCGGCTCCACGGGGTCGCTCAGCTTGGTGGCCCGTTCGGCGGCGATACGGATCAGGCCGTCGGCCATCTCGCGCAACCGTTCCTTGGCCTTGGCCTTGCGCGCCTGCCAGGCCGCCCCGCCCAGGCGGTCCAGCTGCACGCCCTCGTTGTCGGCGCCGTAGCGAGTCAGCAGGTCGATGTTCTCGACCGGCAGGTACAGCTTGGCCTCGCCGCCGTACTGCAGCTCCAGCGTGTCGTGCGGCGCGCCCTGCACGTCCAGGGTCTTCAGCCCCTCGTAGCGGGCGATGCCGTGGTCGATGTGGACGACCAGGTCGCCCGGCGTCAGCGCCGAGGCCTCGGCCAGGAAGTTCGACGCGCGCCGGCGCTTGCGCGGCCGCGCCAGCCGGTCGCCCAGGATGTCGGTCTCGGAGATCACCGCCAGGCTGTCGGTCTCGAACCCGGCGTCCAGCGGCAGCACCACCCGCTGTGGGGTCTTCGGGTCGGCGGCGCGGGCGGCGTCCCAGTAGGGCGCGAGCGGCAGGCGCTTCAGCCCGTGGTCGGCCAGCATGTGCATCAGCCGGTCCGACGAGCCGTCCGACCAGGAGGCGAACAGCACCCGCTTGCCGGCCGCCGCCAGGGTGTTGGCGTGGTCGACGGTCGCCTCGAACAGGTTGACGCTGTCCAGCTTGCGCTCTGCAGAGAAGTTGCGGCCGGCCCGCGCGCCCATGTCCAGCAACGCCTCGCCCCCGGCCTCGTTAAAGGCGGAGAAGCGGCGGGTGGCCCGGACCGCCAGGGCCTGCTTCCACTCCGCCTCATCGAGATAGAGCCGGTTGGGCTCCAGCGGGTGGTAGTGGACCTTGCGCTCCGCATTGGACCGGGCGTCGTAGGCATCCTCGACGATCGACAGCCGTTCGTCGCGCGCCTCGCTGGCCAGGTGGTCCAGGGCGATGGCGCTATCCTTCGGCAGGTAGTCGAACAGCGTCGCCAGGTCAGGATAGAACAGCGCCAGATAGTGCTCCATACCCGCGCGTCGGCCGCCCTCGGAGATGGTGGCGTAGAGCGGGTCGTCGCCGGGCGCGCCGAAGGTCTCCAGATAGCCGGTGCGGAAGCGGCTGATCGCCGCCTTGTCCAGCAGCGCCTCGCTGACCGGCAGCAACGAGATCTCCTTCAGCTGCTTGGTCGAGCGCTGGGTGTCTGGATCGAAGGCGCGGATGGATTCCAGGGTGTCGCCGAACAGGTCCAGGCGCACCGGCTCCTCGCCGCCCGGCGGGAACACGTCGATCACCCCGCCGCGGATGGCGAACTCGCCCTTCTCCGAGACCGTGGAGGCGCGGCTGTAGCCATTGACCGCGAAATAGCGCTCCAGGTCGGCGATCTCGACCTGATTGCCCGGCCGCGCGGAATAGCCCGCGCTCTGCACCGCTTCGATCGGCGGCACGCGCTGCACCGAGGCGGCCACGGTCGTGACCAGCAGCCGCGGCCTGGCGTCCAGGCCGGCGGCCATGCGCGACAGCGCGGCCATGCGCTGCGCCGCCACGCCGGCGGACGGTCCCACCCGGTCATAGGGCAGGCAGTCCCAGGCCGGGAAATGCAGGACCTCGATGTCCTGGCCGAAGAACCTGAAGGCGTCGACGAACGCCGAGAGCCGGGTCCCGTCGCGGGCGATGAACACCGACAGGCCTTTGCGGGCCCGCACCAGGTCGGCCATCACCAGGGCGTCGAACCCCTCTGGCGAGCCGACCAGGTCCAGGCGGCCAGGGTCGTCGGCGACACGGCGCATCTGGGCCGCGCTGGCCGGCCGGTTGCCGTCAGCCACCGGCGATGCCCTTGGGCTCGTCCCGGAACGCGCGCAGCTGGGTCATCAGCAGGCCATCGTAGGGCGCTGGCGCCGGCATGCGCTCCAGGATCCAGCCGTAGATGTCGTGGTCGGCTTCCTCGAGCAGGGCCTCGAACAGGTCGAGCTCCGCCTCGCTGAACAACGGGACATGCCGATCCGCGAACGGCCCCAGAATGAGGTCCGCTTCCCTGAAGCCGCGCCGCCAGGCGCGCATCTTCAGTTTCTTCTGCCGTGCTTCATCGGTGTTCATCAGGAGGTCGCGGATATAGAGCGGCGAAGGCCTGCGCGCCAGCAGGTATGCTGCAATCATGCGGCCGGAGATTCTGTTCCCGCTCTATGCGTCGATCACGTCCCTCAAGGGCGTGGGTCCGCGCGTGGCGCCTTTGCTGGAGAAGGTGGCCGGGCCGCTGGTCCGCGACGTGCTGTGGCTGCGGCCGCATTCCGTCGTCCGCCGGACTCCCGCGACGATCTCCTCGGCCATCGACGGCGAGGTGATGACCTTCGAGGTCGCCATCGAGTCCTTCGAGGTCTCCCGCGTCGCGTCGCGGCCGACCCGGGTGCGGGTGTTCGACCAGACCGGCTTCATGACCCTGGTGTTCTTCGGCAGCTATGGCGCGCAGCTGGAACAGCGCCATCCGGTCAACGCCCGGCGGATCGTGTCCGGCAAGGTCGAGGACACCAAGTACGGCCTCCAGATGGTCCATCCCGACTACATGGTCGCACCCGACAAGGCCGCCGAGGTCCCCGCAGTCGAGGCCGTCTATCCCGCGACCGAGGGCCTGCCGCCCCGCCGGGTCAGGACCTTCGCCCACGAGGCCCTGGAGAAGGCGCCTGAGCTGCCGGAGTGGCAGGACCCCGCCTGGCTGGCCCGCGAGAAGTTCCCGCCCTGGCGCGAGGCCCTCTCCCGCGTGCACAACCCTGAGAGCGACGCGGACCTGTCCCCGCTCAGCCTCCACCGCCGCCGGCTTGCCTATGACGAACTGCTGGCCCACCAGCTGGCCATGGCCCAGCGCAAGGCCGCCCGCCGGCGGGAACCGGCCGCCCGCATCCCCGCCGGCGCGCTGGCCAACAAGGTCCGCGCCGACCTGCCATTCGTCTTCACCGGGGCCCAGGACCGCGCGCTGGCCGACATCCGCGCCGATTTCACCGCCGGCGAACGGATGAGCCGGCTCATCCAGGGCGATGTGGGCTCGGGCAAGACCGTGGTGGCGATGTGCGCCATGGCCGACGTGGCCGAGGCCGGCGGCCAGAGCGCGCTGATGGCGCCGACCGAGATCCTGGCCCGCCAGCACTGCGAGACCATCACCGGCCCGCTCGCCGCGCACGGCATCGGCGTGGTCCTGCTGACCGGGCGCGACAAGGGCGCGGCGCGGGCGGTGAAGCTGCGGGCGCTGGCCTCCGGCGCGGCCCAGGTGGCGGTGGGCACCCACGCCCTGTTCCAGGACGAGGTGGTCTTCCACAAGCTCCAGCTGGCGGTGATCGACGAGCAGCACCGGTTCGGCGTCGCCGAGCGCCAGCGGCTGCAGGCCAAGGGCCACGGCGTCCACCTGATCGCCATGTCGGCCACCCCGATCCCGCGCACCCTGGAACTGACGATGTACGGCGACCTCGACGTCAGCCGGATCGAGGAGAAGCCCCCCGGCCGGACCCCGGTCGCCACCCGCGCCGCGCCGATGAACCGGCTGGACGAGGTGGTGGATCGCCTGCGCGACGCCGTCGCCGGCGGGGCCCAGGCGTTCTGGATCTGCCCGCTGGTCTCGGAATCGGAGCTCAGCGACCTGGCCGCCGCCGAGATGCGGGCCAAGGCGCTGCGCCACCTGCTGGGTCCCGGCGTCGGCCTGGTGCACGGCAAGCTGACAGGCGGCGAGAAAGACGCGGTCATGGCCGACTTCGCAGACGGCCGCCTGTCGGTGCTGGTGGCCACCACGGTGGTGGAGGTGGGCGTCAACGTCCCCAACGCCACGATCATGATCATCGAACAGGCCGAGCGGTTCGGCCTGGCCCAGTTGCACCAGCTGCGCGGCCGGGTCGGGCGGGGACGCCGCGAGAGCGCCTGCGTCCTGCTCTACGACCCGCCGCTGTCGGAGACCGCCCAGCAGCGCCTCGACATCCTGCGCCGCACCGACGACGGGTTCGCGATCGCCGAGCGGGACCTCGAGCTGCGCGGCGGCGGCGACGCGCTGGGCCTGCGCCAGTCCGGCCTCCCCGACTACGTCTTCGCCGACGCCTTCGCCCACCGCGACCTCATCGCCACCGCTGGCGACGACGCCCGCCTGATCGTGGCGCGGGATCCAGAACTCAAGTCCGAGCGCGGCAAGGCGCTGCAGGTGTTGCAGGAACTCTTCGACTGGAAGGCGGGGCTGGCGCTAAGGGATGCGGGATGACCCTGGGAGGCGCGAGCATGTGGACCGGCCGATGCCTTTGCGGCGCCTGCGCCTACACGATCAAGGGCGACCCGGTTGTCGTCGCCCACTGTCATTGCCTGGACTGCCAGCGGCTCAGCGGTGCGGCGCATACGACCGGCGCGATGTTCCCGGAGGCGGCCGTGACGATCACGGGGAAGCCCGCGTCCTTCGCCCTGACAAGTGACGCGGGCAACACCGTCACTCGGCTGTTCTGTCACACCTGCGGGAGTCCGCTATTCGGGACGAACACCGGCATGCCGGGCTTCATGACCGTCTGCGCCGGCACGCTCGACAATTCGGAAACGCTGAGCCCACAGGTGGCCGTGTTCGCCAGAACCCGGCGGGGCTGGGACGCCATGGATCCATCGCTTCCGACCTTCGAGGGTCAACCGAGTTGGAAGCCCCCCGACGGCGTCTGATCAGCTTGCGCTCACCGCTTTCGTCAGCCCCGCCACCGCCTGTCGCGTGGCGATCAGCGACTGGCCCAGCACCATGCCGCGCCACAGGTCGGTGTCGACGTAGAAGGCCGCGCGGATCTGCGCCTTGATGGCTGCTGCGTCCGGGCCGGTCGGGTCGCCGTGGGCGTGGAGCCAGTTGTCGGCGCGCAGGGCGCCCATCACCTTGCCGGACTCCACCGTGCCATACTCCAGGGCGATGCCGGTGACCCGCGCGTGGCTGAGCAGCCGGGGCGCGGCGTCCAGCCAGTCGCCGGCCAGCCTGGCCGAGACGCTGTCGCCGCCGGTCAGGCTGGTGGCCGCCGCGCCATGCCAGTCGCGGGCGCGGCGGTATTCCGCGCTGTCGGGCGCGGCGCTGACGATCTGTTCCGCATAGCCCTCGGGCCCCAGGCCGGTGTGATAGTCGATCAGGCCGATGTCCGACGCGCCGGCCATCCGGTCGCGGAAGACCGCGGTCAGGGTCCGCCGCGACCAGGTCTCGCCCGCGCCGCCATAGAAGATGCCGTCGGGATGGTTGTACTGGCCCCCCGACAGCGCCTGGACCAGGGCCGCCGGCCCGTGCTCGCGGGCATAGGCCCTGAGGACGGCCCGCGAGGCGGCCTGGCTTGTCTCGCCCCAATCCGCAGGCTTCACGGCCGCAGCGAGCCCGTCGTATTCCGGGTTGGCCGGCAGCGGACCGGCGAAGTCGATGAAGTTGCGGTTGAGGTCGACGTTCTCATGAGTCACGCGCCGGCTCCAGGCGAAGCCGTAGGGGTTGATCGCATGGACCAGGCAGACGGCCAGGCGCTGGCCCAGCCGCGCCGCCTCCCCGCGCCGCAGCCAGTCGACCTGGGCGCCCGAGCCGCAGTGGCCCTCGACGCCGTGGGTGCCGGAGACCAGCATCAGCACCGCGTCCGCATCGGCCGGTCCGATCCAGGCGACGTCGGTGGTGAGGTCGCCGTCATCCGGCCCGCGCTCCGGATGGCGATAGTCCGACAGGGTCGCGCCCGCCGCCGCCGCCGCCTCGCGGAATTTCGCGCGCGCCTCGGCATAGGTGGGGCTGAAGGGCGAGGTGCTCAAACCCGGACCATCCGCTTGCCCCGGTTCTCGCCGCCCAGCAGGCCGATCAGCGCCGACGGCAGGTTCTCCAGCCCGTCGATGATGTCCTCCTGCACCTTCAGCCGGCCATCGGCGACCCAGCCCTGCAGGTCGGCCAGCGCCTGGTTGTTCTGGGCCGCGAAGTCCATCACCACGAAGCCGCGCAGGGTCAGGCGCTTGGTGACGATCAGGCCGGGGATGCCACGCGGGCCGTGCGGCGGCGGGGCGCCATCGTACTGCGAGAGCGCGCCGCAGCAGGCGATGCGGCCGAAATTCTTCATGGCGAACAGGCAGGCCTCGAACACGGCGCCGCCGGTGTTGTCGAAATAGACGTCGATGCCATCCGGAACCGCCGCGCGCAGTTGCCGCTTGAACTCCGTCGACTTGTAATCGACCGCCGCGTCGAACCCGAGCTCGTCCACCAGCCAGCGGCCCTTGGCCTCGCCGCCGGCGATGCCGACCACGCGGCAGCCCTTGATCTTGGCGATCTGGCCGACGATCGAGCCCACGGAGCCGGCGGCGGCCGAGACCACAACCGTGTCGCCCGCCTTCGGCTGGCCGCACTCCAGGAGACCGAAGTAGGCGGTCAGGCCGGCGATGCCGTAGACGCTGAGCAGGTGAGTCTCGGGCTTCAGGTCCGGCTGCTTGGCCAGGTGCTTGCCGGGCAGGACGGCATATTCCTGCCAACCGGCGTCGGCGAACACCAGGTCGCCGGGCTTCAGGTGCGCCACCTTGGATTCCACCACCTCGGAGAGGCCGCCGCCGGCCATCACCTGGCCGCCGGTCAGGGCCGAGCGATAGGTCGCCCCCTGCATCCAGGCGCGGTTGGCGGCGTCGAGAGAGATATAGCGGGTCTTCAGCAGCACCTCCCCCTCGCTCGGCGTCGGCCGCTCCGCCACGTTCAGGACGAAGTGATCGGGGGCCAGCTTGTCGCCGGCCGGCAGGCGATCCAGCAGGATCTGGCGGTTGGAGCTCTCGGTCATCTGGGCGTGCTTCCTCTGGTTGGGGCGAAGCTTGTCACCCCGCGAGCCATGCGGCCAGCCGCTGCTTGGCGTCGGCTTCGACGTCGGCATAGAACAGGTTGAAGCCGGGGACCTTGCGGCGATCGGCCCAGTCACCGGTCTGCTGCAGCGAGGCCGATTTCGGGCGGCTCACCCGCAGGACGCCGCCTTCGCAGCGGGCGGACACCTGCCGCGCCATGAAGGCCGGGCGCGCGCCCCATTCCAGGCCCGTGGCGTTCACTGCCCCGAGGTGCAGGCGGACCGGCGCCGACTGGGTGGTGACCGCCCCCAGCACCGGGTTGAAGCAGAGCGCGGCGCGCGGCGCCAGGTTCACCAGTTCCCCCCGGTCGTTCCACACCAAGGCGCGGGCCAGCAGGCGCTGGGCGGCGTCGAAGTCCCCCTCGTCGACCCGCGCCCAGGCCGCCACGCAGGCCGTCTGGCCGCGCCGCGCGCAGGGCGGCGCCGGCGGGGCGTCGGCCGGGACGACGGTGTCCATCAGATAGGCCGCCACCATCCGGCCGCGCACCGCGGGATCGCGCGTCACCTCCTCGGCGATCAGCCGCGAAGCCAGGGTGCCGCCCTGCTCCACGCCAACGATCAGGAAGGGCCGGCCGCCGTTGTCGCGCGCCAGGTAACTGCGGAAGGCGTCGCGGACGTCGCCATAGGCGAACTGCCGCGCCTCGCGGGCGTCCTCGCGCAGGGTGGTCAGACTGTAGAGGCTGGCCTGCCGGTAGCGGGGGGCGAAGATGCGGCCCACGCTGACGAAGGGTCCCACATAGTTGGGCGCCATCTCCTCTCGGAACTGCCGGCTGGCCTTGGGGTGGTCGATGCGGGCGTTCCAGTTGTGCCCGCCGCTATAGGTGGTGGGGGCCACGAAGAAGACGTCGGCGGCCAAGGTCGATCGGGGCCCGGGCCGCAGGTACCAGGCCCGCGCGGTCGCGTAGTCCGGCGCGGGCGGCGGGTCATAGGTCTGGAACGGCACCTTGGGGTCCAGCCGGGTCGAGACGATGTCGCCCCAGAACACCGCCACGCCGCCCGTCAGCACGACGACGAGCGCCAGCAGGGTCGGGACCAGCCAGCGCCTGCGTCGCGGGGCCGGCGGGTCCATGGTCAGCGGTAGTGGTCGGGCTGGCTGAGGAAGCCGCCGACATAGTCGCCGATCCCCGCCTCCAGCGAGGTCAGCGGCTGGGTGTAGCCGGCGGCGGCCAGGCGCTCCATCCGGGCTTCGGTGAAGTACTGGTACTTGTCGCGGATGGCCGGCGGCATGGGGGTGTATTCGATCTGGGCGTTCTTGCCGGCCGCGGCGAACACCTGCCGCGCCATGTCCTCGAAGGTCCGCGGCTGGCCGGAGCCCAGATTGTAGATGCCGCTCACCTGCGGGTTCTCGAACAGCCAGCGGGTTACGTCGGCGGCGTCGCGCACATAGAGGAAGTCGCGGCTCTGGCCGCCGTCGGGCACGTCCTTGCGATAGCTCTTGAACAGCTGCACCGCGTGGCCCTCGCGTACCTTGGGCCAGATCTGCGAGGCCACCGACTTCATCGAGTGTTTGTGCTCCTCGTTCGGCCCGTAGACGTTGAAGAACTTCAGGCCCACCCACTGCGGCGGGGCATAGTCGCGCGACGCCTGGCGCGCGGCGAACAGGTCGAACAGGGCCTTGGACCAGCCGTAGGTGTTGAGCGGCCGCAGGCGCGCCAGCGCCTCGTATTCGTTGTCGTCGTCGAACCCGTGCTCGCCCGCGCCATAGGTGGCGGCGGACGACGCGTAGACCAGCCGGCGCTGGTGGTCGGCGCACCAGCGGAACAGGTCGCGGCTCAGGGAGAAGTTCGAGCGGATGATCTTGTCGGCGTCCGGCTCGGTGGTCGACGAGACGGCGGCCATGTGGACCACCAGTTCGATGTCGCGCCAGCGCTTCTCCAGCCAGTCCCACATCTCGTCCGGCGCCACGAAGTCGCCGATCGGATGCTTGGCGATGTTCTTCCACTTGCCCAGGTCGGCCTCGCGCAGGCCGTCGCAGACCACCACGTCCAGCTCGCGGTCCTCGGCCAGTTTCGCGACGATGTTCGAGCCGATGAAGCCCGCCCCGCCGGTGATGAAGATGATCCGTCTAGTCATTGCGGCGGCGCCTCATGCCTGTTCCTTGTCGGCCTGGGCCCGGGTCATCCGGGCGATGGCGGCGGTGGTGGAATAGCCGTCGACGATCTCGGCCAGCTTAACCTCGCCGCCCCAGGACTTCACCAGGTCGCCGCCCACCACCTGGTCCTCCGAATAGTCCGCGCCCTTGACCAGCACGTCTGGCCGGGCGGCCTCGATCAGCTTTACCGGGGTGGCCTCGTCGAAGGGCGCCACCAAGTCGACGCTGCGCAGGCCCGCCAGCACCAGGGCGCGACTTTCCAGGTCGTTAACCGGCCGTCCCTCCCCCTTCAGCGCCCGCACCGAGGCGTCGGAGTTCACACCGACGATCAGCCGGTCGCACCAGGTCCGCGCCTGGGCCAGATAGGCCACGTGGCCCTTGTGCAGGATGTCGAAGCAGCCGTTGGTGAACCCCACCCGCAGGCCCTGCGCGCGCCAGCGGGCGACCTCCTCGACCATCCGCTGGGCGGTGGCCACCTTGCCCTCGGCGTGGGCCGAGTGCGCCGACAGCACGGCCTCGACCAGTTCGCTGGCGCCGACGGTGGCGGTGCCGGCCTTGCCCACCGCCACGCCGGAGGCCAGCTGCGCGAAGGCGATGGCGCTCTCCAGGTCGGCCTCGGCGGCCAGCGCCAGGCCCAGCGCGGCCAGGGCCGTGTCGCCGGCTCCCGAGGCGTCGAACACCTCCCGCGCCGTGGTCCGGAAATGGCGCACGGCCTCGCCGCGCAGGCCCAGGGACACCCCCTTGCCAGCGCGGGTGACCAGGACGCCCCGGGTGGCCCAGAGCTCCAGCGCCCGCGCGATCGCCGCCTCCAGCTCCGCGTCGGTCCCGGTGGGGAGGTCGGTGGCGTAGGACAGCTCGGCGGCGTTGGGCTTCACCAGGTCGATCTCGCCGTAGCGGGCGAAGGCGCGGGCCTTGGAATCGACGATAACCTTGGCGCCGGTGGCCGCAGCGGTCTCGCGGGCCGCGGCGATCACCGCGTCGGTGACCACCCCCTTGCCGTAGTCGGAGATCAGGATCACGCTCGCGCCGCGGGCGGCGTCACGGATCGTGCCGATCAGCCGCTGCTCGACCTCGCCGGTGACCGGGCGGCTCTCCTCCAGGTCCACGCGCAGCAGCTGCTGGCCGCCGGAGATGAACCGGGTCTTCAGCGTCGTCGGCCGTCCGGCGTCGGTGACCAGATAGCCGTCGATGGCTGGCCGCGCCTCGCCCACCAGGCGCGCGGCGTCCTGGCCCTCGGCGTCGCCCCCGACCAGCCCGACCAGGGCTACCGAACCACCCAGGGCCGCGACGTTGCGGGCGACATTGCCCGCGCCGCCCAGCATCTTCAGCTCCCGCTGCCGCGCCAGCACCGGGATCGGCGCCTCGGGCGAGACCCGGCTGACGCTGCCATAGACGAACCGATCCACCATCAGGTCGCCGACACAGGCCACCCGCTTGCCGGGAACGTGCGCCAGGAGGGCTTGGAGGGCGGCCAGATCCATGGCGTCAGGGTGTGCGGCGGGTCGCGCGAGCGGTCAAGGCGTGCGAGCGGCGGCCAGGACTCGCTTGACGTTGCGGGCTCTGGGGAATGGCCGTTGGTCGGCGGGAAACCCCTGGCGGCTTTCGCCCCGTCTCGGGCCTAGGCCTTCTGCACCGGGGCGTCGCGCCAGATCAGCGGCGCGGTGGCCAAGACGAAAATCAGAAACAGCGCTTGCGCGGCCACCGGCCAGACCATCGCGTCGAACGCGGCAATGGCCCAGATGTTGTGACCCACGTCTGACACCATGATGGCCAGGGTCAGGACAACTCCAAGGCGAGGTCGCAGAAACAGGAGCACGGCGGCCAGAGGGTCAAGGACGGTCAGCGAGTTCCAGAAGATGACGCTCGCCAACGGTACGCGATCGTTCCAGCCATAGATCAGGGTGGCGACATGAGTGCAGGTCCCGATCGCCAGGCAGAGAGCCCAGACCATTCTTACGGGCTGGGCCAATGACCTTGCCATTGCGGTTGGGCCTTCGATCCATCAAGCGCGACAACCCAGCAGGTCCACAACCCAGTGGCAAGTTTCCACCCCTATCCCGCATTCGGAGCGTCCGCGTGGCGACGGCGCGTAGGTGAACAGCAACAAACAGCCGTCATCCCGGCCGTAGGGCCGCGGCAGCGGGCCGAAATTTCACAGGTCTGGTTGAGACTGGACGCTAGCCTACAACCTCGCGCAGTGCCTTGAGCTGTTTCAACAGCCCCGCAGCGGCCTCCAGCGGTAGCGCGCTCGGCCCATCGCACAGGGCCTTGTCCGGATCCGGGTGGAATTCCAGGAACACCCCGTCGGCGCCGGCGGCAACCGCCGCGCGCGCGATCACCGGCACGCCGCTGCGCCGTCCGCCCGTGGAGCCGCCGTTGGCGCCGGCCACGGCGCCTGGCAACTGCACCGCGTGGGTGGCGTCGATGGTCACCGGGGAGCCCAGGTCCTGCATCTGGCCGATGGCCAGCATGTCGACCACCAGGTTGTTGTAGCCGAACGACACGCCTCGCTCGCAGAGGATCGTCCGGTCTTCGCCGATGGCTTCCTTGACCTTGTCGAGGATGTTGCGGCAGTCGCCCGGCGCCAGGAACTGGCCCTTCTTCACATGCAGCAGGCCGCTGGCCGCCTGGGTGGCGCGCGCGGCGGCCACCACCAGGTCGGTCTGGCGGCAGAGGAAGGCCGGGATCTGCACCAGGTCGGCGATGGCCGCCACCGCCTCAGCCTGGCCGATCTCGTGCAGGTCGGTGCAGATCGGGGCGTTCAGCGCCACCTTCACCGCGGTCAGCATGTCGAGCCCCTTTTCCAGGCCCGGCCCCCGGTAGCTGAACACCGACGAGCGGTTGGCCTTGTCGAAACTGGCCTTGAACACGAACGGCAGGCCGAGCTCGGCGCAGACCCCTCGCAGGTGGCGGCCCACCTCCAGCGCCAGGCCCAGGTCCTCCAGCACATTCAGCCCGGCGATCACCACCAGAGGCTGTCCGGAGCCGATGGCGAGCTTCCAGCGATCGAGCGTCAGGACGGCCATGGGGGCTCCTCGGGGTGGCGACCCGCGGCTCAATGGCCCCTGCCGCCTGGCTACTCAACCGGGAAAGATCGCGTCGGACGCGTCTCCCGCCTCTTGCCGCCCGTATCCTGATCCGTCAAATGGCGCCGGGGACGACTCTTCGGCGCCTTCTCGAAGCCCGGGTTTGGGGGAACTGCATGAACGCGCGTTCGCAGGGACTAGACATCAGCGGGACGCCGCTGACGTTCCGCACCGCCGCGCGATCGATGATCCAGAACTGGGCCATCGGCGTCATGACCTTCGTTCTGCCCGACGGCCGCCACATCCGCCTGGAGGGCGCCGAGCCCGGCCCCGAGGCCAGGCTGGTCATCCACGACTACAACTTCATGAAGCGCACCCTGAACACCGGCACCATCGGGTTCGGCGAGGGCTATATGGCCGGCGAGTGGGACACGCCGAACCTGTCGATCCTGCTGCAGGTGCTGGCCTCCAACTTCGCGCGCTTCGAGCGCGTGGCGTTCGGCAACCCCTGCATGGCCCTGGTGAACCTGATCCACCACGCGCTGCGCGGCAACAGCCGGCTGGGGTCGAAGAAGAACATTCACGCCCACTACGACCTGGGCAACGCCTTCTATTCGCGCTGGCTGGACCCGACGATGACCTATTCGGCGGCCATCTACGAGAAGCCGGGCGAGCTGCTGGCCGAGGCCCAGGCGCGCAAGTACCGCACCCTGTGCGAGGGCATGGCGCTGCACCCCGACCACCATGTGCTGGAGATCGGCTGCGGCTGGGGCGGGTTCGCCGAGTTCGCGGCCAAGGACGTGGGCGCCAAGGTCACGGCGATCACCATCTCCGAGGAACAGTTCAAGTTCGCCAAGGAGCGGATGTTCAAGCAGGGCCTGAACGAGCGCGCCGACATCCGGCTGGTGGACTACCGCGACGTGGCGGGCAAGTTCGACCGCGTCGCCTCGATCGAGATGTTCGAGGCCGTGGGCGAGCGCTACTGGCCGACCTATTTCGACAAGATCCGCGAGAGCCTGCCGCCGGGCGGCATCGCCGGCCTGCAGATCATCACCATCCGCGACGAGCTGTTCGACCACTACCGCCGCACGCCGGACTTCATCCAGAAGTACATCTTCCCGGGCGGCATGCTGCCCTCGGAGGAGCGACTGAAGGCCGAGACCGACCGGGCGGGCCTGGCGTGGGCCGGGATCAGCCGGTTCGGGGCCAACTACGCCGACACCCTGGCCGAATGGGGCGTGCGCTTCGACGCCGCCTGGGACGAGATCAAGCACCTCGGCTTCGACGAGCGGTTCCGCAAGCTGTGGCGCTTCTACCTGAGCTACTGCGAGGCCGGCTTCCGCACCGAGCGGACCGACGTCGTCCAGCTCAACCTCTGCAAAGCTTGACCGGGCCCCTGTTCGCGGCGCGCCGCCTTCCTTAAGTAGGCGGCCATGCACGTCGCCGGCAGCATCATCGACCTGATCGGAAACACCCCGCTGGTCCGGTTGCGCCGCGCCAGCGAGCAGACCGGCTGCGAGATCCTCGCCAAGGCCGAGTTCATGAACCCCGGCCAGTCGGTCAAGGACCGGGCCGCGCTCTACATCATCCGCGACGCCGAGCGGAAGGGCCTGCTGCGGCCCGGCGGTCGGATCGTCGAGGGCACCGCCGGCAACACCGGCATCGGGCTGGCCATGGTCGGCAAGGCGCTGGGCTACAAGTCCACCATCGTTATCCCGCGAAGCCAGAGCCAGGAGAAGAAGGACGCCATCCGCCTCTATGGCGGGGAGCTGGTGGAGGTGGACGCGGTCCCCTATGCCAACGAGATGAATTATGTGAAGTATTCCGGTCGCTTGGCGGCGGAACTTGACGCGACCGAGCCGGCCGGCGCGGTCTGGGCGAACCAGTTCGACAACGTCGCCAACCGCGAGGCCCACGTGGAAGGCACCGGCCCGGAGATCTGGCGGCAGACCGATGGCAAGGTCGACGGCTTCATCAGCGCCGTGGGTTCCGGTGGCACCCTGGCCGGCGTCGCTCTCGCGCTGCGGGCCCGCAATCCCAAGGTGCGCATAGGCCTCGCCGACCCGTACGGCGCGGCGCTCTATGCCTGGTACACGGACGGCGAACTGCGTTCCGAAGGCTCGTCGATCAGCGAGGGGATCGGCCAGGGGCGGATCACCGCCAACCTGGAGGGCCTGGCCATCGATCACGCCTACCGGATTTCCGACGAGGAGATGCTGCTGGCGATCTTCGACCTGATGGAATTCGAGGGGCTGGTGATGGGCGGCTCGACCGGCATCAACGTCGCCGGCGCGATCCGGATGGCCAAGGAGATGGGCCCCGGCCACACCATCGTCACCCTGCTGTGCGACCACGGCCAGCGCTATCAGTCGAAGATCTTCAACCCGGCCTTCCTGCGTGACAAAGGCCTGCCAACCCCCGCGTGGCTGGAATGACCGATCCCCTCGTCTCGACAACCTGGCTGGCCGAGCGCCTCGGCGACGACGACGTGCGGGTGGTCGACGCCACCCTGCCCCTGGTCGGCCAGCCCGGCCAGGGTCGCGACAGCTACGTCGCCGGCCATATCTTGGGCGCGGTGTTCTTCGACATCAACGCCATCGCCGACCGCGACACCGACCTGCCGCACATGCTGCCGACCCCGGCGGCGTTCGCGGCGGCGGCCGGCGCGCTGGGACTGGCCCGGGAGGCGACGATCGTCGTCTACGACGCCCACGGCATCTATTCCGCCCCGCGGGTGTGGTGGACGTTCAGGACGATGGGCTATCCGCGGGTGTTCGTGCTGGACGGCGGGCTGAAGGCCTGGCGCGCCGAGGGACGGCCGGTCGAGACCACCGAGGCCTCGCCGCAGCCCGTGGCCGTGGAGCCGGCTTTCGACTGGCGGCTGGTGACCGACCTCGACAACGTGCGCGAGGTCCTGGCCGCCGGCTCGACCCAGGTGGTCGACGCCCGCTCCGCCGCCCGTTTCCGCGGCGAGGCGCCGGAACCGCGCGCCAGCCTGCGATCCGGCCACATGCCCGGCGCGCTCAACCTGCCCTTCAACCTGGTGGTCAACGCCGACGGGACCTTGAAGTCCGTCGATGACCTACGGGCGGCCTTCGCCCACGCGGACCTCGACCGGCCCATCGTCACCACCTGCGGCTCAGGCGTCACCGCCTCGATCCTGGCCCTGGCCCTGGCCCGGCTGGGCCGGTTCGACGTGGCGGTCTACGACGGCTCGTGGAGCGAGTGGGGCGCGCGGTCCGACACGGCGGTCGTCACCGGGGCCTGAGCCGTGGAGATCCGCCTGGCCCGCGAGAGCGACCTGGCCGACCTGCCCCGCGTGGAACTGTCGGCCGCCGAAGCCTTCGCCGGGCGCGACGTGCCGCCCCGGGTGTTCACCGATGTCACCTCGCCCGACGAGTGGCGGCCCTACCTCGCGACCGGGACCTTGTGGGTCGCCGAGACCGGCGGCCGCCCTGAAGCCTTCCTCGGCGCGCATGCGGAGGGCGGGCGGCTGCACATCGACGAATTCGCCGTGGCCCGCGACCACCAGGGCCAGGGGACCGGCCGGCGGATGCTGGCGGTGGTCGCCGACTGGGCCCGCGCCCACGGCTTCGCCTGCCTGAGCCTGACCACCTTCCGCTCGCTGCCCTTCAATGGCCCGTTCTACGCCGCCGCCGGGTTCCGCGAATGGACGCCCGAAGCGGCCCCGGCCACGATCCGCCAGCGGCTGATGTACGAGGCCAACGCCGGCTTCAAGGACCGCTGCGCCATGCGCCTGGAGCTGTAGGGCGGGCGCCGCCAGAACCCCTTTTTTACCTTATCCCCACCTCAGGATCGTCATCCCCGGCCCTGTGCCGGGAATCCGTCGTGCCACCGCCCTGATCGGGGAAGCAGGCCGCACTGGGCGGCCTGCCGCAATCGCGCAAGCCGAAGCATGGGTCCCCGGCACAAGGCCGGGGATGACGGTCGAGTGGGAGGGGCAAAGGCGAGTTTACCCCTGGGCCAGCCCCCTACCGCATCGGCGGCGCGTACATCAGGCCGGGGGTTGGCGCGTTCCATAGCGCATTCAGGCCGCGGTCCAGGCGCAGGGCCGAGTCCGCGCCCAGGTCGCGTCGGAACATCTCGTTGTAGGGCCCCACCTGGCGGATCACCTGATAGGCCCAGTCCGACTTCAGGCCCAGCAGCGCGCCCAGGTCGCCGTCCACGCCCAGCAGCCGTCGCGCCTCCGGGTCGGTCGCGGTTTCGCGGGCCTGTTCGACGGTCCGCGAGGTCAGGCCCAGTTCCTCGGCCAGCAGGGTGGCGTAGACGCTCCAGCGGACGATCTCGCCCCAGGCCGGATCGTTCTGGCGAACGACGGGACCCAGCGGCTCCTTGGAGATCACGTCCGGCAGGATGACGTGGGCGGCGGGATTGCTGAGCAGGGACCGCGTCGCGGCCAAAGCCGACACGTCGGCCGTGAAGGCGTCGCAGGTCTCGCTCTCATAGAACTGGCGGGCCTGGGCCTCCGAGGTCGTCGTCACCTTGCGGAACTTCATCCCGCGGACCCGGAAGTAGTCCTCCATGTTGCCGGCGCTGGCGGTGCCGGCCTGGACGCAGATCCTCGCGCCGGCCAGTTCCTGGGCGCTGTTCAGCCCCAGGGCCTTGGGGACCAGGAAGCCCTGGCCGTCATAGTAGGTGGTGACCGGGAAGCTGACGCCCAGCCCGGCGTCGCGGGCGAAGGTCTGGGAGGTGTTGCGCGACAGGATGTCGATCTGGCCAGACTTGAGGGGCCCGAACCGGTCCTGGGCGCCGATGGTGGTGAAGCGGACCTTGGCGGCGTCGCCCAGCGTCGCGGCGGCCACCGCCCGGCAGACGTCGACATCGAACCCGCGCCACGCGCCGCGCGCATCCGGCAGGGCGAATCCGGGCAAGCCCGGATGCACCCCGCAGGCCACATAGCCGCGCTTGCGCACCGCCTCCAGCGTGGGGCTCCTGGCCGGCTTGTACCCCGGCGCTGCGGCCGTCACCGGCTGGGCGGACGTCGCGGGCGGCGGCGGCTCGGCGGGCTTGGGCGCGGAACAGCCGGCCAGGGCGACCGCCAACACCGACAAGGCCGCGAGGCCCCGGTTCATCGCTGCTCCCTTGAAACCGAGAAAGGCTTGAGGCTCTAACTGCCGCTGGCACTTTCGCCAGCGTCGCCAGGCCCCGCAACCCCGCATGTCCGACGAGACCCGCCTGATCCACGCCGGAAGACCGGCCGGCCCGCTGGCCAGGACCGTGGGCCCGCCGATCCAGAAGGGCTCGACGGTGCTGCTGCCCAATGCCGACGCGCTCTACGACGACGCCCACTACCTCACCTACGGCCGCGCCGGCCTGGCCGCCCAGGCGGCGTTGCAGGAGGCCCTGGCGGTGCTGGAGGGCGCGGTCGGCGTCTCGCTCTATCCCTCGGGCATCGCGGCGATCTCCGGGACGATGATGGCGCTGCTGAAGGCCGGCGACGAGGTGCTGGTGGTCGACAACGTCTACAAGCCGGTCCGCCGGTTCTGCGACAACGTCCTGAGGCGCTTCGGCGTGGCGGTGACCTACTTCGACCCCCGCGCCGCCCCCGAAGCCCTGGTCGGCGAGGCCTCGGACGCCGTGCGGATGATCCTGATGGAGACGCCCGGATCGCTGTCGTTCGAGATGCAGGACATGCCGCGGGTGG
>NZ_JANXWD010000073.1 GCF_025351295.1 Phenylobacterium sp.
CAGCACCTCCAGCCGGCGAACCTGCACCGGCTTAGGGTCAAGCGTAGGGTCAAATCCAGACATGAAACGATCCGCCCAAGGGGATCGTCACCATCACCGGCCACCCCGCTCAGGGGAAGGTGGGGTCAGGACGGCGCTTACAGTACTTCGGATCGCGCATGCCAGACGTCAGATCCCGGCCGCGGATTCCCGCGCTCAGCGCCCACAGAGGGGCGTGCTTTTTCGGGACCAGGTGAATGCGGCCTGCCTAAGAGCAATTCTCAGGCACCTCACGCTGCAACAAGCCCACATCGCCTGGGGGCGCAACGTGCGCGGGGAGTCGCAATCCGTGGTCTCCCGGGGCGTGTACTACGATCTGGCGTCGGACCGACGTTCGGAGAAGTCCGCGGGCAGCGAGATAACCCGGTTCAGCGCGTCGGGGTGAGTGTACGGGCCGCATAGGAGCGCTGCCTGCACAATCCGATCGGCGGCCAGGCGATCCGAAGGGCTAATCTGGGGCAGCGTTGACGTCACCTCGGGCGGGACGCGCAACCGCCCATCGGGGCCGATTGACAGGGTCAGTTGGCCAAACCCTAGCACGGGCCGGAAATCGGGTTTGAGGCAGCGGGCGATCTGCGCCAGGAGGTCCGACACGGCGAGCGGATTGCCACCCTGGGATCGGCTCGCACCGACATCGCCCTCAAAGACGCCTGCGGCCTGGCCCGCTTCGCCCTGGGCGACCGAGGCGTCACTCGGGGGCCGGGTCGGCTCCTGCGGGTCTCTTGGTAACGGGTCCTCATTGGAGTTTAGCGCCCCTCCGCTGAGGACCTTGACGGTCTCCGGCCGCAGCTGATCGCGCTCTCGCGTCGCCTCTGGCGTCGCCGTGTTCCGGCTTCCTGCCTGGAGCCCTCCGGCCGCGAAACCGGAGACGAGGGAGACCCGGATGCCCGTCCCGAGGTCCGGCCCGGCCGCGCCAAAGGGCGCATCGGCATGCTGAAGGAAGAGTCCAAGGCCCAACAGCAGATGGAATCCGAGCGAGACCGATGCTGCCGTCATGCGCCGACGCCGCCGGGACCGCGCTGCGCGCCACGGCATCGAGCTGTCGACAACGGCCGCGTAGTCCCTCGCCGCTACTGGGCTGCCGGCTTCACAACTCGCCCCAGTTGCCGTCTCCGCGGCGCGGCGAAACCAGTTGATCGCGTCGGGTTCAATGGGCTCCAAGTCGGCGGTCCTCTCAAGATGGTCGTCGCCCGCTCCGGTCGACGTTGCTCGCCGACGACCCACTTCCGCTCGGGGGCTGCGCGCCGTCGGAGTTCAGCGACCTCGGCGGCTGACAAGGCGGGTGATACCTATCGGGGCATTTCAATATCCGTTGCGGCATTTCCCAGGTCGGGATTCCGTTTGAATTCCTCAACTTCCCGAGGCGGAGCTATGTGTAGCCTCTGGACTCTTTGTGGAGGTTCTGCACTCGAGCCGAAACTTCACTCCGGCCCAACTCGCCGCTCAGCAAAACCCTGCATATCGGGGTCTCCGGTGAGCCCTTGGTGAGCGTCCCCAAATGCGCCTGAAGGATTAGAATGCAACGGAGGGTGGCTCCTCATTGGGGAATTTCTCCAGTATACGAGGCAGTGTTTTTTGTAATGATCTCAAGTGAAACTCAATATGTTGGATAAAATTCACGTCTATCTCGATTAGGAATTCTTCCAGTTGGTCCTGGCTCAACGTTGAGCCTGCGTGTTTAGCAATCTCATCTAAGAACCACTGGCAGATATCCGCCAAATCCATGAAATCTACACGAACTCGCGCGTGCGTGTCGGCGTCAGGGGCGTAAGGCTTGAGTTGATCGATCAATGCGAGCAACTTAGAGTGCTTATCATAGTTACTTTCCATTTGGCAAGCGCCCCCTTAGGCGTTTTATTCGCATGGTCCAGGCTCTTATCTCACCTCGCCAATGATTAGCCTCACGGCAGTTTGGATCTTTCTGTAGCTTTCGCTTGTGGTCTTCGATTTGTCGCTCAAGCCCAGCAATTTTTCTTCTCGTCTGCTTGTTGTTCTCAGCTATCGAGATAGAGTCTTCTAGTGCATTGCCAATAGATCGGCCTAATAACGCACCCGCGGGAATGACGCCCGCTTCTCCTGGCCCCGTCTCAATCCCAACTACGCCCGCTGTCCACGCGCCTATCTCTGCCCCGAGCAGAGAGCCTGCCGGCCCGAGTCCCCACGGATCGCTATTATTGAGCGGATCGCCGTCGACATAGGCGTAAACGCTCTGCCCTGCCTCGATTCCTAGCGGATCGGCCTCGATGTAGCGGCCCAGGCTCGGGTCGTAGTTTCGACGCCAGTTCTGCGAGAGGTCCCCATCCTCAATCTCCTCCCACTGGCCGGGTAGGCGCAGCGGCAGACCGACGCTGGGCATGCTGAGCATGGTCGCCAGGCCATAGGGCTCCACATAGGCGTTCCAGACCATCGCCCGGCTAGCGTCGGTCATTATCAGAGGCTCGTCGAGCTGGCCCGGGTGAACGAAGTAGGTTGAAGCTGTTCCGGTCGAGGAATCGATCACCGCCACCAGCAGGTCATCGACCCAGAGGTATTCCCGCACCGGATTGCCGGTCGCCGCATCGTGTTCCGCCAACAGATGGCCATTGGAATCGAAGATGAAATGCGAGTGGTGGGCCATGGAGGCCGACACGTCCGCCCACACCCGCTGCCCCCGGAAGTCGTAGCCGTACTGGGCGCGGGTCACACTGTTTAGGTTGACCAGGCTCAGGCGCTTCCGGGCGTTGTACTGGTAGTCATAGGTCGGCCCGCCGGCATACACAGACTGCGCGAGGTCCCCGCCCGTGCGCCAGGTCAGCGTCCGCAAGGTTGCGCTCGCCCCGTCTTGCACGCTGTCCACGCGATTGCTGGTGCTGGCGTCGACCGCCGTCTCATGGGTCGTGGTCGCGCCGATTTGGCGGGCCTTGTCCAGCCGGCCGCCGGCGGCGTCATAGGTATAGCTGTCGCCGCCCCACGCGCCTTGCGCGGACGCGAGCCTGCCCGCATCCGTGTAAGTGAAGGTCGCGCCTCGGCCGGAGGAGGCATTGTCGGTGACGCCGGCCAGCTGCCCGTTCTCGTTACGTGCGAAGCTAAGATCGAGACGGGTCACGGCCGTCGCCTTCACCTCAACGCGGCCCAGCCAGTAGTTCTGGTCGAAAGTGCGGGTGAGGGTCAGGCCGTTGCCGTAGGTCAGGCTCTCCAGCGGACCGAACGGCCGATAGGAGACACCTGAGGCAATCGTGTCGACGGCGCTGGTCGGCGTC
>NZ_JANXWD010000038.1 GCF_025351295.1 Phenylobacterium sp.
GTCGCCGCGCTGGCCGCGCGGCTGCGCGACCTGGACCTGGCCGAGGACGCCTTCGCCGACGCCAGCGCCGCCGCCCTTGTCGCCTGGCCGAACCAGCCGCCGCGCGACCCGGCCGCCTGGCTGTGGCGCGCGGCGCTGCGGCGCGCCATCGATGCGAAGCGCCGCGCCGCCGTGCGCACCCGCGCCCAGCTCGATCCGCCCGACCCCCTGCCCACGCCCGAGGAGGCGCTGATGGCCGCGGACGATCCGATCCCCGACGAGCGGCTGAAGCTGATCTTCGTGTGCTGCCATCCCGCCATTGCCCCGGACTCACGGGCCGCCCTGACCCTGAAGGTGGTCTGCGGCCTCTCCACGCCGCGTCTGGCCCGCGCCTTCTTCGTCGCCGAGCCGGCCATGCTGCAGCGGATCACGCGGGCCAAGAAGAAGATCGCCGCCGCCGGCGTGCCCTTCGAGGTCCCGGGCCGCGAGGCATGGCCCGACCGGCTGGAAGCGGTGCTGACCACCCTGGAGATCGCCTACGCCCAGGCCTATGAGGACGCCGCCCTGGCCGACGAGACCGCCGGCTTCGCCGCCGAGGTCCTGCGCCTCTCCGGACTGCTGGCCGAGCTCATGCCGGCCGAACCCGAGGTGTTGGGCCTGGCCGCCCTGGTCCGGCTGGCCGAGGCGCGGCGCCCCGCCCGCCTGGACGACGCCGGCGCCATGGTTCCGCCGCCCGAGCAGGACACCGCCCTGTGGCGCCCCGACCTGATCGCCGAAGCCGCCGCCCTCCTGGAGCGCGCCGCCGCCCTGAGCCACAGCGGCCCGCGCCAGATCCTTGCCACTATCCATGCGGCGCATTGCAGCCGCGCCGAGACCGGCATCACCCCCTGGCCCGATATCGCCGCCCTCTATGACATCCTGGTCGAGCTCCGCCCCCACGCCGCCGCCGCCGTCAATCGCGCCGTCGCCCTCGGCGAGGCCCACGGGCCCGAAGCCGGCCTCGCCGCGCTCCGCGCCATCCAGGGGGTCGAAGCCTGGCTGCCCTACCAGGCGGCGCTGGCCGGGCTCTCGATCATGGCCGGAGACCGCGCCACCGCCAGACTGGCCTGGCGCGCCGCGCTCGCGCTCAATCCCGCGCCGGCTGAACGGCTCTACCTCGAGCGTCAACTCGCCCTCAGGGCGGCGGCGCCCTGCTGAACTCGCTCAGTGACGCGCCAGCCGGGCGAGCCGCCGACAGAGGTCGCTTTGGCCCGTCGCGCCCGTCTTGGCGTAGATGTGGACCAAGTGGCTCCGGATCGTCGGCATGGCGACCTTCAGGCGTTCCGCCACCTTGGCCGGCTCCAGGCCTTCGAACAGCGCCGCCGCCACCCGGATTTCAGCCGGGGTCAGGTCGAACAGGTCCCGCAGCATCGGTTCCGAAAGCTCGCCGTGGGCGTCCTGGTCGGCGATGCTCACCAGGACGGCCGGCCCGTCCGTGATCGGCCAGGCGTGGCGGGCGGCGAGCGGCGCGACCTCGATGAACAGCCGCTGTTGTCCCCCCGCGGCGGCCAGGCCCATGGACCCGCCCATGCGCCGGTCGGCATCCCCGGCCCGATCGATCAGCCGCTGCAGGCACTGGGTGTCGCCGTGCGCGGGCGCAGGTGAGGCGGTCCCCCCGCACCCCCACGCCCCGCCCGCGCGCGATCAGACGATGTCCTGCCGCATTCATGTGCCGGACCACACCCGCGCGGTTCAGCAGGAACAGGCTGTTGGGGCTTCTGTCGACGAGCTCCGCTAGGCTCTCCCCACGCTGCGGGCGCCCGAAACCGTGCGGGCCAGCCGCATCGCCCGGGTCATATGCGGATCCAGCGACATGCAGAGCGCCAGGTCGTCGCCGGTGAAGGGCCCTTGTTTCTCGGACCGATAGATATCCACGCCGGTCCAGTGGGAATTCACGCTGGCGAATCCGATGGAGACATCGGAGTAGATGTCGAATTTCTTATAGAAATCATTGTAGTACGCGGTTCGGACGAAGTCTTCCTTGGGCAGCCAGTCGATGTCGCGCTTGTATCCCGGATACCATTTGGACTGGGCGAGCTGGTCCAAAGGCGTCTTCAGCGGATTCTGCGTCGTGAACTGGCGGAAGTTGGCTTCCAGAACCGAGGCGTCGAGGTGTCCGGCGACCACGGTCCCCGCCTCGGTGAACAGGTCGTAGGACCGCAGCACCGCATCGTGTCCGCCAGCCAGTTCGGCGAAACGCCGCAGCAGGCGGGGCCACAGGGTGGCGTCGACCGCGGCTTCATAGAGGTCGTCCAGAAAGGCTTCGCGGCTTGTCATGACGCCCACCGAGTCTTGCCATCAAGGTGAGCGGGTCGAACCCACACCCGCGATCATCATCGGCACAGGGCCGATAGACCTCAAGCCACTTCGCCCTGGAGGCGAACCCGCGGGGTTGAACGGGCGTGAGCCAACCCGCCGCCGGCCCGCGAAAATCACCTGGTCTCATCCAGGTGGATGACGCGGCCCACCGCTGGCCCATGCGACACGGCTTGAGGGCCCGTGGACCACTGCGGGCCGGATTCTGCCGTGCGCGAGGTTTGCCGCGGCGGGTTGTTCGCGTGGAGTCGTCGAAAATGAAGTCAGGTACGCCATCGATCGCCGCTGGCCGGATCGGCCGCGCTTTCGCCCTCGCCGTCCTCGCCAGCGGTCTCTCGGCGGCTGAGCCCGCGCGGCGCGGGGACTTCCCTTTCTGGCCGCGCGCCCGTAACCCTCGCGGTCATGGACGCCGAGCGCCGCCCCTCGACTGCCCCGTTCCGGGACCCGCGCTATGCGCCGCGCCGGCTGGACGTCATCGAGCGGCCCGGCGGCGAGGTGATTCTTTCCAACCCCGCGACGTTCTCGACCGCGTTCCAGACGACGATCGCCCCGCTCGCCCATTGGGCGGCCGCGGCGCCGGACCGCGTCTGGCTGGCCGAACGCTCCGGCCACGGCTGGCGGACCCTGACCTACGCGGAGGGGTGGCAGCGGGTCTGCGCGCTGGCCGCCGGCCTGCGCAGCCTGGGCGTGGTCGGCGATCGGCCGCTGCTGATCCTGGCGCGCAACAACATCGACCACGCCCTCATCGCCTACGCCGCCATGGGCCAGGGCATGCCGGTGGCGCCGGTCTCGCCCCAGTACGGGATGCCGGGCGCCAACCTCGCGCGCCTGACCCACGCCTGCCAGGTGCTGAGCCCCGCGGCGGTCTACACCGAGGATGCGGCGCTGTTCGCCGAGGGCCTGGGCGCCGAGATCCTGGCCGGCCTGCCGGTGATCGCCGCCGCCAACCCGCGGCCGGGCGATATCGCCCTGGCGCGCCTCTACGACGCGGGTTCGGCCGAGCCGACGGCCCAGCCCGACCAGCACGCCAAGTACCTGCTGACCTCTGGCTCGACGGGCCTGCCCAAGGCGGTGATCTGCCTGCACCGGAACATGGCCTGCAACGCCGCCCAGATCACTGCGGTGTTCGACGATCCGGACCCGCCGGTGCTTGTGCACTCCGCGCCCTGGAGCCACTCCTTGGGCGCCAACGCCATCCTGCATTACGGTCTGCACCGCGGCGCCACGCTCTACATCGACGCGGGCCAGCCGACGGCCGCGCGGTTCGGCGAAACGGTGCGGAACCTCAAAAAGATTTCGCCGACCTACCAGAACATGGTGCCGGCAGCCTGGATGCTGTTCGCCGAGGCGCTGGAACAGGATGAGGCCCTGGCCCGCACCTTCTTCGCCCGGGTGCGCCTGCTGCAGTACGGCGGCGCGGCGCTTGGCCAGGCCTATGCGGACCGCATCCAGGCGGTGGCCGTGCGCACGGTCGGCGAGCGCATCTCGTTCGGGTCAGGCTATGGCGCCACCGAGACCGGGCCCACCGCCTCCAACGTGCACTGGCCCAACACCCGGATGGGCCTGATGGGACTTCCTCTGCCCGGGACCTCGGTGCGCCTGCTGCCCGAGGCCGGCAAGATGGAGTTCCGGGTGAAGGGGCCGCAGATCGCGCCGGGCTACCTGAACCAGCCGGAGTTGTCCGCCGCCGCCTTCGACGATGAGGGGTTCTACCGCCTGGGGGACGCGGCGCGCTTCGCCGACCCGGCCGACCCCCATGCGGGCCTGGTGTTCGACGGCCGCATCTCCGAGAACTTCAAGCTGGCCTCCGGCACCTTTGTCATGGTCGGCGACCTCAGGATCAGCGCCCTCAACGCCATCGGCAGCGCGGCCACCGATGCGGTCGTGTGCGGCGAGAACGGGGATCAGGTCGGCTTGCTGCTCTATCCCAACCCGACGATGCCGCGCGCCGAGATCGACGCCGCCGTCCGCGCCGGGCTCGCGGCCTTCAACGCCAGGGCCCAGGGTAGCGGCGGCAGGGTCGCCCGCGCCCTCATGCTGCCGGACGCCCCCGACCCTGCCTCGGGCGAGATCACCGACAAGGGCTACATCGCCCAGAGCCTCGCCCGCAGCCGCCGAGCCGACGCCGTCGAGCGCCTGTTCGCCGATCCCCCCTCTCCTGACGTGATGGTGTTCTGATGAACGGCGCCGACGCCCTGATCGCGACCCTGGTGGCCAATGAGGTCACTGCCTGTTTCGCCAACCCCGGCACCTCCGAGATGCAGTTCGTGGCCGCCCTTGACGGCGTGCCGGCCATGCGCCCGGTGCTGTGCCAGTTCGAAGGGGTGGCCACCGGCGCCGCCGACGGCTACGGCCGCATGGCCGGCAAGCCCGCCTGCACCCTGCTGCACCTGGGGCCCGGCTACGGCAACGGCGTCGCCAACCTGCACAATGCGCGGCGCGCCTACACCCCGATCGTAAACGTGGTGGGCGACCACGCCACCTATCACCGCCAGTACGACGCGCCGCTGAACTCCGACATCGCCACCCTGGTGAAGCCCAACTCGATCTGGGCGAAGTCGGCGGACAGCCCCGACAGCGTGGCCGGCCTCGCCGCCGAGGCGGTCGCCGCCAGCTATGGACCGCCGGGCGGCCCGGTCAGCCTGATCCTGCCGGCCGACAGCGCCTGGCTGCCAGCTCAGGGCGAACCCGTCATCGCCCAGACACCCGTGCGGCCCGCGCCGGCCGCCGCCGCCATCGAGGCCGCCGCCAAGGCGATCAAGGCCGCCAGGAATCCCGTGGTGCTGATCGGCGGCCAGGCCTGCCTCGCGGCCGGGGTCCGGGAAGCCGCCCGCCTGCAGGCCGTGGGCGTCACCGTCTACAGCGACACCTTCATCGCCCGCACGCCGCGCGGCGCCGGCGCCTTCGCGCCCAAGCGCATGCAGTACTTCGGCGAGATGGCCCTGGCCGAGCTCCAGGGCGTCGATCTGATGGTCTATGCCGGCACCGCCATGCCGGTGGCCTTCTTCGCCTATCCGAACCGCCCCAGCGTGCTGGTCCCGGAAGGCTGCGCCAGCCTGACCCTGGTCGAGCGTAGCGAGGACTCGGTCGCCGGCCTCGCCGCCCTGGCCGACGCCCTGGGCGCGCCCAAGGAAGGCCCCACCCAGGCGCTGGCCCTGCCGGACGCCGCCCCGACCGGCAAGCTGACCGCCTATACGGTCGGCGCCTCCATCGCCCGGCACATGCCGGAGGGCGCCATCGTCTGCGACGACGCCGTGACCTCCGGCGCGGGGGTCGCCGCGGCGGCCGCGACCGCACGGCCGCACGAGGTGCTGGCACTGACTGGCGGCGCGATCGGCATCGGCCTGCCGCTGGCCATCGGCGCGGCGGTGGCGGCGCCGAACCGCAAGGTGCTATCGCTCAACGGCGACGGGTCGGCGATGTACACGATCCAGGCGCTGTGGACGATGGCGCGGGAGAACCTCGACATCACCGTCGTGATCTTCGCCAACTATACCTACCGGATCCTCAACATCGAGATGCAGCGCACCGGCGCCGGCGACGCCGGCCCCTCGGCCCGCAAGCTGCTGGAGCTGGGCGACCCCAACATCGACTTCGTCTCGGTGGCCAAGGGCCTGGGCCTCCCGGCGGTCAGCTGCTCAACCGCCGAGGCCTTCGAAACCGCCTTCGCCGGCGCCATGGCCCAGCGCGGCCCCATGTTCATCGAGGCGAAGATTTAGGTCGGGCGACGCGCACAGGCGCGCCAGCAACGCTTTGGGTGGCGCAACGAAAAGGCCCGCGGATCGCTCCGCGGGCCCTCAGGTCCAACCCGGACTGGAGGTCTAGATGTTGCCCGGCAGCTTGCAGCCACCGGCCAGCGCGCAGCCGGTGACGGCGATGGGGCTGACGGTGGGTTGGCTCTGGTATTCGACCATGTAGCCCTTCAGCTTGTCAGCGCAGGCCACTTCGACATAAGTCGTGCCCTTGTCCGTCTTGCCGACCAGGCGGCTGTTGGAGACGACGCAGGTCGTGTCCGCCTTGAACTTTTTCAGGTCTGCGGTGAGCGCGCCCAGGCCGCCGTCCTTGCTCATCGAGCACTTGAAACCGGCCACCGGGGCGTGGCCGCAGTCCAGCACCATGCTGCCCTTGCCACCGGACTTGAAGACGCCGATGGCGCCCGAACCGTCCTTGCACACCAGCTCGACGTCTTCCTCGCCGGGCTTCGGCGGGAACAGGGCATATTTGTCGACGTCGCAGCTGCCGCCCGCGGCCTTGGCCAGCTTGGTGTAGAGGCCGGCCTGTTCGGTCAGCGCCGCGCGCGCGTCGGTCAGTTCGCAGCCGCCCAGGATCTGGGTGGCCTTGGCGCACTCATAGGATTCCTTCAGGGCGCCGGTGTTGTCGGCCTTGTAGATGTAGCCCTTCCCGTCCTGGCAGGAGGCTTCGTAGTAGGTCGAGCCGTCCTTCGACATGCCGACGAACCGCCGGTCCTTCACGGCGCAGCCGTTGTTTGCGGCGACGGCGATCTTGTCGATCAACGCCAGACGCGTGGCCTTGTCGCTGAGGTTGCATTTGATGTTGGTTTCGGCGTCGTCGTACATCAGGCAGTTCTGGGCCTGTAGCGGCTTGGCGCTGTCGAACGGCACGCTCCCGAGCAGGATGTAGCCGGCGCCGCTCTGGCAGACGACTTCCATGTAGGTGTTCGCCTTGGTCTGGCCGATGCCGCGCGCCTGGGTCGGCACGCAGTCCACGCCGGACGCCTTCATCATCGGACCCAGCAGGGCCTTCGGCTCGGCGTTGCCGCTGAGCAGGCAAGGGGCCGACGCCGGCTGGCCGGGGGCCGGCGGCGTGTTGGCCTCGATGCAGCTGTAGGCGGTGGGCGTCCCGGCCTCGGGCGCTTGCAGCACATAGCCCATCATGCCCGCGCCGCAGGCCACTTCGTAATAGGATTGCTTGGCCTTCTTATCCTCGCCGATCAGGCGAGCATCGGAGACCTGGCAGGGCAGGCCCGCGGCCGTGACGACGGCCGGCGCCTTGGCCATGCCCGCCTTGCGCGCTTCCGCGGAGACCGCCGGCGCGGGCGGCTTGTCCTTCGCCATCGCCGAGGCCGGAACCATCAGGATGGCTAGCATCGCCATGGCCAGCCGAAGGGCTCCCAAGCCGCTTACTTTGGGCGTCTTCACCGTTGTCTTCTCCTGGACCTGATTCTTGCGGTCTCGGCCCTGCGGCCGTGACTTTGCGCGCACATAGACGCTGCGATGCCGCGGCGGTCAAGATGTAGGGCGATGCAGGCTGAAGTGTGAAATAGTTCCAAAGGCTTAGCTTGAGCCTCAGGATCTAATACCCCGGTCGCGCGAGTCGCCGTCTCAGCTGCGGCAAGCATGGTCCCGGCGCCCGTAACGGAAACCCGATGGCCATACTCGCGCCAGACTTCCGGCTCTGTTAGCGATCCGATATGACCCTGTCCCGATCCGCTCTCCTGCTGCCGGCCGCCCTGCTGTGCCTGGCCGCCGCGCCCGCGCCGAAGACACCACCCGCCAGACCCGCGGCCGCGAAGGCGGTGACCGCGAAGGCCGCCCCCGCGCCTGCCAAGCCCCCGGCGACCACCACCGCCGGGACCTTCGACGCCACCAACCCCCAGGGCCTGATGTCGATCCTCGACGCGGCCGGCGCCAAGGCCCAGACCAGCCGCCGCGAGGACGATGCGGTGTTCGTGGCGGTTACCTCCTCGGCCGCGACGTTCTCGATGCAGTTCGCCGGCTGCAATCCACAGGGACGCGCCTGTGGCGCCGTACTCCTGGACCACGCCCAGGGGTCGGCCACCGTGACCGGCGCTCAGGTCAACGGTTTCAACCAGACCTCGGTGATGTGCCGCGTCTACCAGGACCGGGCCGGCCAGGCGCATGTGGTCTATTCGGCGATCCTGCTGAAGAGCATGACCCGCGACGACGTCGCGACCCACCTGCTGGCCTGGCAGGGCTGCCTCGCCGACGCCGCGGACTTCCTGCGCGACCCGGTCGCCTATCTGGCCAACGCGGTCTAGCGATCCAGGCCATAGCGATAGACCAGCCGCAGGCCGACGTCGGCGACGCCGGGGTTGTAGTGGCCGGCCAGTCGGGCGTGGCTCAGGTGGATCCAGGAGGCCTCGACCGAGATCCGCGGCGTCGCCTTCCAGCCCACCGAAAGCTCCGGCTCGAACAGCACTCGCGACCCCAGGTCGAGTTTCGTCTTGAAGTCGTGCAGCCGGTTCAGGCGCTCCTGGGGGCTGAGTCCCGGCTCGTCCGGGGATGGCAGGTTGACCGGGCCGTCCTGGATCGCCACCCCGATCCCCGGCTGGATGTAGATCCGCTCGGTCAGCCTGAAGCGCCAGGACAGGCCGCTGGCCACATAGTCGGTCCCGCCCGCGGAGTTGACGCCGATCAGCAGGTGCACACGCGGCTTGCCGAGGAACGCCAGTTCGTCCAGCGCGGTGGTGCGGACGCCGGCGACGATCTGGGCGCCTTTCTCGAAGCGGCCATAGGAAATCCCGTCGTCCACGTCGTGATAGTAGCCGCCGAGGAACACCTCGCCGGCCCGCGCCGAGCCGGCCGCCAGGGCGGTCGCCGCGGCGATGACGATCAAAGCTGAACTGGGCAGAGCCGAACAGGGCGGAGCTGAGCGGGCCAGGGCGATCTCTCCCGCGCCTAGGCGATGAAGATGCTGCTGGAGAGCAGGCTGGACATCGACACGCCGACCAGCACCACCTGGCCCGCGCTCATGGTGATGATCGTGTCGGCGCCCACCTGGGCCACGCTGTAGGTCGTGCCGGGGTCGAGTTGCACCCGGTCTCCCTCAGCGAGGCTGAAATCCAGCACCCGGTCGATGCCCGCGTCGCTCGAGGAATGGAAGATGTCGGCCCCGGCGCCGCCGATCATGGTGTCGTCGCCGCGGTCGCCGGAGACGAAGTCGGCGCCGTCCCCGCCGGAGAGCGTGTCGTTCCCCTGGCCACCGCGCACGATGTCGTTCCCGGCGCCGCCGTTGCAGGTGTCGTCGCCCAGGTTGCCGTAGACGAAATCGGCGCCGTCGTCGCCGAACAGCAGGTCGCTGTCCTTGCCGCCGACGCAATAGTCGTCGCCCGGTCCGGTCGAGATCGTGTCGTTGCCCATGTTGCCATTGGCGTCGTCGAAGCCGACCCCGCCGACGATGCTGTCGTCGCCCTCCTCGCCGCGCAGGTAGTTGACGCCCGTCGGGTCGGAAATGGTGTCGTTGCCGACCCCGCCGGCGACGCTGTCGTTGCCGTCGCCGCTGTCCAGGTCGTCCGAGCCCGCGCCGCCGACCATGCTGTCGTCGCCCGCGAAGCCGCGCAGGCGGTCGTCGAAGGCCGAGCCGGTCATCGAGTCCGAGCCGGAGAAGATCCCCGACTCGGCCGAGGCGTTGTCGTCGGCGATCACCCAGCCGCGAAAGGTCGCCGCCGCGAGGTGCAGGCCGTCGATGTCATAGACCCGCGCGCCGCCCTCGTTGACGACGATCCGGTTGATGGTCCCGGCAGTGGGCGGACCGCCTGCGCCAAACTGGAAATCCACGCCGAAGATCGAGGTGGAGATCCCGCCGACCGTCAGGCCCGAGGAGGTCGGCGTAGTCCCGAACGGCGCGCCGCCGATCAGCGGGCCGATATCGAGCAGGTCGAAATCGACGCCGACGTCCCCGGCAGTGAAGGTGGCCATGCCGCGTTCCCCTGACGCGGCGATGTTACCCGGACCGGGCCGGCGTACAATCGCAACCGCCAGCACACGTGCAACGCGTGTAAATATGTCGCGGGGGTTGTGGGTCGCGGGGACGACGGATCGGATAGACATGCGACGTGCAAGTGGACAAGCTCCGGATAACGCGAGGAGCGTCCAAGACTGGGGGACTAGATGCCGCGCACCCCGCGCTGGCTGGGTGTCCTGGCTGCCCTGGCGCTCGCCAGCTGCAGCGGGGCCCGAGGAACCGGAAGCAGCAGCGGCGGCGCAGCGCCGACCGCCGCCGAGGCCGCACGCTTCCTGACCCAGGCCACCTACGGCGCCACCGACCCCACCATCGGCCAGGTTCGCGCCAGCGGCTATTCCGCCTGGATCGACCAGCAGATCGTCATGCCGGCGCCGGCCAGCCACCAGTCAGACGTCGAGGCGCGACTGGTGGCGCTGAAGGCCGTCAATCCGATGGCGACCCTCAACCCGGTGGACTTCTACTATTCGTACTGGGATCAGGCGGTCACCGGGCCCGACCAGCTGCGGCAACGGATGAAGCTGGCGCTGTCCGAGATCTTCGTGGTCTCGCTGACGGACACCAACGTCGATCCGCGCGGGGCGGCGGCCTACTACGACATGCTGGGCGCCAACGCCTTTGGCAACTTCCGGACCCTGCTCGAGCAGGTGACCCTGCACCCGATGATGGGGGTCTACCTGACCTGGCTGGGCAACCAGAAGGAGGACCTGGCCACCGGCGCCCATCCGGACGAGAACTACGCCCGCGAGGTCATGCAACTGATGACGATCGGCCTCTATCAGCTGAACCTGGACGGCACGGTGAAGACCGACCCGTCCGGCCGGCCGCTGCCCACCTACACCGCCGACGACATCAGCGGACTGGCCAAGGTGTTCACCGGCTACAGCTACTATTCGCCGACCCCCACCAACGGCACCTTCCGGGGCGGGGCCAAGAACGTCGACGCCACGGTGCGTTCGATGATCCCCTATCCGAACTTCCACTCGCTCAGCGGCAAGACCTTCCTGGGCACGACCATCCCCGCCTCGACGGTCTCCAATCCGGCCGGCGACCTGAAGATCGCCCTGGACACCCTGTTCAACGACCCGAACGTCGGGCCCTTCGTCTCCCGGCAGCTGATCCAGCGGCTGGTGACCAGCAATCCCAGCCCCGCCTACGTCGGCCGGGTGGCGGCGGTGTTCAACGACAACGGCAAGGGCGTGCGGGGTGACATGTCGGCGGTGGTCCGGGCGATCCTGCTGGACGACGAGGCGCGCAGCGCCACCACGGCCGGCGGCCTCAACTTCGGCAAGCTGCGTGAGCCGATGGTGCGGGTGACCAACTGGGCCCGGGCGTTCGGGGCGACCTCGCAGAGCGGCGAGTGGCTGATCGCCTCGACCAGCGCCAACACCTCGCTCAGCCAGTCGGCGCTGACCGCGCCGTCGGTGTTCAACTTCTTCCGGCCCGGCTACTCGCCGCCCAACACCCGCGTCGGAACCGCCGGCCTGCTGGCCCCGGAATTCCAGATCGTCGACGAGGTCACGGTCGCCGGCTACCTCAACACCATGCAGACGACCATCGACACCGGGATCGGCAACGCCACCGGCGGGGTCCGCGACGTGCGCGCCGCCTATCCCGCGGAGATCGCCATCGCCAACGACACCGGCGCCCTGGCCGACCGGATGAACCTGCTGCTGCTCAATGGCCGGATGTCGGCGACGCTGCGTGGCCGCATCGTCGAGGCCGTGGGGGCGATCGCCGTGCCGGCCAGCGGCACGGCGGTGAACGCGGCGCTGCTCAACCGCGCCAAGCTGGCGGTGTTCATGACCATGGCCTCCTCCGAATACCTGGTGCAGCGATGAGCGGGCCGATGGATCGCCGGCATCTGCTGAAGCTGGGCGGGGCGATGTCGGCCCTGGGGGTCGGCGCGCCCTTCGCCCTGCAACTGGCGGCGGCCGGCTCGGCGGCCGGGCAGTCGGCGCCGGACTATCGCGCGCTGGTCTGCGTCTTCCTGTTTGGCGGCAACGATTCCCACAACACGGTGCTGGCCACCGACCCGGACAGCTTTGGCCGCTACTTCACCACCCGCAACACCGGCAGCGATCCGATCGCCCTGCTGCCGGTGGGGACCGCGCCGACCCCGCCGGGCCAGGTCAATCCCGTCACCGGCCGGGTGTCGGACCTCGGCTCGCCGGAGGCCTGGGGCGGGGTGCTGCCGATCGCGCCCCGGACCGTCCAGAAGATTCCGGACGGCACCAGCGCCTCGACCCGGACCTTCGGCCTGCACCCGTTCCTGGGCCCCATGCAGGGGCTGTTCAACCAGGGACGGCTGGCGATCCTGGCCAATGTCGGCACCCTGATCCAGCCGACCAGCAAGGCGCAGTACCAGGCCAAGTCCGTAGGCCTGCCCACCAGCCTGTTCTCGCACAACGACCAGCAGTCGACCTGGCAGGCGCTCTCGACCGAGGGAGCGCGGACCGGCTGGGGCGGCCGCTTCGCCGACCTGATGGCCGCGTCGAACGGCTCCAATACCCTGTTCACGGCGGTATCGGCGGCGGGCAACGCCGTGTTCCTCTCCGGTCAATCCGTCGTGCAGTACCAGCTCTCGACCGGCGCCCAGCCGGCGGTCGTTATCACCGGCCAGCAGGGGACCAGCCTGTTCGGCTCCTCTCTGGGGCCGTCGCGGGTCAAGGACCTGATCACCGACACCAGCCTGCCCAGCAACTTCGCCGCCGACTACTCCAGCGTCGTCGCCCGCTCCATCTCGGCCGCCACGACCGTCAACACCGCCTTCGCGCAGGGCATCGTGACCGCGGTGCCCGCCGCCTCGGCCTACACCAACCCGATCAGCCAGAAGGTCGAGACCAACACCCTGGCGCTGCAGCTGCAGACGGTGGCGCGGATGATCGCCGCCAGCTCGACGCTGGGCGTGAAGCGGCAGGTGTTCTTCGTCAGCCTGGGCGGCTGGGACACCCACGATTTCCAGAACACCACCCAGCCGAACCTGCTGGCCAAGGTGGCCCACGCCTTTGCCTATTTCGACGGGGCGCTGGCCAATATCGGCGGCATTGACCGGCGCGGTCAGGTGACCACCTTCACCGCCTCGGACTTCTCGCGCAGCTTCACCACCAACGGCGACGGCACCGACCACGCCTGGGGCGCCCACCACTTCATCATGGGCGGGGCGGTGAACGGCGGCGACATCTATGGCCAGTACCCGACCCTGGGCGTCGACATCGGCGGCTTCAACAACCCGGACAACATCAACGGGGCGCTGATCCCGACCACCTCGGTGGACCAGTACGGCGCGACGCTGGGTCGCTGGTTCGGGGTCTCCGACAGCGACATCGACGTGATCTTCCCCCGCCTCCGGAACTTCCCCACCCGCTACCTGGGGTTTGTCTAGGCCGGGATCGCCGCCTTGCCCCTGATCGCCGCTACGCGGTCGATGGCCGCCTCCGCCTCGGCCATGATCCTGGCCACGATCTCGGCGGCCGGCAGCACGTCCTTCACCCCGCCCGCCGACTGGCCCATGGCGAAGGCGGAGCTGTCGATGTCAAGGCCCTCGATCTGGCCGCCGATGCCGCCCATCACCCCAGCGCGGCTGGAGAGCATCGCCTGCTGCGGGAAGGGCTGGATGTCCTGCGGACGGGTCTCCCAGTCGGCGACGTAGGCGTTCTTCTTCACCCGCATAGGCTTGCCGGAATAGCTCTTGGTGCGCACCGTGTCCTCGTCGGTCGCCTCGACGATGACGTCCCGGTACATCTGCCCGGCGTGGGCCTCCACCGAGGCGATGAACCGGGTGCCCATCCACACGCCAACGGCGCCCAGGGCCAGCGCCGCGGCCAGGCCGCGGCCGTCATAGAGCCCGCCGGCCGCCACCACCGGGATCTTCACGGCCTCCACCGCCTGGGCCACGAACGGCAGGGTGCCGACCAGGCCGGTGTGCCCGCCGCCCTCGCCGCCCTGGCAGATCACCGCGTCGCAGCCGGCCTGCTCGGCCTTGACCGCGTGCTTCACCGCCCCGCAGACCACCATCACCTTCAGGCCGCCGTTCTTGAGCTTCTCCATGATCGGCATCGGCACGCCCAGGCCGGCGATGAAGGACGAGGCGCCCTCCTCGATGATGATCTCCACCGCGGCGGTCAGGCTCTCCGGGCTGGCGGCCAGCAGGTCGACGCCGAACGGCTTGTCGGTCAGCTTGCGGACCTTGCGCATCTCGTCGCGGATGAAATCGGGGCTGCGTCCGGCCATGCCCAGCACCCCATAGCCGCCAGCGTTCGACACCGCCGCCGCCAGCTCGGCGTAGGAGACCCCGCCCATGCCGGCCAGCATGATCGGGTGCTTCACCTGAAGCAGGTCGCAGAGCGGGGTGTGCAGGGTCATGGAGGCCTCCCGGATTTTGCCGAACCATGGCGCCGCGGGTCGCCCGTGGAAACCGTGACGCGAGGTCATTCGCCGCAATCGCCGCCGCCGCTGGACTGGCGTTGCGTCACCCGCCGCACGGTCTGCGCCAGCTACGCAACAGGCAGGGCCGATCCATGAGCTTCCCGCTTCCCAACCTCTCCACCGACCTCTCGGGTCGCACCGCGCTCGTCACCGGCGCGTCGTCGGGCCTGGGCCTGCGCTTCGCCCGGGTGCTGGCGGCGTGCGGGGCCAGGGTGGCCCTGGCCGCGCGCCGCGTCGACCGGCTGGAAGAGCTCGCCGCCGAGATCCGCGCGGGCGGCGGCCAGGCCTGTGCAGTTGCGATGGACGCCACCGACGCCGACCAGCTGGTCGCTGCCGTGGAGACGACGCAGGCCGAATTCGGGCTGGTGGACATCCTGGTCAACAACGCCGGCATCCCTGACGCCCAACGGGCCCACAAGATGCCGCTGGAGCTCATCGACCGGGTGCTGGACATCAACGTCCGCGCGCCCTTCATCCTGTCCTGCGAGGTGGCGCGCCGGCTGATCGCGGCCAAGGCCCCCGGCCGCATCGTCAGCATCTCGTCGGCCGCCGCCTACGACTACAGCGGCGGCGGGGCCGCCCTCTACTCGATCAGCAAGGCCGCCGTGGTCCGCATGACCGAGGCGCTCTCCGTCGAATGGGCCCGCTACGAGATCAACGTCAACGCCATCGCCCCGGGCGCCTTCGCCTCCGAGATGATGGACGGGATGCTGGCCAGGGTCGGCGACATCTCCAAGTCGTTCCCCCGCCAGCGGATCGGCGACCCGGCGCAGCTGGACAGCACCCTGCTCTACCTCGTCGGCCCGACCTCCGACGCGGTGACCGGCACCTGCATCCGCGTCGACGACGGCCAGGGCCGGCGCTAGGCGAGGGACACGCCAGTTCATCGCGCCGATCATTGCCGCCGATGGAATTCTGATTTGCGGCGTTGGCCGCTTATCGTCTCCGGACGCGACGCCTAAGTTCCCGGGACCAGCCTCCCGGAGCCGACCATGCCCGCCTCTATCCGCCTTCACGGCCTCGCGCTTTCCGGCCACAGCCACAAGGTGGAGATGTTCCTTCGCCTGCTGGGACTGCCGTTCGACAATGTGGACGCGGGCGCCCCGCAGCGGCAGGCCGAGGCCTTCGCCCGGCTCAACCCGCTGCGCCAGATTCCGGTGCTGGAGGACGGCGATCTGGCGCTGGCCGACTCCAACGCCATCCTGGTCTACCTGGCCCGCCGCTACGACCCGGAGGGTTCCTGGCTGCCGCAGGACCCGGCCGCCGCCGCCGGGGTGCAGCGCTGGCTGTCGATCTCGGCCGGCGAGATCAAGTATGGCCCGGCCAATGCGCGGGCCGTCCACCTGTTCGGCCTCAAGACCGACCTCGCCGACGCCCATGCGGTCGCCGCGCGGCTGCTAGCCTTCATGGACCAGACCCTGGCGACCCAGCCCTGGCTTGCGGGCGCGTTCCCGACCCTGGCCGACATCGCCTGCTATCCCTACATCGCCCGCGCGCCGGAGGGCGGCATCGACCTGGGCCCCTATTCCGCCGTCACCGACTGGGTGGCCCGGGTCGAGGCCCTGCCCGGTCTCAAGCCCATGCCGAGCGCGGCGTGATGGATGCGGGTCCCTGGCATGTGGGCGAGTTGCGGGCCCATGTGCTGGCCGGCGGCGACTATGCCCCGGGCGGCGGGGGCATCCGTGATTTCATGCCCGACCAGCAGCGGCTGTTCTTCGCCCAGCTGCCGTTCCTGGTGGCCGCGACGGTGGACGACGCCGGCGCGCCGATGGCCACCCCGCTGACCGGCGGCGAGGGCTTCGTCGCCAGCCCCGATCCGGAGACGCTGGCGATCGCCGCGGTCAGCCCCGACCCGGCCGGGCGGCGCCTGGTGGCCGGAGCGCCGGTCGGCCTGCTGGGCCTCGATCCGCAGACCCGGCGCCGCAACCGCGCCAACGGCCGCATCGCCTTCGCCGGCGAGCTTGGCCTGATCGTCACGGTCGAGCAGAGCTTCGGCAACTGTCCGCAATATATCCATCGGCGCGGCCTCACGGTCGATCCGCACGTGGCGGGGCCGGTCGAGACCTTCGAAGGCCTGAACGACGTCGCTCGCGCCCAGATCGCGGCGGCCGACACCTTCTTCGTCGCCACCTCCAGCGGCGCGGGGGTGGAGGGCGGCGGTGTCGACGTCTCGCATCGCGGCGGGCCAGCCGGCTTCGTGCGGATCGAGGGCGACGCGCTGGTGATCCCCGACTACCGGGGCAACCGCTACTTCAACACCCTGGGGAATCTGCTGCTCGAGCCGCGCGCGGCCCTGCTGTTCGTGGACTTCGCCACCGGTCGCCTGCTGCAGCTGCAGGGGACCGCCGAGGTGCTCTGGGACGCCCACGACCTGCCCGCCGCCGAGCGCACCTGGCGCTTCCGCCCGACCCGCGGCTTCCGCCGGGCCTCGGGCCTTCAACTGACCGGAGTCTAGGTCAGGCGCTCTTCCCGACCCTGGTCTGCGCCACCGGCGGCGGTTGCGGCCGCGAGAAGGTCATCTCCTCGTCCGATGAGAGATGCGGCTGGAACCGGTAGCCGTCGCGGTCGAAGCTGCGCAGGTCCCGGACCGCCTCGATGCGGTTGTCGATGGCGTAGCGGGCCATCGCGCCGCGCGCCCGCTTGGCGAAGAACGACAGGATGCGCGCCTCGCCGTCCTTCTCCTCCAGGAACCGGCAGGCGACCACCGGGGCCTTCAGCGCCTTGCGGTCCACCGCGCCGAAATACTCGCCGCTCGCACAGTTGACGACCACGCGCTCCCTGTGGCTCTCGGCCGCCCGGTCCAGCGCCTGGGCCACCCGCGGGCCCCAGAAATCGTATAGGCTCTGGCCGCGGCGGGTCTTCAGGCGCGTACCCATCTCCAGGCGATAGGGCTGGATGGCGTCGAGCGGCCGCAGCACGCCGTAGAGGCCCGACAGGATGCGGACGTGATCCTGCGCCCAGGCCAGGGCCTTCCTGTCCAGCTCGCGCGCCCGCAGGCCGGCGTAGACGTCGCCGTTGAAGGCGAAGGCGGCCTGCAGGCCGTCGTCGGACTGGGGGTCGAAGGCCTGGAACCGCTCGCGGTTGAGTTTCGCGAGGTTGTCGGACAGCGACATCAGACGCTTCAGGTCGCGCACGCTGAGCCGCCGCGTGGTCTTGGCCAGTTCGGCGGTCTGGTCGGCCAGTTCCGGCAGGCTCACCGCGGCCTGCGGCGGCGCCGCGGAGAAATCCAGCGCCTTGGCCGGGGAAAGCACGATCAGCATGGCCGATCCTTTGCCGTGACTTCAGCCCGGCGCCAAGCCGCGATGATGCGGGGCGAGCGGGCAGCCTTGCGCGCGGTTCCAGGGTCGGCGATGACAGGGCATGGCAGGGCCTCGCAACGACCGCGCGCTCATCGCGCTGCTGATCGGTTTCGCGGCCCTGGCGGTCGCGGTGCTGGGCGTCATCTGGCTGACGGAACGGCAGGCGCAGAGCGACCGGCTGGTCCGCCATACGCTCGAAGTCGAGAACCGGCTGAGCGACGTGCTCTCACGCCTGCAGGACGCCGAGACCGGGCAACGCGGCTACCTGCTCACGGGCCGCGATCAATTCCTCGTCCCCTATGACGACGCCCTCGCGCACCTGGACACGGAGATGGCCGCCCTCGAACAGGCCGTCGCCGACAACCCGCGCCAGATGCGCCAGGCGGCGCGGCTTCGCGTCCAGGCGGACCGGCGCAAGGCCTACCTGCAGACCAACCTCGAAAGCTATCGTCAGGGCGATCCCGCCGCCGCCAGGGTGGGGCGCCTTGAAGAGGGCCGCCGGCTGATGGATGGCCTGCGCGCGATCGTGGCGGACATGAAGGCCGAGGAGACGCGCCTGCTCACCCTGCGCGCCGATCAGGCGAGGACCGAGCGCAACCTCACGCGGATCGCCCTGCTGCTCAGCGGCCTGGCCGTCGTCGCCCTCGCGACCTTCGCCTACCGGGACGGGCGCCGCCGGTTGGGCGAGGCCCTGGCCGCCGCCGACTCGCTCGCCCAGGCCAACACCCGCCTCCAGGCCGAGGCCGCCAGCCGCGAGGCCGCCGAGGCCCAGGTCCGTCAGTTCCAGAAGATGCAGGCCATCGGCCAGCTGACCGGCGGCATCGCCCACGACTTCAACAACATGCTGGCCATCGTCATCGGCTCCCTGGATCTGGCCAAGCGGCGGCTGCACACGGACCTCCCCAAGGCGGAGCAGGGCATCGACAACGCCCTGGACGGGGCCAGCCGCGCCGCCGAACTGACCGCCCGCCTGCTGGCCTTTTCGCGCCAGCAGCCGCTCGCGCCGCGCGTGCTGGACGTGAACAAGCTGGTGGGCGGCATGTCCGAGATGCTCCGCCGCACGCTCGGCGAGGACGTGCAGATGGAGACCGCGCTGGCCGGTGGCCTGTGGCGCACCAACGTCGACGCCGCCCAGCTCGAGAACGCCATCGTCAACCTCTGCGTCAACGCCCGCGACGCCATGCCGGACGGCGGCCGGCTGACCATCGAGACCTCCAACGCCCACCTGGACGACGCCTACGCCCAGGCAAACGCCGATGCGGCGGCGGGCCAGTATGTGATGATCTCGGTCAGCGACACCGGCGCGGGCATGCCCGCCGAGGTGATCGAGCGGGCGTTCGAGCCCTTCTACACCACCAAGGGCGTCGGCCGCGGCACGGGGCTGGGCCTCAGCCAGGTGCACGGCTTCGTCAAGCAGACCCACGGCCACGTGAAGATCTATTCCGAGGCCGGCGTCGGCACGACCATCAAGATCTACCTGCCCCGCAACACCGGCGAGCTCGACGCCGCCGAGGGGCCGGCCCGGACCCTGGGCGAACTGCCCCGCGGCCGCAGCGGGGAGGTCGTGCTGGTGGTCGAGGACGATGAGCGGGTCCGGCGCCTGAGCGTCGATGCGCTGCGCGAGCTTGGCTACACCGCGGTCCACGCCGGCGACGCCAGGCGGGCCCTGTCGGTGCTGACCCAGGACCGCCGGATAGACCTGCTGTTCACCGACGTGGTGATGCCCGACCTCAACGGCCGCCGGCTGGCCGATAAGGCCCGCGAGGCGCGGCCGGGACTGAAGGTGCTTTACACCACCGGCTATACGAAGAACGCCATCGTCCACAATGGCATGCTGGACGCCGACGTCGCCTTCCTGGCCAAGCCCTTCACGGTCGAACAGCTGGCCGTGAAAGTGCGCCAGGTGCTGGACGGGTAGGGGTGCTCGGACCGTCGGGATAATTCAGGGCGTTTGGCGTTCTCCTCCGCCTTCGATCGTCATCCCCGGCCTTGTGCCGGGGATCCATGCCCCAGTTTGCGCGAGTCCTTGCGGCAGGCCGCGCAGCGCGGCCTGCTCCCGCGACCTGGGCGGCGGCACGATGGATCCCCGGCACGAGGCCGGGGATGACGAGCCAGAGGGTGTGGACGCCGCGATCACCCCGGTCATAGCGAAGCAGAGAGCCGGGACCCATGGACGGCGCCCTAGAACAGCACCCGCGGGTTCAGGATCCGCCTGGGGTCCAGGGCGTGGCGGATGGCGCGCTGGGCGGCCAGTTCCGTCTCGCTCTTGTAGCGGGCGCCTTCCGCGGTCTTCATCGAGCCCAGGCCATGCTCGGCGCTGATCGAGCCCTCCAGCCGCGCCACGATGTCGTGCACGATCCGCGAACCCGCGTCGCGCCGCGCCGCATGCTCGGCGTCGACGCCGCCGTCGGGGCGCAGCACGTCGTAGTGGATGTTGCCGTCGCCCACATGGCCGAAGGCGGCGATGCGCGCGCCAGGCGCGAAGGCGGCCATGGCGGCGGTGGCCTCGGCGAGGAAGGCCGGCACCTTGCTGACCGGGACGGCGATGTCGTGCTTCCAGGTGGCGCCCTCGGGCTTCTGGGCCGGCGACTGGTTCTCGCGGATCGCCCACAGCGCCTTCGACTGAGCCTCGGTCTGGGCGACCACGGCGTCGCGGACCAGCTCGGCCTCCAGGCCCGCCGCCAGGAAGCGCTCCATCGCCGCCTCCGCCGAGCCCGGCTCGCCGGACGAGAACTCGGCCAGCACGTACCAGGGGTGCGGCTCGCCCAGCGGGTCGCGGGTGCCGGCGATGTTGCGCAGCGCGAACTCGACCCCCAGCCGGCCCATCAGCTCGAAGGCCTCCACCGCCCCGCCGGTCTCGTCCTTGGCGCGCGACAGCAGCTCCAGCGCAGCCTCCGGCGTCGCCACCCCGATCATCGCCACGGCGCGCGACGCCATCACCGGGAACAGCTTCAGCGCCGCGGCGGTGACCACGCCCAGGGTGCCCTCGGCGCCAATCAGCAGCTGCTTCAGGTCATAGCCGGTGTTGTCTTTGCGCAGGCGTTTCAGGCCGTTCCAGACCTCGCCGTTGGGCAGCACCGCCTCCAGGCCCAGCACCAGGTTGCGGGTCATGCCGTAGCGCAGCACCTGGGTGCCGCCGGCGTTGGTGGAGACCACCCCGCCCACGGTCGCCGAGCCCTCCGACGCCAGCCCCAGCGGGAACCGCCGCCGCACGCCCGCCGCCGCCTCATGCACCGCCGACAGCGTCACGCCGGCCTCGGCGACCAGGGCGTCGTCATAGGCGTCCACCTCGCGGATCGCCCGCAGGCGCTCGGTGGACAGCAGGATTTCGCCCTGCGGGATCTGGCCGCCGACCAGGCCCGTGTTCCCTCCCTGGGTGGTGATCGGCTGGCCGGCCTCGAAACAGACGCCGACGACGGCGGCGACCTGGGCGGTGGTCTTCGGCAAGGCCAGAAAGGGCGTGGTGCCCACCCAGCGGTCCCGCCACTCGACCAGCTTCGGCGCGATCCGCTCCGGATCCTCGCTCCAACCGCCCTCCCCCAGCACCGCCTTCAGGCGCGAGATCACGTCAGCGGGGACAGCGGCGTTCATCGGCGGAACCTACGCTTCCGCCCGACCGATCGCCAATATGTACTCCGATATATACCGGAGCCTGGCCATGGCGATCCTGATCAAGAAGCCCGAGACCGAACGCAAGGCACGCGAACTGGCCAGCCTGCGCGGACAGAGCATCACCGCGGTTATCGACGGGGCGCTGGACGTCGCACCGGCGGAAGCGCAGCCGAAGCGGCGCCGGCCCACGGTCGATGAGATTGAGGCGGCCACTGAGCGGCTTTGGCAGGAGGCGGGGATCAAAGGCCCTCTGCCGCCGGTGACCAAGGCGGAATGGGATGAGATCAACGAGATCCCCGGCTTCCACGAGGACGGCGATTGATCGTCGTCCACGCCTCTGCGCTCATCGCCATCGCGCGGTTTGAACCCGACCGCCGCCGATATCAGAACGCCTTGGCCGCGACTGACGCGGCCTATCTGTCACCAGCGAACTATCTTGAGACAGGCATCATCCTCATTCGCCAACGCCTGATCACCACCCAGGGCCGATTGGACCTTTGGCTTGAATCGCTGAGGGTGGAATTGCGAGACGACGTCGAGCTTGGCCCCGCCGCTCTCGAAGCCTACCTGCGGTTCGGCAAGCGCTTGCACCCGGCGCGGTTAAACTTGGCGGACTGCTTTGCCTACGCGCTCGCGAGCAGGCTTGATCTGCCCCTTCTCTACAAGGGCGATGACTTTGCGAAGACGGACATCCGGTCGGCGATCGAGGCGCCGTATTCATAGCGCAGGTCATCGTCGGGGCTTGGGCCCGCGGGCGGCCGGTTCTGGGCGGTCGGACGATCGCGGCTTTCGACCCCCGGCCGACTCCGCGAGTGCTTGCGTTTTGTGGCAGGCGCGCTACGGCAGGATCATGTCAGAGACTGTGGGAACCCGCTGAGCGTCTCGAACGACAGAGACATCTCGCAGCAGCTGCGAGGGCCGCGGGGATCGCGGTCCCTCGGTCGGCTGCACACCTAGGTTTCCTACAGGTTCACCATCATGCGAATCCGACTGGAGCGTCCCGAGGACGCGCCCACTATCCGCGCGCTCACCGACGCGGCGTTCAAGGGCATGCCTTTCAGCAATCAAACCGAAGCTAAAGTCATCGATGCGTTGAGAGCGGCAGGCGCGTTGACCCTTTCGCTCGTGGCGACAGAGGGCAGCGAAATTGTCGGCCACGTCGCCTTTTCGCCCGTCAAGATCAACGGAGAGGCCAGCGACTGGTACGGCCTCGGACCTGTGTCCGTGTGGCCGGACCGCCAGCGCACGGGCATCGGTCAGGCCCTGATCCGCGACGGAATCCGACGGCTCCGATCCCTCAGCGCAGGCGGGTGCGTTCTGTTCGGCAACCCGGCGTATTATCGTCGGTTTGGGTTTGAGAGCGATCCGGACCTCTACGACGTTGACGCGCCGCCAGGGGCCTTCCAGCGCCTGCCCCTCAACAGCTCCCGACCAAGAGGCGAAGTCAGCTTTCACCCTGCCTTCGAGGTTTCGTAGGAGAAGGTAAAGAGCGGCCCCTCACTCGGGGGCCGTCCTCCAACCGTTGCGGACGTCCGAGCCGTCCGTTCTCGGGTCGATCATCGCGCGTGTGACCGGGTCTCCTCGCAAAAGCCTTAGCCCACAAACCCCGCCGCCCGACGAAGCCGGTCGTTGATCGCTTCGCCCAGGCCGCCGTGCGGGATCGGGGCGACCGCGATGGCCGTGGGCTGTGAGCGGTCGGCGGCGCGGAGGTAGGCGAAGAGGTTAGTCGCGGCTTCGTGGAGGTCGCCGGAAGGGCTGAGGTTCCAGGGGCCCTGGCCGGCGGGGCCGAAGGACAACCAGGCTTCGCCGGGCCTAGGAGTCTCGACGTCCAGACGCACCGGGGCGTTGGGCGCGTAGTGGCGGGCGAGACGGCCGGGGGAGCGTTTCGCGTCGGCTTCGGCTTCGCTGAGCGGGCCGATGACCGCTTCGATCTCGGCGCGGGTGACGGCGCCGGGGCGCAGCAGGCGGGGCTGGTCCAGCAACGCGACCACCGTCGACTCGAGGCCGATCGCGCAGGGGCCGCCGTCGAGCGCCGCGGCGGCCGCCTTGCCCGTCTCCTCCACGGCGTCGGCGAACGTGGTCGGGCTGGGCCGGCCGGAGCGGTTGGCGGAGGGTGCGACGATGGGGCGGCCCAGGGCCTGGATCAGGGCGTGGGGCAGCGGATGACCTGGCGCGCGGATTGCGACGGTGTCCAGGCCGGCGCGGGCCAGGTCGCAGACCGCCTCGGGGTCGAGCACCGGCAGCACCAGGGTCAGCGGCCCCGGCCAGAACCGCGCGGCCAGGGCCTCGGCCCGGGCGTCGAAGCGGGCGATCCGGCGCGCCATGGCCACATCGGTCACGTGGGCGATCAGGGGGTTGAAGCTGGGGCGGCCCTTGGCCTCGTAGACGGCGGCGACGGCCCGCGCATTGGCGGCGTCGGCGGCCAGGCCGTAGACCGTCTCGGTGGGCATCAGCACCAGGCCGCCGGCGGCGAGCGCGGCGGCCGCGGCGGCTACATCCGCTTCGCCTTCAGGGCGATGGTCACGGTCACCTTGGCCGGGATCTGATCGGTGCTCTTCCACTCGCCCTGCCCAACCCCGAACGCGGTCCGGTCGAGGCTGGTTACACCGCTGACCTCGGCCCTGTCGCCGGTGATCTTGAGCCGGAACGGCAGGTTCAGCGGCCGGCTGACCCCGCGCAGGCTGAGCGTCCCGTGGGCCACGAAGCGGCCCTCGCCGGTCTTGCTGAACCTGGTCGCGGTGAAGGTGGCCTTGGGATGGCTCGCGGTGTCGAACCAGTCGCCGGAGGGCAGGCTGGCGTCGCGCTGCTCGTCGCCGGTCTTCGCCGAGGCTAGGTCGATGGCGACGCTGACCCTGGACCCGTCCAGGGCGTCGGGGCTGAACAGGATGTCGGCGGTCCATTTGTCGAACCGCCCCTGGATCGCGTCGCCGCTCCAGGCGGTGGCGAAGCCGAGCGTGGAGTCCGGCGTCACGGCCCATTTCGCCGGCGCGCTGAGCACGGGCTCCGGCGCCGCGGCGGCTGCGGCGGGTGCGGGGGCGACGACGGGCGCGGGAGGGGTCGGTGCGACAGGCTCCGCGGGCGCGACCGGCGGCGGGGGCAGCACGCCCATGGCCGGACGCGGCGGCTCATAGAGCTTGCCGAAGGCGATCACCGCGATCACGCCGGCCAGGATCGCGAACAGCCGCGGCTCCAGCCAGCGGCCGCCGACCGCGCCGGGGGCCATGCGCGCCAGCACCGGCTCGTTGCGGGTGAACAGCTGGTGCTTCAGGGCGCCGGCCACATGCAGGGCGATCAGGACATAGGCGCCCTTGATGATCAGGTGGTGGGCGTCGCGGGCGGTGTCGTGCCAGACCTTCTTGGCCGCCGGCGCCAGCTCCGGCAGGCCCGGGAGGTGCGGCCAGGGGATGTGGCCGAACAGCAGGGTCGGCAGCACGATCCGGCTGGCCGAGACCATGATCCAGCCGGTCAGCGGCATGCCGATCATCACGACGTAGAAGGCCCAGTGCACCACCGTGGAGAGCGTCCGCTCCCAGCCGGCCAGGGTCGCCGGCTCGGGCGGCGGCGGGTTGACCACCCGCCAGGCCAGCCGCGCCAGGCTGAGCAGCAGGACGGTGATGCCGATCGACTTGTGAAACTGGACGACCGCGAACGCCTCGGGCGTGCGACCCTCCATCCGCCCGGCGATGACGATCTGCAGCACGATCAGCGCCGCGATCGTCCAGTGCAGCGCGATGGCCAGCGCGGAATAGCGCGCGGCGCGGGTCTGTTCGGACATGGACTACTTCTTCACGAACTCGGCTTCGAAGACTAGGTCGACCATGTCGCCGGCGAAAGGCCTGGCGGCCGTCACGCCGAAATCCGAGCGCTTGATCTTGCCTGTGCCCGAAAAGCCCATGCGCGGCCCGCTCACTGGAAAGCCAGATCCATAGCCGTTGAACGCCACGTCCAGGGTCACCGGCTTGGTGACCCCGTGGAAGGTCAGGTCGCCGGTGAGCTGGCCGTGGCCCTCGGCGTCCGAGGTCAGGGCGGTCGAGTTGAAGGTGATCGTCGGGTACTTCTCTGGCTCGAAGTAGCCGGCGATGGTCTTGCTGAACACGTTGTCGGCGGTGTCGACGGACCTCGGGTCGACGGTGATCGCCACCTTGGTGGTCTGCCAGGCGGCCGGGTCGTAGGTGAACATGCCGCTCAGGGTGTTGAACCGCATGGTGTAGTGCGAGAAGCCGCCCATGTGGGGGATCTTGATGATCAGGCTGGCGTGGCGCGGGTCCATCGCATAGGCGCCCGCCGGGACCTTGGCCGGATCGTGGATCGTGGGGTCCGCGGCGGCCGCGGCGCCCGTGGCCAAGAGGACCAGGGCCAGCATAGGGGCCAACACGGGGGCCAGCGAAACGCGGCGCAGCATCCAGGACGCTCCTTCGGATCGGAAAACGCATCGCCGGCCGGCCCCGTCCAGGCGCCGTTGGCGTCAGTATATGCCGGCTTCGCGCCGCGTGGGCGCGGCGGCCGGCAAAATAAGTGGGCCAGCCGACGCGAAACCGAGTCCAACTGCCGCCAGACGCACTCTAGAAACGGCCGAACCGCAAGAGACGCCCATGACCTTCCGCGCCCCGACCCGCGACCTGGCCTTCGCCCTCAAGGCGGCCGGCCATCCGCAGCTGCTGGCCCTGGCCTTTCCCGACCTGGACGACGACACCGTGCAGGCCGTGCTTGAGGCCGCCGCCGCGTTCGCCGACCACGAACTGGCGCCGCTGAACCGCAAGGGCGACCTGGATGGCGCGCGCTATGAGAACGGCCGGGTCACCGCCGCGCCGGGATTCGCCGACGCCTACCGCCACTTCGTCGAGCAGGGCTGGAACTCGCTGTCGGCCGATCCGGAGCACGGCGGCCAGGGCCTGTCGAAGGCCATGGAGCTGGCGGTGTTCGAGATGATCCACGCCGCGAACATGGCGTTCGGCCTGTGCCCGATGCTGACCCAGGCGGCCATCGAGGCCCTGGCCCTGCACGGCAGCGAGCGCCAGAAGCGGCTTGTGCTGCCAAAGCTGGTCAGCGGCGAGTGGACCGGCGCCATGAACCTGACCGAGCCACAGGCCGGCTCGGACCTGGCGGCGCTGACCACCCGCGCCGATCCCGACGGGGCCGGCGGCTACCGCCTCTCGGGGCAGAAGATCTTCATCACCTGGGGCGACCACGACGCGGCCGACAACATCTGCCACCTGGTGCTGGCCCGCACCCCCGACGCGCCGCCCGGGGTGAAGGGCATCAGCCTGTTCCTGACCACCAAGCGGGAGGTCCGGGACGACGGATCGCTGGGCGGCCTCAACGACCTGCGGGCGGGGTCGATCGAGCACAAGCTGGGCATCCACGGCTCGCCCACCTGCGTGATGCTGTTCGAGGGCGCGCAAGCCGAGCTGGTCGGCGAGCTGGGCCAGGGCCTGCCCAACATGTTCGTGATGATGAACGCCGCGCGCCTGCAGGTGGGGGTCCAGGGGGTCGCGATCGCCGAGCGGGCCTTCCAGCAGGCGCTGGAATTCAGCCAGGAGCGCCGGCAGGGGCGCGCCGCCTGGGGCGCCGACGGCGCGATCTATGGCCACCCGGACGTGCGCCGCACCCTGATGCTGATGAAGGCCAAGATCGAGGCGGCGCGCGGCATCTGCCTGACCACCGGCGTGCTGGCCGACCTGGCCCGCCTGGCCGGCAGCGAGGCGGACCGCGCGGCGGCTAGGGCGCGCCAGGAGCTGCTGACCCCGATCGCCAAGGCGTGGTCCACCGACGTCGGCGTGGAGGTGGCCTCGCAGGGGGTGCAGATCCACGGCGGCATGGGCTTCATCGAGGAGACCGGCGCGGCCCAGCACTACCGCGACGCCCGCATCGCGCCGATCTACGAAGGCACCAACGGCATCCAGGCCATGGACCTGGTCGGCCGCAAGGTGCGGCTGAACGGCGGCGAGACGCTCCGGGCGCTGTGCGCCGACATGCAGGCCACCGCCGAGATGCTCCAGGAGGCGCCGGGCCTGGCCGCGGTCGGTCAGCGGCTGGCCGCCGGGGTCGCGGCGCTGGAGCGAGCCTCGGACGCCGTGGTTGCCGCCGACAACATCACGGCGCTGGCCGTGGCGACGCCGTTCCTGAAGCTGGCCGGCGACGTGGTCGGCGGCTGGGTGCTGGGCCGCCAGGCGCTGGCGGCGGCCGGGTCGGACGACCCGTGGCTGGTGGCCAAGGGCGGCCTGGCGCGGCTCTACGCCAGCCAGGTGCTGAGCCTGGCCCCCGGCCAGGCCGACGGCATAGCCGACGGCGCGGGCGACCTGGAGACCACGACCGCCGCCGCCCTGGCGGGCTAGGTTCGCGGCGGTCCGCGACCGACCCCGTTCGCCGTTGATTCATCTCTGACCCCTACGATCCTGCGATGGGGAAGCGTGAGATGTCAGAGGCTAGCGCCAACGTCGGGTCGCCGACCCCGCAGGGGCGTGGAATTCCCGTAGACGCCGGCCTGACCGCCTATCAGCTGGTCCTCCTCGCCTTCCGCCTCCCGATCTGGGCGCACTGGACCTTCAATGCCGTCGCCGCCGGCGCGATGCTGCTGCTGGGCCACCCGTGGCTGGCCACCTGGCTGTTCGTCACCGCCGGCGTGGCCGACGTCATCCAGCAGAGCCTGCTAAAGCGCTGGCTCGCCACCGCGCACGGCGTCGGGGACGCCGAGGGCATGCCCAAGGTGGCTCTGCTGTGCGTCTCGCGGGTGATCGTCTACACCGCGCCCAACCTGGTCATGGCCGCCCATGGAGGCCTGGGGGAGTACGCCGTCGCCGGTCTCCAGCTGGCCACCCTGATGGCGGCGGGCATGGGCGCAGGCGCGCTGTCGCGGACCGTCTTCTGGGCCTTCTGCGGGCCGCTGCTGATCGAGATGGCGGCGATGGCGATCGCGTTCTCGACCCTGCCCGTCGCCGTCGCCATCCTGATGGGCCTGGTGATCCTGTTCAGCCTGCTGGTGATGGTCTCCCAGGGGGCGGACAACACCATCTCCACCTGGCACACCGCCTTCATCGACAGCCTGGCCGCGGTCGACGAACTGGCCAAGGCCCGCGACCAGGCGGTGGCCGAGCGCACCGCCGCCGACGCCGCCCGCGAGGTCGCGCGGCGCGCCAGCAACGCCAAGTCGAACTTCCTGGCCACCATGAGCCATGAGATCCGCACGCCGATGAACGGCGTCCTGGGCATGGCCCAGCTGCTCAAGCGCGATGAGGCCGATTCGGTCCAGATGGAGCGGATCGACGTGCTGATCGAGTCCGGCGAGTACCTGCTGTCGATCCTCAACGATATCCTGGACGTGTCCAAGATCGACGCCGGCAAGCTGGAGATCGCCCCGGCCGCCGAGCCGATGCGGCCGTTCCTGCAGAGGGTGGCGGGCTTCTGGAGCGCGCGGGCCGGCGAGCGCGGCGTGGAGCTCCGGCTGGAGATCGCCGACGACCTGCCGCAGGCGCTGATGTTCGATGCGCTGCGGCTGCGCCAGGTGCTGTTCAACCTGGTCGGCAACGCGCTGAAGTTCACCGAGCGGGGCGCGGTGGTCATCGCCGCCGAGCTGACGGCCCAGGACGGCGGGACGGCGCGGGTGCATCTGGCGGTGCGCGATACCGGCCCGGGGATCGCCGCCGAGCACCTGCCGCACCTGTTCGACCGCTTCTCGCAGGGCGACGAGACCGAGGCGCGGCGGTTCGGCGGCACCGGCCTGGGGCTGTCGATCGTCAAGCAGCTGGTGGAGCTGATGGACGGCCGCGTCTGGGTGGAGAGCACGCCCGGCGAAGGCTCCGCCTTCCACCTCGAGTTGCCGTTGGCGGTCGTCCGGTCCGAGGCGCCGGCCGCGGGGGTAGAGGCCGGCGAGCCGCTGGGCGTGGCCCTGGACCGGCTGAAGATCCTGGCCATCGACGACAACGCCATCAACCTCATGGTCCTGGAACAGCTGCTCGGCGCCCTGGGCCAGGTGGTGATCAAGGCGTCCGGCGGCGAGGAGGCGCTGGAGAGGCTGGCCGACGAGGCCTTCGACCTGGTGCTCACCGACATCCAGATGCCGCGGATGACCGGGCTGCAGGTGCTGCAGCGGCTGCGCGCCACGCCTGGCCCCAACCAGTTCACGCCGGTGGTCGCCCTGACCGCCGACGTCACCTCCGGCGGCCGCCAGCGCTATCTGGACCAGGGGTTCACCGACCACAGCTCCAAGCCCATCCAGCTGCAGGACCTGCTGGCCGCGATGGACCGCGCCACCGCCCACGGACCGGACCGGGCCGAGCGGGTGGCCTGAGAGCCTAGGCCGCCGCCAGCGCCGGCAGGTCGTGCAGGGTGCGGTCCAGGCCTGCGCCCATCAGGTCGATGAAGTTGTCGCGGTAGAACTTGCGCTTCAGGACCTCGTCCACGCCGGCCAGGTTGTCGTTGAACCGCTTCAGCGGGTTGCGGCCGCCCTCGACGTGCGGGAAGTCGGAAGAGAACAGCACCGTGTCCTCGCCAGAGTTCTCCAGGATCCAGCGCACGTCCTCGTGCGGATAGGGGGTGACGCGCAGCTGGCGGCGCAGGATCTCGCTGGGCGTGCCGGAGAGGGTCTGTAGGCGCTCCTCCTTGCCGAACGCCGCGACGCCGCTATCCAGGAACTTCATCAGGCTGGGGAGCCAGGAGGCGCCCAGCTCGATGGCGCCGAACTTCAGCTTCGGGAAGCGGTCGAAGACGCCGTCGATGACCAGGGCCGAGAGCGTCTGCCAGAGGCTGAGCGGGATCGCCATGAAGGTCAGCGAGGTGAAGTTCTCGTCGCCGCCGTGGAAGTCCTTCACGAACGGCAGGCCGTTCTCCAGGTAGTCCTTGTGCATCTTCTCCTCGCCGCCGACGTGGAACAGGATCGGCACGCCCGCCTCCTGGGCCACCGCCCACAGCGGGTCGAGCTCGCGATGGCTGGCTGAGAAGCCTGGCGGGTGACGGGAGGGGACCACCAGACCCTTGGCGCCCAGGCGGATGGCCTCGCGGGCGATTTCCGGCGCGCGAGCGCGGTCGACCAGCGGCACATAGCCGGTGGCCAGCAGCCGGCGGTCGACCGAACAGAACTCGGTCATCATGCGGTTGTGGGCGCGGGCGGCCTCGACGGCCAGTTCCACCTCGCCCATCTGCTCCAGGCCGAAGTTCGACAGGCAGGCGGTGGTGAACACCAGCTGGCTGGCGAAGCCCAGGTAGTCCAGGGTCCGGGGCCGGTCGTCGGCCCTGAAGGCGCCCAGCGCCTCGTAGTTCTTGCGCAGCAGGATATTGGCCTCGGCGCCGGCCAGGAATTCGGGGTCGCGGGCCTTGTCGGCGGCCTTCGCGAACCACTCGGGCAGCACGTCCTTGCGGCCGGTCTTGGCCACGAAGTCGTCGCGGAACCGGGGGTCGAGGTAGCGGTTGATGGTGCCCGGCAGCTCCATGACGTGGCTGTCCGCGTCGTGCACGGTCTGGCCCTCGACATATGCCATGGCGCATCCTCCCCAGATGACTTCGTTCAGCGCCGGACATTCCGGACCTTCGAAAGCGCCGCGTCAAGGGTTCTGGACTCGCCATCCGGCGCAGGTGGCGCCCGATCTGATCGGCTGGGAGGTATTGGTGGATGGGGTCGGCGGGCGGATCGTGGAGACCGAGGCCTATCACCCCGAGGATCCCGCCTCGCACACCTTCCCGGGGCCGACGCCGCGCAACGCGGTGATGTTCGGGCCGCCGGCGCACCTATACGTCTACCGGTCGTACGGCCTCCACTGGTGCATGAACTTCGTCTGCGGCGCGGAGCCCGGCGGGGCGGTGCTGATCCGGGCGCTGGAGCCGACCGCCGGGCTGGAGATCATGCGCGCCCGGCGCGGCTTTGAGCCGGCGCGCGCGCTGTGCTCCGGCCCGGGCAAGCTGTGCCAGGCGCTGGCCGTCACCCAGGCCCAGAATGGCCTGTCGCTGGAGGCGCCGCCGTTCGCGCTGCGGGAGGGCCGGGCCGGCGCGGTCGTGGCCGGTCCTCGGATCGGCCTGACCAAGGCGGCAGAGGTCCCGTGGCGGTTCGGAGAGGCCGGCTCGAAGTTCCTGAGCCGGCCGTTTCCCAAGGTGTGAGCGCCTGCCAGCACCCTGACCGTCATCCCGCGGCTTGTCCGCGGGATGACGATCTACGGGGGTGGGTATGGCGCCTACAGCTGGGCCAGCATGTAGTCGGCGGCGGAGACCTTGAACTCGCCGCCCTGCTCGACGTTGAGCTCGGTCACCACGCCGTCCTTGACCACCATGGAGTAGCGCTGCGAGCGCTTGCCCAGGCCGAAGCGGCTGCCGTCCATCTCCAGGCCGACGGCGGCGGTGAAATCGCCGTTGCCGTCGCCCAGCATGACGATGTCGTCGCCGACCGCCTGGTCCTCGCCCCAGGCCTTCATCACGAAGGCGTCGTTCACCGACAGGCAGGCGATCACATCGACGCCCTTGGCCTTCAGCTCGGGGCCGAGCTGCTTGAAGCCCGGCAGGTGCTTGGCCGAGCAGGTGGGGGTGAAGGCGCCCGGCAGGGCGAACAGGGCCACGGTCTTGCCGGCGAAGAACGCGCCCGTCTGGACCGGCTTGGGGCCTTCGGCGGTCGCCTGGCTGATGGTCACGTCGGGGACCTTGTCGCCCACTTTGATGGTCATGGCGGTGAATTCCTTGGCTTTGGGGGGAACAGGAAATGACGCTGATAGCCGATCGGACGGCCGGACGGTAACCTCGATTTCCGGCTGGCGAACACAGCCCCTTGATGTCGCCACGATCCGGCGGAATCTTTCGGTCATGGACGGCGCGTTCCTCAACGGCCAGATGCTGATCGCCATGCCGGGGATCGGCGACCCGCGCTTCGAGCGGTCGCTGATCCTGGTCTGCGCCCACGATGGCGACCACGCCATGGGCATCGCCGTGAACCGGCCGGTCGAGGGCCTGACCATCCCCGACCTGCTGGAGCGGCTGAAGATCCGGACGAGCGGCAAGCTGGACGACGACTTGGTGCTGGTGGGCGGGCCGGTGGAGGTCGAGCGCGGCTTCGTGCTCCACACCGACGACTACCGCGCCGAGCACAGCCTGGAGGTGGACGGCGGCCTGGCGCTGACCACCACCCGCGAGGTGCTGGAGGCCATGGGCCGCCGCAATGCGCAGCCCCGCCGGGCGATCCTGGCGCTGGGCTACGCAGGCTGGGGCGCCGGGCAGCTGGAGCACGAGATCCGCGAGAACGTCTGGCTCACCTGCGACGCCGACGAGGCCCTGGTGTTCGACGACGACTACCACAGCAAGTGGACCCGTGCGCTGGCCAAGCTGCGCATCGACCCGAAATTCCTGAGCGCCGAGGGTGGGCGGGCGTAGGGCGTCGTCGGGGTCGAGCTCGGGCTCAGTCGCGGGCGCCCAATTCCTCCCCCAACGGGGGTAGGACCTTCGCGACTGGGCGCGGGTCAGCCGCGCGCCTTTACCGGGGCCGCGCCGTCGACGTAGCTTTCGTTGAGGTAGACTTCGGCTTCCTGAGCCGAGAGGGCGGGGGCATAGCCGAAGCCCTGGCCGTAGTCGCAGCCCAGCGAGAGGAGCTGGCGGGCCATGCCGGCGTTCTCGACGCCCTCGGCGACGACTTCCATATCGAGGTCCTGGCCCAGCTTGACCACCGAGGTGACGATCTTCACGGAGCCCGGGTTGCTGGCCATGGTGCGCACGAAGTAGCGGTCGATCTTCAGGGTGTCGAACGGCAGGCGGGTGAGGTAGCTGAGCGACGAGAAGCCGGTGCCGAAGTCGTCCAGGGCCAGGGCGGCGCCGGCCTGGCGCAGTTCGTGCAGCACCACGGCGGCGCGGTCCGGGTCGCGCATGACGTCGCCCTCGGTAACTTCCAGCTTCAGCGCGCCCGGCGGCAGGCCGGTCTCGGCGCGGATCGCCTTGACGTCGGCGACCAGGTCGGGGCGGTCGAGCTCGCCGGTGGAGAGGTTCACGGCCACGGTGAGCTCGCCGGCGGCGCGGTGGCGCTTGCGCCAGATGGCCAGCTGCTTGGAGGCCTCGCGCATCATCATCGCGCCCAGCTCGGGCATCAGGCCCATCTCTTCGCAGAGCGGCAGGAAGTCGTCGGGCATCACCAGGCCGCGGCGCGGGTGGCGCCAGCGGACCAGGGCCTCGAAGCCGGAGAGCGCGCCGGTCGAGAGGCGCACGATCGGCTGGTAGAAGGGCATCAGCTCGCCACGGCGCAGCGCGCCCTTGAGGTCGCCTTCCAGGGCCAGGCGGGACAGGCCGTCGGTCTCCAGGCCGCGGCCATAAGCGGCGGCGCCGCCGCGACCGTGGCGCTTGGCCGATTCCACCGCCAGCTCGGCGCGGCGCAGCAGTTCGGTGGCCTCCGGAGCCTCCTCGCCGCCGGGCGCGCGCACGGCGCCGATGGAAAGGGTCGGGTGGATGTCGAAGCCGGCCACCCGCAGCGGCTGTTCCAGGGCGTGGCGCAGGGTCTCGGCGCCGGGCGAGGCGCCCAGGGGCGCCATGGCGGCGAACTCGTCCTCGCCGATCCGCGCCAGCAGGGCCCCGGGCGGGAAGGCGGCGGCCAGGCGCGAGCCCAGGGCGGCCAGCACCAGGTCGGCCCGCTCGTGACCCAGCGCCTCGTTGAGCCGGCGCAGGCGGTCCAGGTCGGCGACGATCAGCTCGTGCTCGCCCGGAGTCTGCAGGCGCTCACGGGCCAGGGTGATGAAGCTTTCGCGGTTGGCGAGTCCGGTCAGGGTATCGACGCCGGAGGCCGCGAACCGCACCTCGGCGGCGACCACGCCGGCGGCGCGCACGCCCTCCTCCAGCCAGACGCCGCGCCAGATGCAGGGGGCCCCGCCGCGCAGCCGCAGGCGCACGGCCACCTCGCCGCCCGGCGGCTGCAGGCGCAGGATATCCTCGGCGATGGCGCGGTCCTGGGGCAGGGCCAGGGCGCGGAAGGCGGCGGAGGAACAGTCGGGGGCCAACGGACCCAGGCCGAGCGGCCGGGTGGAACCGGTCAGGCGCAGACGGTCCTTCTCAGGCTCCCAGACCCACAGGGCGACTTCCGCCGCGCCGAGGGCCTCAAGCGTGGCCGTCGCGTCCCAGATCCAACGTTCGTTGGCCATTCCGTCCCGAAGCCCGAGCCCACACCACCGAGGTTCGGCCTCAGACCGATACCCCCTCGTCCGGCCCGTCATGTCCCCCGTAGGGCGACAGCCGACCGAACAGGACATGGTCTCGCCAAGCGCCGTTAATTTTCAGATAAGCCTGGGCGAACCCCTCCTCGGCGAACCCGGCCCTGGCGAGCAGTTTTCGCGAGGGTGCGTTGTCGGGAATGCAGGCCGCCTCCAGCCGGTGGAGCGCCAGGGTGCGGAAGGCGAACTCGCTCAAGCCGCGCACGGCGCCCAGGGTCAGGCCCTGGCGGGTGAAGGGCCGGCCGCACCAGTAGCCCACCGACCCCATCTGGGCGACGCCGCGGCGGACGTTGGAGAGGGTGATGCCGCCGGTCAGGGCGTCGTCCGAGGCGCGGAACACGAAAAACGGATAGGCCAGCCCCGCCTCGCGGTCGCGGGCATAGGCCAGGAGGCGGCGGCGAAAGGCGGCGCGGCTCAGGTCGTCGGCCGGCCAGGTGGGTTCCCACGGCTGCAGGAACGCCCGGCTGTGGGCGCGCAGCTCGCGCCAGTCGGTGAAGTCGGAGGCGCGCGGCGGACGCAGCCAGACCCCCTCACCCTCGACGCGAAGTCCGCTCTCCGGCGCAATCCAGTCCAGCAGGGCCATGCGTCGAAGCGTCGCGTAATTCGCGGCCGGGTCAAGGGGGTGCGACGCGGGGCTGCGACCAGCCCCGCGCCAGAAGGCCGCATACCGTTTGTTCGGCTCGTCACCTTGCGTTAAGCGCCCGGCCGCCACGGTGACGGCAAGATCGGCAAGATCCGGAGGTCTCGGTGCAAGCTCGCGATCCATCGGCCGGCGACCGTCCCTCGGCCGGCGGCACGTCTGCGACCACGGCCTGGATGGAGTCCGTCTGGGCCGCGCTGGAGGACGTGCGGCGGTCGGCCGAGGACATGCTGCCCGGCGCCAGCGCGCGGCTGGTGGCGCCGCTGCGCAGCGATCCCCTGGTGACCCTGGCGCTGGACGCCGACGCGCCCCAAGACCTCGCGGTCGGCGACCGCTACGCCGCCGCCGTGCCGATCCGGCTGGAGGACGACGCGGTGGCCGCGGTGCTGGTGGTCAGTTTCGCCGCCCGGCCGCAGGTCGAGGTGCTGGAGCGCCTCGCCCGGCTGGCGCGCCTCGCCCGCTTCTCCCCCGCCGCGCCCGACGAGACGGCTGCCCGCCGAGCCGCCCTGGTCTCGGTGGTGCGCTCGATCCCGCTGCGCGTGCTGTTCACCGACTGCGAGCTGCGGGTGCTGGCCGCGAGCCCGGTCTCCGCCGCCGAGATGGGCGTGCCCGAGGCCGAGTTCATCGGCCGGTCGCTTGCCGAGCTTCGGCCCGAGGTGTTCGGCCGCTTCCGCAAGGTGCTCGACCGCGCCCTGGCCGGGGAGACCATCCGCACGCCGCGGTTCCGCTCGCAGATCGGCGACGGGCCGGTCCACTGGTTCCAGACCGAGGTCCACCCCTGGCGCGACGTCAATGGCCGGGTCGCCGGGATTATCATGGTGGCCGTCGACATCACCGAGACGGTCGAGGCGATCCGCGGCGTGGAGCTGTCGGAACAGCGGCTGAAGATCGCCCTGGAACTGGCCGACCTGCACGTCTGGGAGCTGGACTACGCCACCCAGGCGCTGACCACGGGCGGGGCGACCAGCACCTTCTTCGACGGCTCGCTGAGCGACGCGGAGATCGTCGCCGACGCCCAGATCACCATCCATCCGGACGACCGCGCGCGGATCGGACCCGCCTGGGAGGAGGCCGTGCTCAACGACACGCCGTTCCGTCCCGAGTACCGGATCAACCGCGCGGACGGCAAGGAGGTCTGGGCGGCCTGCGCCACCCGCATGATCCGCGACGCCGCCGGCGAGCCGCTGCGCCTGATCGGCGCGATGCAGAACATCACCGACCGCAAGCAGTCCGAGGCCGAGATCGTCCGGGCCCTGGAACAGGCGGAGGCCGCCAACCGGGCCAAGAGCGTGTTCCTGGCGACCATGAGCCACGAGATCCGCACGCCGCTGAACGGCGTGCTGGGCATGGCCCAGGCGATGGCCGCCGACGACCTCACCGGCCCGCAGCGCAGCCGCCTGCGGACCATCCGCCAGTCGGGCGAGGCCCTGCTGGTGATCCTCAACGACCTGCTGGACCTGTCGAAGATCGAGGCCGGTAAGCTGGAGCTGGAGCTGGCCGACTTCGCGCTGACGCCGCTGCTGGAGAGCGTGCAGGCGGCGTTCGGCGATCTGGCGGCCAGCAAGGGCCTGGCCCTGACGGTCGAGGCCGGGGCCGATGCGCCAGGGGTCTATCGCGGCGACGCCACCCGCCTGCGGCAGATCCTGTTCAACCTGGTCTCCAACAGCCTGAAGTTCACCGAGCGCGGCGAGGTCCGCGTGGAGGCGCGCGGTGAGGGCGAGGCGCTGGTATTCAGCGTCACCGACACCGGTATCGGCATCCCCGCCGACCGGCTGGCGCGGCTGTTCGACAAGTTCGAGCAGGCCGACGCCTCCACCACCCGCCGGTTCGGCGGCACGGGCCTGGGCCTGGCGATCAGCCGCGACCTGGCCGCCATGATGCAGGGCGTCATCGCAGTGGCGAGCCGCGAGGGCGAGGGCAGCCAGTTCCACCTTTCCGTCACCCTGGCGCGGGTCGGCGACGAGGCGCCCGCCGATTGTGCGGAGGCTGCGCCGGAGACCGCCGGGTTCCAAGCGGAGACGCCGCTGCGGGTGCTGGCAGCCGAGGACAACAGTATCAACCAGCTGGTGCTGCGCACCCTGCTGCAGCAGATGGGAGTCGAGCCGGTGATCGTCGACGACGGCGCCGCCGCGGTCGCCGCCTGGCGCGGCCAGGCCTGGGACCTGATCCTGATGGACGTGCAGATGCCGGTGATGGACGGCCCCACCGCCACCCGCACCATCCGCGCGCTCGAGGCCGAGACCGGGCGGGCGCGGACGCCGATCGTCGCCGTCACCGCCAACGCCATGGCCCACCAGGTGGCCGAATACACCGCTGACGGGATGGACGGGGTGATCGCCAAGCCGATCCGCGTCGAGGCGCTGTTCGGCGCCCTGCAGGCCGTCCTCGACGAGGCGGAGATCTCACAGGCGGCCTGAGCCGGCGGCTCCTGCGCCACGATGCCGCAAGGGGCCGCATGACGCCGTTGCATCGGCCTTAAGCCTGTGTCGCGCAGGATCGGTCGCAAATATCGGAGGGGTGTCTTGCGGCAGCGTCAAGGTGGCCAGGGGAGCAGCTATGCCGGCGCACAATACGCGGCGACGCGCTTCGCGCGCCTGACGCGACGGACCCACCCCGCCGCGCGACCCGTGGTCGATCCGCGCCAGGCGGCCCTGGTCACCCTGATCGGCTCGCTGCCCCTGCGCGTGCTGATGGTCGATCGGGCGACCCGCGTCCTGGCCGCGAGCAAGTCGTCGGCAGGCGGCATGGGTGGGGAGGAAGCCGATTTCACCGGCCGCTGCATCTTCGACATCGACCCCGAATACTTCGGCCCCTACCGCGCGATCCTCGACCGCTGCCTGGCCGGCGAGACCTTCTCCGCACCCCGGGTCCGGGCCCGCGAGCCGGACGGGTCGGATATCTGGCTGCGCACCCAGATCAGCCCCTGGTTCGATTCAGCGGGCCGGATCGCCGGGGCGATCTCGGTGTCGGTGGACATCACCGACATGACCGAGGCCCTGCGCGCCAGCGAGCGCTCCGAACAGCGCCTGCAGATGGCGGTGGAGATCGCCGACCTGCACGTCTGGGAGCTGGACTACGCCACCGGCGAGATCATCGCCGTGGGCGCCAACGAGACCTTCTTCGACGGCTCGCTCAGCGATGCAGAGATCGCGGCCGACCTCAACATCACCATCCATCCGGAGGACCGCGCGCGGATCGCCGACCTCTGGGCGGCGTCCCTGGAGACCGACACGCCCTACCGGCCGGAGTACCGGATCAACCGGGCCGACGACAAGGAAGTCTGGGCGGCGTGTACGACCCGGCTGCTGCGCGACGAGGCGGGCGAGCCGATGCGCCTGCTGGGCGCCATGCAGAACATCACCGAGCGCAAGCTTGCCGAGGCGGCGCTGGTCCAGGCCCGGGACGACGCCGAGGCCGCCAACCGCGCCAAGAGCGCCTTCCTGGCCACCATGAGCCACGAAATCCGCACCCCGCTGAACGGCGTGCTGGGCATGGCCCAGGCGATGGCCGCCGACGAGCTGGTCGGTCGCCAGCGCGCGCGGCTGGACACCATCCGCCAGTCCGGCGAGGTGCTGCTGACCGTGCTCAACGACGTCCTCGACCTGTCCAAGATCGAGGCGGGCAAGCTGCAGCTCGAGGTCGTGGACTTCGAGCTCTCGCGCCTGGTCAGGACCGCCCACGACGCCTTCGCCGCCGTGGCCGCCGGGCGCGGCCTGGGCTTGGTAACCGAGATCGACCCCACCGCGCGCGGCCGGTATCGCGGCGACTGCGGGCGCCTGCGCCAGGTGCTCTACAACCTGGTGTCCAACGCCCTGAAGTTTACCGAGGTGGGCGAGGTGCGGCTCCAGGTCAGCCGCCGCGGCGAGGCCCTGGTGTTCGCGGTGGTCGACAGCGGCATCGGCATTCCCGCCAACCGCCTGCCGCAGCTGTTCAACAAGTTCGAGCAGGTCGACGCATCCACCACCCGCCGGTTCGGCGGCACCGGCCTGGGCCTGGCAATCTGCCGCGACCTGGCCACCCTGATGGGCGGCGATATCGAGGTCGCCAGCCAACCCGGCGTCGGCAGCCAGTTCCGGCTGGTGGTCCCGTTGCCCTGGATCGGCGACGAAGGCACGGCGGCGGACGCGCCCGCGCCGGCGGACGTCGCGCTCGAGGCCGGCGGCGGCCTGCGCGTGCTGGCGGCCGAAGACAACAGCGTCAACCAGCTGGTGCTGCGCACCCTGCTGCAGCGGGTGGGCATCGATCCCCACATCGTCAGCGACGGCGCCGAGGCCGTGGCCGCCTGGCGCACGCAGGACTGGGACGTGATCCTGATGGACGTCCAGATGCCGGTGATGGACGGCCCCGCCGCCACCCGAGCGATCCGCGCCGCGGAACTGGCCGGCGGCCGGCCGCGCACGCCGATCCTGGCGCTCACCGCCAACGCCATGGCCCATCAGGTCGCCGACTACCTCGCCGCCGGCATGGACGGCGTGGTGGCCAAGCCAATCCGGGTCGAAGAGCTGTTCGGGGCCCTGCAGGCGATCCTGGACGGGGCGGGGGTCGCGGAAGCGGCCTGAGCGTCTCTCTTGCCTACCCGAACAGGGTCCGTTCGAAGCGGTCGGCGGCGGCGAGGGCGGCCTTGGGGCCGAGGATGGCGACTGCGGCCTTGCGGGGCTCGAGGATGCGCACGGTCAGGGCCGCGAGCTGGGCCGGGGTCACGGCGTCGATCTGCTCGGCCACGGCGACCGGGTCCAGCGTGCGGCCGAACAGCAGCACCTGGCCGGCGGCCTGTTCGGCGCGGGCCAGGGCGGATTCGCGGCCCATGAACATCGCGCCCTTGAGCTGGGCCTTGGCGCGCGACAGCTCGGCCGCGCCGACCGGCTCGGTCAGGCCCTTCAGCTCGTTGGCGGTGACCTCGGCCAGTTCCACGGCGTCGCCGGCCGCGCAGCCAGCGAACACGCCCAGCACGCCGGTGTCGGCATAGGTCTCGGAATAGGCGTCGATCGCGTAGGCAAGGCCGCGCACCTCGCGGGCCTCCTGGAACAGCCGCGACGCCATGCCGCCGCCCAGGATCTCGGCCAGCAGGCGCAGCGCGAAATAGTCCGGGTCCATCACGCCGACGGCCGGCAGCAGCAGCACCAGGTTGGCCTGCTCCAGCTTCTTGGCGACCGTCTTGGTCCCGCCGGCGAACGCGGCCGGCTCGGGCGCCGCGAGATCCGCCCCCGCCGCGCCGCCGTAATCCCGCTCGGCCAGGGCCAGCAGCTCCTCCTCGTCGACCGCCCCGGCGGCGCTGACCACCAGGGTCCCCGGCGCATAGAGGGCGGCGCGCCAGGCGCTGAGCGTTTCCGGCGTCGCGGTCCCGATGGACTTGGGCGTCCCCAGGATCGGCCGGCCCAGCGGCTGGCCGGCGAAGGCCGCTTCCTGGGCCAGTTCGAACACCAGGTCGTCGGGGGTGTCGGCGGCCTCGGCGATCTCCTGGCCCACCACCTGCTTCTCGCGGGTGAGGTCGGCGGCGTCCATGGCCGGGCGCAGCACCAGGTCGGCGATCACCGCCGAGCCCAGGTCCAGGCCGCCCTTCAGGGCGCGGATCTGGAAGCTGGTGCGCTCATAGCCGGTGGCGGCGTTGATGTGCCCGCCCTCGGCCTCGATCGCCTCGACGATCTGCTTGGCCGAGCGGCCGCCGGCCCCCTTGAACACCATGTGCTCAAGCAGGTGCGACCAGCCGGAGTGGCCGGCGTCCTCGAACCGCGCGCCGCGCCCGGCCACCACCGACAGCGCCGTGGTCTGCCAGCCCGGCAGCGGATCGCAGACCACGCGGACGCCGTTCGACAGGGTATGAACCTTGGGGGTCACGGGCTCAGGCCTCCGCAAAGGCGCGGACGTAGGCCTTGATCGTCGCAGCCTCGCCGGGCAGGTGGTCGAACCGTTCCGGGCGCCCGGCCAGGGTCGCCACCCCGCGCGGCAGGTCGGGCGTGACGCCGCAGGCCTTGGCCACATCCTGTGGGAACTTGGCCGGGTGGGCGGTGGAGAGCACCACGACCGGCCCCTCCAGGGCCACGTGGCGCAGGGCGGCCACCGCGACGGCGGTATGCGGATCGATCAGTTCGCCGGTCTCGTTCAGGGTGACGAGGATGGTTCGCGCGGTCTCCGCCTCGCCGATCGCCACGCCGGTGAACAGGGCCTGCATCGTGGCGAGCGCGGCGGGCGGGATGTCGACGACGCCGGCGTTGGCGAAGGCTTGGAAGGCGCGGGTGGTTTCCACAGGCTCGCGGCCGACGCCCTCGAAATAGAGCCGCTCGAAGTTGGAGGCCGACTGGATGTCCATGGCCGGCGACAGGGTCGCCTGGACCGCGCCGCGCGCATAACGGCCGGTCTGGAAGGCCCGCGCCAGGATGTCGTTGGCATTGGTCGCCGCCACGATGCGCCGGATCGGCAGGCCCAGCCGCGTCGCCACATAGCCGGCATAGGCGTCGCCGAAGTTGCCGGACGGGACCACGAAGTTGACCGCCCGATCCGGCGCGCCCAGGGCCGCGGCGGTCGTGAAGTAGTAGACCGCCTGGGCCGCGATGCGGGCGAAGTTGATCGAGTTGACCGCGGCCAGGTCCACGGCCTGTTTCAACACCTGGTCCTGGAAGGCGTCCTTGAGGATCGCCTGGCAGTCGTCGAAGGTGCCGTCCACCGCCACGCAGGCGATGTTGGGCTCGGTGGCGGTGGTCATGAAGCGGCGCTGCACCTCGGAGATGCGACCCTTGGGAAACATCGCCACGAGCTTGACGTTCTTCGCGCCCCGGAAGGCCTCGACCGCCGCGCCGCCGGTGTCGCCGGAGGTCGCGCAAAGGATGGTCTGGCGGCGGCCCTGGAGGCCCAGCAGGTGGTCGTAGAGCCGGGCCAGGATCTGCATGGCCACGTCCTTGAACGCCAGGCTGGGGCCGTGGAAAAGCTCGGCGATGAAAGTCTGCGGCCCGATCTGCACCATCGGGACCACGGCCCGGTGGCTGAAGGTGGCGTAGGCCTCCTCGCACATGGCCCGCAGGTCGGCCGGCGCGATCTCATCGCCGGCGAAGGCGCCCAGCACCCGGGCCGCCACCTGGGCGTAGGGCTGGCCGGCGAAGGCGGCGATCTCGTCGGGCGGGATCGTCGGCCAGGTCTGCGGCACATAGAGCCCGCCGTCCGGGGCCAACCCGCCCAGCACCGCATCGGTGAAACCGACCGCGGGCGACTGCCCGCGGGTCGAGACGTAACGCATCTAGGATTTCCGCCAGCGAAGGAGCATGGCGGCATAGACGCCGAGCAATGCCAGGGCAAGGCCGTACCAGGTGATGGCGTATTCCAGGTGGTTGTTGGGAATATCCATCGGAATCGGGACCGGGATCAGCGCCTTGAACTCCGGATTGGTCGCGGTCTCGGCCATCAGGAACAGCGGCGCGGGGTCGGGCGCCTGCAGGGCCGCGGCCATGGTCACCGGGTTGCGACGATACCAGAGGCGAGGGCTGTCGGGCGGGGTGAAGGCGTTGCCGCGGTCGGGCCTGTGCAGCACGCCGACGATCTCCAGGGGCGTGGTGTCGGCGGCGTTGACGGCCGGGCGGGCGGCAACGGTGTCGGGGAGGAAGCCGCGGTCCACCAGGACGGAGCGATACTTGGCGCTGGCGGTCCGGCAGGCGGAGATCAGCCGCACGCCGGCCTGGCCGTCGCGCAGCGTGTAGAACTGGACGGCCGGCGCCTTGGCCAGGCCCGGGCAGACGGCCTTGGCCCGGGTGTAGTCCGCGTCGCCGCCGGCCGCGACGCGGTCCAGCACCGCCCCCAGCGGCTGGGCGGGCGCGGCCTGCAGGGCCGCGATGCGCGCCAGCAGGCCTTGTTTCCAGTGCAGCCGCTGCACCTGCCAGGTCCCCAGGCCGATCAGCAGGGCGAAGGCGATGGCGGTGGCGATCGTCAGGCCGATCGGGAACCGCCCGCGCGCCCGGGTCGGCTCAGTCGTCATGACGCGCTTCGGAGGCCCGGTTCATGAACTGCGCGGCCAGCATCAGGCCTTTCAGCGGGCGGATCAGGCCCAGCGACAGGATCAGGGTCAGGGGCAGCCAGATGATCAGGTGCACCCAGATCGGCGGATGGATCGTGAACTCGGTGATCAGGGCGGCGAAGGCCACCAGGAAGCCGGCGATCATGGTGATGAACACCGCCGGCCCATCGCCCGAATCCGCCTTCGACAGGTCGTAGCCGCAGGCCGCGCAGCTCGGGGCGACCTCCAGGAACCCTTCGAAGAGATGACCTTCTCCGCAGTTCGGGCAGCGGCCCGCCAGGCCCGCCAAAAGCGGATGGGGCTTGCCCAATGCATTCCTAGCCTAGTGACCGTGCGCTCCGAAGATCACGTAGATGAAGGCGAACAGGAACAGCCAGACCACGTCCACAAAGTGCCAGTACCAGGCCGCCGCCTCGAAGCCGAAGTGCTGCTTGGGGCTGAAGCCCTTGCCCAGCAGTCGCAGCAGGCAGACCGACAGGAAGATGGTGCCGATCAGCACATGGAAGCCGTGGAAGCCGGTGGCCATGAAGAAGGACGAGCCGTAGAGGCCGGAGCTCTCCTGGCCCTCGCCGCCGAAGAAGTACTTGTGCGTCAGGATGTGGTTGTACTCGTAGGCCTGGATCGAGGTGAACAGCACGCCCAGGATGATGGTCAGCACCAGGCCGATCTTGGCGTTCCGGCGGTCGCCGACCTGCAGGGCGTGGTGGGCCCAGGTCACTGTGGTGCCCGAGAGCAGCAGGGTCAGGGTGTTGACCAGCGGCAGTTCGAAGGCCGGCACGGCCTCGACGCCCTTGGGCGGGAAGGTGGCCCAGGCCTGCTGGACTTCCGGGATCGGGCCCAGCACGCGGTTGCCGTGGAACAGGGCCATCTCGAAGAAGATCCAGAACCAGGCGACGAAGAACATCACTTCGGACGCGATGAACAGGACCATGCCGTAGCGCAGGCCGATCGACACCACCGGGGTGTGGTCGCCCTGGTTGGCTTCCTTCACCACCTCCGACCACCAGCCGAACATGGTGTAGAGCACGCCGGCCAGGCCGGCGAAGAACAGCAGCGGATTGTGCTGCGGGATGCCGAACAGGCCCTTCATCCAGGCCACGCCGCCCAGCGCCATGACGATCGCCGCGATCGAGCCGATCAGCGGATACGGGCTCGGATTGACCAGGTGGTAGTCGTGCTTCACGCCAGCGGCCATCGCGGTCCCAATCCCTTGCCGTTCCGTAGGCGCGCGGCCCCCCCAAAGAGTCGCGCATAGTCCGCGACGCTATAGCCCCGCGCTGGACCCTTCGCCAAGGGGGAAAGGGGCAAGATGGCGCCGCGAAGCGACGGCGCCGATTTCCTCGCCCCCCGCGAAGCGGAGAGGGAGAGGCGTTCTAGCCCTTTGGCTTCGGGGGCGCGGCCTGGGCCTGCTTCGCACCGTTTACCGATGGGTAGAAGGTGTAGCTCAGCGTCACCTCGGTGGCGCCCTTGGTGTTCACGTCCTCGGTGAACTTGGGATCGATGAAATAGAGCACCGGCATCTCCACCGTGGCGCCGGCCGGAATGGTCTGCTCGTTGAAACAGAAGCACTGCAGTTTCTGGAAATAGGCGCCGGCCTGTTCGGGGACGACGTTGTAGACGGCGCGGGCGGTCACCGGCTTGTTGGCGTGGTTGGTGACCTTGAAGAAGGCCAGCTTGGTCTCGCCGATCTTGACGCTCTGGGCGCCCTGCTCGGCCCAGAAGGTCCAGGGCAGGCCGTTGACGTTGGCGTCGAACCGGACGGTGACCGTGCGGGCCAGGGTCTTGTCCGGCGCGACCTGGGCGCGGACCGTGGCGCCGTCGAAGCCGGTGGCCTGGCAGTAGGCCCGGTAGAGCGGCACCGAGGCATAGGCGGCCCCGACCACGGCGACGATGGCCACGCCGCAGATGAGCGCGACACGGGCGTTGCGCCTGGCGGCGGGGTCGGGGGGGGTGGGCAGGCGATCAGAACCGGTCAACGACGCTGGCTCCCAACCGCACGATGGTGACGACGAAGACCAGGATCACGAAGACCACCAGGCCCAGCGCGATGGCGATGTTGCGGCCCCGGCGGGCCTTGGCGAAGTCGGCGCCCTCGTGGGTGGGATCGCTCATCGGAACAACTCCAGCGGCGCAAGGCCGGCCACATGCTCGCCCAGCAAGGTGGCGAACAGCAGCGAGAGGTACAGGATCGAGAAGGCGAAAAGATTGCGGGCGTCGCGGGCCCCGGCGCGGACGTCGTAGAGGCCGTCATCATTGCGCGGGTCGGGGCGCGGGTCGGGGTTGCTCAGGTCGGGCGCCTCGCCGGACTTGCTGCGGTAGAGCCGCCAGGCCAGCAGCAGGAACACCAGCCCGCCAAGGCCGGCCACGCCCAGGTAGATCGCTCCGCCCAGGCCGGTGGCGGCCGGCGCCAGGCAGACCGGGATCAGCAGCAGGCTGTAGACCAGGATCTGGGTGCGGGTGGAGGCCGCGCCCTTGACCACCGGCATCATCGGCACCCCGGCCTTGGCGTAGTCCTCCGAGGTGTAGAGCGACAGCGCCCAGAAATGCGGCGGGGTCCACATGAAGATCATCGCGCACAGCAGCCAGGCGTTGGCCGGAGCGGTCCCGGTGGCCGCCGCCCAGCCGATCACCGGCGGCAGCGCGCCGGCGAGGCCGCCGATGACGATATTCTGCGCCGTCCAGCGCTTCAGCCACATGGTGTAGACCACGGCGTAGAAGACGATGGTGAAGGCCAGCAGGCCGGCCGCCAGCCAGTTCAGCGCCATCCCCATCAGCATCACCGAGAACAGCGACAGCACCACGCCCAGAGTCAGCGCGTCGGCACCCTGCACCCGGCCCGAGGGCACCGGCCGGCCGCGCGTGCGGCGCATCTGGCCGTCGATGTCGGCGTCGTACCACATGTTGAGCGCGCCCGAGGCCCCGGCGCCGACCGCGATGCAGAGGATCGCCACGCCCGCCAGCACCGGGTGCAGCGGGGTCTTGGCGCAAACCAGGCCGGTGAGCGCGGTGAACACCACCAGCGACATGACGCGCGGCTTCATCAGCAGCACGTAATCCTGCCAGCGGGCGGGTAGGCGCGCGGGGGTATCGACCGTAGCCATGGTCATCGGATCATACTCTCAGAATGTCCCAAGCGCCGCGCCTCAGCCGCCGCGAAGACGACGGGTAAGGTGGATCGCGCCCCTTGGCGCGAGACGGAGGGGGCGCAAGGCCTCAAGCTCGGAGCCTGTGGCTTTGCGCCCCCTCCACCGCTTCGCGGTCCCCCTCCCCCGCCGGGCGGGGGAGGAACTAGGCAGCTAGTGGACGTCGGCTTGCACCACCGGCAGTTCGTTGAACTGGTGGAACGGCGGCGGCGAGGACAGGGTCCACTCCAGCGTCGTCGCGCCCTCGCCCCACGGATTGGCCTCGGCCTTGCGACGGAAGACCATGGCGTCGAGCAGCACCAGCAGGAAGACGCCCACGCCGACCAGCGTCACCGCGTAGCCGATCGAGGAGATCTTGTTCCAGTAGGCATAGGCCTCGGGGTAGTCGACATAGCGGCGCGGCATGCCCTGCAGGCCCAGGAAGTGCTGCGGGAAGAAGATCAGGTTCACGCCGACGAAGGTGATCCAGAAATGGGCGCAGCCCATCCACTCGCGGTACTTCACGCCCCACATCTTTTCGAACCAGTAGTAGAAGCCGGCGAAGATCGCGAACACGGCCCCCAGGCTGAGCACATAGTGGAAGTGGGCGACCACGTAGTAGGTGTCGTGCACGCTGTAGTCGACGCCGGCGTTGGCCAGGACCACGCCCGTCACCCCGCCCACGGTGAACAGGAAGATGAAGCCGATCGCCCACAGCATGGGCGTCTTGAAGTCCAGCGACCCGCCCCACATCGTGGCGATCCAGGAGAACACCTTCACCCCGGTGGGCACCGCGATGACCATGGTCGCCGCGACGAAATAGGCCCGCAGCTGGATGCCCATGCCCACCGTGTACATATGGTGCGCCCACACCACGAAGCCGATGAAGCCGATCGCCACCATGGCGTAGGCCATGGCCAGGTAGCCGAACACCGGCTTGCGCGAGAAGGTGGAGACGATGTGGCTGACCATCCCGAAGCCGGGCAGGATCAGGATGTACACTTCCGGGTGACCGAAGAACCAGAACAGGTGCTGGAACATCACCGGGTCGCCGCCGCCGGCGGCATCGAAGAAGTGGGTGTGGAAGTTGCGGTCGGTGAGCAGCATGGTGATCGCGCCGGCAAGCACGGGCAGCGAGAGCAGCAGCAGGAACACGGTCACCAGGATCGACCAGACGAACAGCGGCATGCGGTGCAGCGTCATGCCCGGCGCGCGCATGTTGAAGATCGTGGTGATGAAGTTGATGGCGCCCAGGATCGAGCTGGCGCCGGCCAGGTGGACCGAGAGGATCGCGCAGTCCATCGCCGGGCCGGTGTGGCCTGAGGTCGAGAGCGGCGGATAGAGCGTCCAGCCGCCGCCGAAGCCGCGGCCCGGCCCGCCGTCCACGAACATCGAGGTCACCAGCATCCCGCCGGCCGCCACCAGCAGCCAGAAGGAGATGTTGTTCATCCGCGGGAAGGCCATGTCCGGCGCGCCGATCATGATCGGCACGAACCAGTTGCCGAACCCGCCGATCATGGCGGGCATGACCATGAAGAAGATCATGATCAGGGCGTGGGCCGTCACGACGACGTTGTAGCCGTGGTTCGAGGCCTCCACGAGCCCGCTCCGGGCCAGGAAGCTGCCGGCCTTGAAGTACTGGATGCCGGGCTCGGCCAGTTCCAGGCGGATCAGGCCGGAAAGCGCGCCGCCCACCAGGCCCGCCACGATGGCGAACAGGATGTAGAGCGTGCCGATGTCCTTGTGGTTGGTGGAAAAGAACCAGCGGGTGAAGAACCCCGGCACGTGGCCGTGGTCGTCATCGTGGTGATCGTGAGCGGCGGCTTGAGCCATCTTACGCGGGTCCCAACTCTATTTCGCGGCCGGCGCCTTGGGCGCGGCAGGGGTTGCGGCGGCAGGCGCGGGCGCAGCCGCCGGAGCGACGGCGGCCGGGGTCGCCGCAGCCGGCGCGATGGCGGCGGCGGTCTGACCGGCGGCGGCGGCGGACGGAGCCGCAGCGGCTGGCGCAGCGGCGGCCGGGCCGGTGTGGCCGCCCTTCTTGGCCACCCAGGCATCGAATGCCGCCTGGCTCACCACATGCACCTCGAGGGGCATGAAGGCGTGGTTGACCCCGCACAGCTCACGGCAGTTGCCGTAGTAGATGCCTTCGCGGTCGGCCTTGAACCAGGTCTCGTTCAGGCGGCCCGGGACGGCGTCGGTGATGATCCCGAAGGCCGGGATGGCGAAGGCGTGAATGACGTCGGCGCCGGTCACCTGGACGCGGACCACCTTGTTGACCGGCGCGTAGAGCGGCTCGGTGACGGCCAGCTTGTAGGGCACGCCGGCGGCCTGGGCCTTGTCTTCCGGCAGGATGTTGGAGACGTACTCGCCGATCTTCTGGTCGGGGTATTCGAAGCCCCAGTACCACTGGTAGCCCGTGGCCTTGATGGTCACGTCCGGCTTGGGCATGTCGTTGTAGGCGAACAGCAGGCGGAACGAGAACACCGCGATGACCATCAGGATCATCACCGGCGCCACCGTCCAGACGATCTCCACCAGGGTGTTGTGGCTCCACTTGGCCGGCACCGGGTTCGACTTCTTGTTGTAGCGGATGACCACCCAGGCCAGCAGGCCGGCCACGAACACCACGATGAACGTGATGATCGGCATCAGGATGACGTTATGGAACCAGATCGCGTCCTCTCGCAGCGGCGTGACGCCGGGCTGCATGCCGATCGCGCCGTCCGTGGGTTGGCCGTATTTGTCGGCGGCCCAGGCGGTCGCGCTCCAGAACGCGGCCCCGGCGCCCGCGAAGGCCCCCGCCGCCCGCGTCCGCAATCCGTGAAAGCTAGACTTCATGTCCCCTCGGTCTGCTAGGCCGACGGCGCCCAACTCGGACCACCTCCGCCGACTTCGGAACTGGCCGCGCGGACACGCTTGCGCGACGCCCGACCGGCCCCTTCGCCGGGTGCATACGCGCATCCCAGGAGCTTGCCAAGGCGTTCGGGGCCCTTACGCCGCGGGCAGCCACGACACCCGGTTCGCCGAGCGCGTTTTCCGGGCGCCCGAGCCCCGAAGACAGGGCAGATGAACCGGGGGCATGACCCAGTGAAATGGCGGCTCCCTGCAACGCGGCGGGCGAAGAATAGGACAGGAAGGATGCCGCACGTGACGCCCGCCGCCCGAGTCCCTATCTTGATGCGATGAACGCCCCAGTCCCCGCTCCCTCGATCCTCGACGCCTCTGGAGTCGATCCCGCCCGCGCCCAGGAAATCCTCAATGAAGCGCTGATCGGGGCCGACGACGGGGAGCTGTTCGTCGAGCGCTCCGAGAGCGAGAGCTTCCTGTTCGACGACGGGCGGCTGAAGTCGGCGGCTTATGACGCCACCGAGGGTTTCGGCCTGCGGGTGGTGGCCGGCGAGACGGCGGGCTACGCCCATGCCTCGGAGATCTCCGAGGCGGCGATCCGGCGGGCGGCGGATTCGGCGCGGCTGGCCAAGCGCGGCTATTCCGGCGTGGCGGCCGAGAGCCCGCGGGCCACCAACGCCAAGCTCTATGGCGAGGAGAACCCGCTGGCCTCGCCCGACTTCTCCGACAAGGTCGCGCTGCTGCAGGAGATCGACGCCTGGGCCCGGGCGCGCGACCCGCGCATCGTGCAGGTGATGGCCTCGATCGCCGGCGAGCGGCGCACGGTGGAGATCCTGCGCGCCGACGGACGGCTGATCCGCGACGTGCGGCCGCTGAGCCGGATCAACGTCCAGGTCACCGTCGAGCGCGATGGCAAGCGGGAGAACGGCTACACCGGGGCCGGCGGCCGGGCCGGCTTCGAGGCCTGGATCACGCCGGAGAAGTGGCAGGCCCAGGTGGACGAGGCGCTGCGCCAGGCGCTGGTCAACCTGGACGCCGTGCCCTGCCCGGCCGGCGAGATGGACGTGGTGCTGGGTCCCGGCTGGAACGGGGTGCTGCTGCACGAGGCCGTAGGCCACGGCCTGGAGGGCGACTTCAACCGCAAGGGCACCTCGGCGTTCTCCGGCCGCCTCGGCGAGCGGGTGGCCGCCAAGGGCGTGACCGTGTTCGACGACGGGACGCTGCCGGGCCGCCGAGGCTCGCTCACCGTCGACGACGAGGGGACGCCGACCGAACGGACCATCCTGATCGAGGACGGCATCCTGGTCGGCTACATGCACGACCGGATGAGCGCGCGGCTGATGGGCATGGCGGCGACCGGCAACGCACGCCGGCAGTCCTACGCCCACATGCCGATGCCGCGGATGACCAACACCGCCATGCTGGGCGGATCGCACAAGCCGGAGGAGATGATCGCGTCGACCAAGCGCGGCCTCTACTGCGCCAACTTCGGCGGCGGCCAGGTGGACATCACCAACGGCAAGTTCGTGTTCCAGTGCACCGAGGCCTACCTGATCGAGGACGGCAAGATCACCACCCCGGTGAAGGGCGCGACCCTGATCGGTGATGGCCCCTCGGCGCTGACGCGGGTGACCATGATCGGCGACGACTTCGACTTCGACCCCGGCGTCGGCGTCTGCGGCAAGTCCGGCCAGAGCGTGCCGGTCGGCGTCGGCCAGCCCTCGCTGAAGATCACCGGCCTGACGGTGGGCGGGACGGCGGTCTAGCCATGTCCGAGTTCGTTGCCGTCGGGGGGTGCCTCTGCGGGGCGGTCCGGTTCGGGGTGAAGGAGAAGCTCGCGCCCGTGGGCTTCTGCCACTGTTCGCGGTGCCGGCGGGTATCGGGCACGGGCTCGAACGCGGTGCTGAACATTCGTCGCGACCGCTTCGAATGGCTGTCGGGCGAGGACCAGGTGCAGGTCTACGCCACCCCCGCCGGCTGGAAGAGCCTGTTCTGCCGCACCTGCGGCTGCCCGGTCCCGCACATCCTGTCCGACGGCCAGCGGGTGCTGATCCCGGCCGGCGCGCTGGACGGCGACCCGGACCTGGCGATCTCGGGGCACATCTTCGTGGGCTCCAAGGCGCGCTGGGAGGTGATCGCCGACGGGTCCCCGCAGTTCGACGCGTGGCCCAGCTAGTCGCTTGATCCGCTCATCCCGGCGAAGGCCTGGACCCAGATCGGATGGCGGAGCGAAGGGTTCGCTGAGCGCGGCGCCCTTCCAGGCGCAATCTGCCCTTTACGATCCGGGTCCCGGCATTTGCCGGGATGAGCCGAGTATTGGGGCCTATTTCTTCGCCGGCTTGAGGCGCAGGATTTCGGCGCCCTTGGGTTCGTCGGTGGCGAGGTAGATCAGGCCGTCGGGGCCCTGGGCGACGGTCTTGATGCGGTGGCAGGTGTCCATGAGCAGCTTCTCCTCGCCGGTCACCTTGCCGTTCTTCATCTCCAGCCGGACCAGCTGCTGGCCAGAGAGGCCGCCGATGAACACGCTGCCCTTCCAGCCGGGCAGGGCGGCGCCGGTGTAGAACAGCATCCCCGACGGCGCGATCGACGGGTTCCAGTAGTAGACCGGCTGCTCCATGCCGGCCTCTGCGGTCTTGCCGCCGTCGATCAGGGCGCCGCTGTTCTCGCGGCCGTAGCTGATGATCGGGAAGCCGTAGTTGCCGCCGGCCCTGATGAGGTTCAGCTCGTCGCCGCCCATGGGCGTGTTCTCGGCCACCCAGAGCTTGCCGGTCTTCGGGTCGAAGGCCGCGCCGTGCACGTCGCGGAAGCCCAGCGCATAGAGCGCCGGATTGGCCTTGGGGTCCTTCAGGAACGGGTTGTTCTTCGGGATGGTCCCGTCGGTATTGATGCGCAGGATCTTGCCCAGCTGGCTGTCGAGCGCCTGGGGATTGGGGCCGCCGCTATCGATCACCGCCGAGGGGATCAGCAGGGTGCCGTCGGGCGCCTGGACGATCCGGCGCGGGACGATATCGGCGCCTTCGCGCAGGGTGGTGACGTTCTCCAGGCTCTTCTCGTCGGCCGAGAGCCGGGCCTTGGCGATCCGGCCGACTGCGGCGGTCCCGGTGTCGGCCTTGGTCACGTAGCCGAAGTAGATCGTGCGGGTCTTCGCGAAGTCGCGGTCGAGGCTGACGTCGTATAGAGCCGACAGCCGGGCGTTCTGGATCGCCGGCACATTGGCCAACGGCTCGGAGACCTTGCCGTCGGGGTCCACGATCCGCATGCCGCCGGCCCGGATGGCCACCAGCAGCTGGCCGTTGGGCAGGATGGCCATGCCCCAGGGGCGGTCGATCTTGGCCACCGTCTCGACGGTGAACGGCTGCCGGGCCGGGGCCTTGGGCGCCCGGGTCTGGCCAGGGAAGGCCGGCGCGGGCGCATAGCCGTCGGCGGCGTTGCGGTTCTTGCCGCAGAGCGCGGTGATGCGGGCGTTCTCCTCGGGCGACCCGGCGACGCCGGCGTAGCCCGGGCCTGGCGGATAGGCCGGCGCGGGCGGCGTCTGCGGCCAGGCTGAGGTCAGGCTGGTGAGGGCCATGGCCAGCGAAAGGCCCATGGTGGTTCTGGTGGCGCGCACGCGTGTTCTCCCCGGCTTTGGCGCGGACCATAGCGCGCGCCGCCAGCCGGGAGCCAGGGGGCGGGTTATGCGATTTAATCCAGGTTACGGTCAATTAATTGGCGCGACGCCCCGAGCGCAGTTTACGTGCGTACATTGGGGAGAGTTCTTGCATGCTGATCGCCAGCCTCTTGGCGCAGGCCGCCGTCGCAGCGACGCCACAGGCCGCACCGCCGCAGCCGGGGGTGACCAGCTATCCGGCGGCGTTCTTCGCACCCTACCAGTCCGGCAACGCCTCGGAGATGGTGGAGCGGATTCCCGGCTTCACCTTCGACCGCGGGTCAGGCGCGCGCGGCTATGAGAGTTCGGCCGGCAATGTGCTGATCGACGGCCAGCGTCCGACCACCAAGACCGACGACCTGGAGCAGGTCCTGCGCCGCATCCAGGCCAGCAGCGTCGACCGCATCGAGGTGATCCGCGGCGGCGCCCCCGGCATCGACATGCAGGGCAAGACGGTGATCGCCAATGTGGTGCGCAAGGCCGGCGGCGGGTTCAAGGCCCTGATCTCCGCCTCCAACCAGAGCACCTACGACGACCGCCAGCTGCCGGCCGGCCGGGTCGAGCTGTCCGGGACCCTGGGCAAGACCAAGTGGGAGGCCTCGACCCTGGTCGGCAAGGGGCTCGACGGCGGCTATGGCCCGGGTCCCAGCCAGCGGATCGACGCCCAGGGCCACATCACCCCCGTACGCATCAGCCAGGGCGAGGGCGACATTCTGAACGGCCAGCTGACCGGCGGGATCGAGACCCCGGTGGCGGGCGGCAAGCTGCGCCTGAACGTCCGGGCCTACAGCGACAAGTACAAGGGCGAGGAGACCGAGGACGTCATGGGCGCGGTCCCCACCACCGAGCACGAGGTCGACCTGTTCTACACCGACGACCGCGAGATAGGCGGCAACTACACCCATGCGCTGGGGCCGCGGGCCTCGCTGGAGGTGGTCGGGCTTCGCCAGACCCACGACGTGCGGCTGGAGTCGCTGTTCACCGACCGGGAATCCAGCCTGTTCGACCTAGACCGCAATTCCAGCGAGACGATCGCGCGCTCGGTGGCGAAGTACCGGTTCGGCGACCGGCTCTCCCTGGAAGGCGGCGCCGAGACGGCGATCAACCGGCAGGACAGCGCCACGCGGCTGTCGTCGGACGGCGCGGCCGTGGCCCTGCCGGCCGCCAATGTGCAGGTCGAGGAGCGTCGCAGCGAGGCGTTCGCCAAGGGGACCTGGCGGCCGGCCACCGCCTGGACGGTCGATGCGAGCCTGCGCTACGAGCACACCCGGATCACCTCGGCCGGCGATGTCATGCTGGGCAAGACGCTGCAGTATCTGAAGCCCCGCGTGGCGGTCAGCTGGGATGCGCGGGCCTCCACCCAGGTGCGGCTGCGGCTGGAGCGCGAGGTCGGCCAGCTCAATTTCAACGACTTCGTGGCCAGCGGCGGCCTCAACACCGCGTCGGGCATCACCGCCGGCAATCCCGACCTCAACCCGCAGCAGGCCTGGGTCGGCGAGGCGGCGGTGGAGCAGCGGTTCTGGGGCTCGGCCTCGGTCACCGTGACCTACCGCCACTCGGAGCTCACCGACGCGGTGGACCGCGGGCCGGTGTTCACCGCCACCGGGGTATTCGACCAGCCCACCAACATCGGCGACGGGACCAAGGACGAGCTGATCGTCGAATACAGCCTGCCGCTGGACCGCCTGGGCCTGAAGGGCGCGGTGCTGAAGGGCGACGCCACCCGCCGCTGGTCCAGCGTCACCGACCCGACCACGCGACGTAAGCGCGAAATCTCGGGCCTGCACCCGACCGACTGGAACCTCAACTTCACCCAGGACATCCCGAAGTGGCGGTTCAGCTATGGCGTCGACATGTTCGGTGGCTGGCGGGAGCGCTACTACCGCTTCAACCTGATCGAGGTCGACAAGCTCAGGACCTACGTCAAGCCGTTCGCGGAGTGGCGGCCCCGACCAGACCTCAGCCTGCGCATCGAGCTGCCGAACGTCACCGCCCGCCAGCTGCACAAGCAGTACCTGTCCTATCCCGGCCCGCGCAGCGCCGGCGGCGCGCCGTCCCTTGACGACCGCACCTACGAGCCCGGCCGGGTGTTCTACTTCCGCCTGCGAAAGACGTTCGGCGGGTAGCCGCGGCGCGCCCTACAGCGGCACGGTCTGGCGTTGGCCGTCGACCGGGGGTTCCACGGTCGCCTGAGGATAGGTGTCGCTGGCGCCGTGGGCCCATTTCTTCAGGATCGGCGAGGCGACCAGCATCAGCGCGGCGGCGCCCAGGCCCCAGAAGCCGATCAGCTTGAAGACGTCGACATAGGTGGCCAGCGCCTTGCCGGGGTCCAGCACCTGGCCGGCGACGGTCTCGGTGGCGGTCATCTGGGCGATCAGCCCACCGATCCACTGGGCCCAGGACGAGGCCAGGAACCACGTGGCCATGATGGTTGAGATCACCGCGGCGGGGGCCAGCTTGGTCATCTGCGACAGGCCCACCGGCGACAGGCAGAGCTCGCCCGTGGTGTGCAGCAGATAGGCCAGGACCAGGAACACCACCGGCACCTTGAAGTCCGGCCCGGCGAAGTGGGCGCCGAGCACCAGGACGAAGAAACCGGCCGCCACCTGGCCCAGGCCCAGACCGAACTTCAGCGCCGGGTTGGGGTCCAGCCGGCGCGTGCCCAGGAACGCCCAGATCGCCGCGAACACCGGCGCGAACAGCAGGATGAAGCCCGGGTTGAACGACTGGGTCTGGGCCGGGGTGATCGACTGGCCGAAGCCGATAGCCAGGTCGGTGTTGCGCTCGGCGAACTGGTTGAGCGACGAGCCGGCCTGTTCGAACAGGGTCCAGAACACCACCGCGCCGGCCACCAGCACCAGAGCCAGGATCATCCGCTCGCGCTCCTGCCGGGTGCACTTGGTCGCCATGAAGAAGGCAAGGTAGCCCAGGGTGACGATCGAACCGGCGGCCAGCAGGTAGCCGACCACGGCGTTGCGCTGGACCAGGAACCAGACCAGGGCCACGCCCGCCAGACCGCCAACGTAGATCAGGTGCTCCAGGGTGAGCGGCCCGGCCACGGGCGCCGCCAGCTTTACCGGATCCGGCGGCTCGCCCTTCCCCTGCAGCAGCGGCTTGCCGATCGTGAAGACCACGTAGCCGGCCAGCATCCCGACACCGGCGGCGCCGAAGCCCCAGTTCCAGCCCAGGTTCTGGCCCAGCCAGCCGCAGGCGATGCCGGCCCAGAACGAGCCCAGGTTGATGCCGTAGTAATAGAGGGTGAAGCCGGGATCGCGCCGCGGGTCGCCCTTCGGATAGAGCTGGCCGACGAGCGAGGAGATGTTCGCCTTCAGGAAGCCGACGCCCATGATGATCAGGGCGAGCGCCAGGTAGAGCACGTTCCTGAAGATCGGCGTGTCGTCGCGCGTGGTCAGTGCGTAGGAGCCCTTGGGCAGAACGGAGGGCAGGGCGGCGCCCGGCGGCAACCCCGTGATCTGCAGCCCGCCGTCGGCGGACGGGCCATAGCCGTAAGTCGCCTCGCCCAATTTCAGCTTCACGTCGCGCGCGGCGCCCCGGCCGGTGACCACGAACTCGTATTTGGCGTTCTGGTATTGCAGCACCTGGGTGACCGGCTTGCCTTCGAAGGCCATGGTCAGGTGCCCGGCCACCAGCAGCAGCGCCCCGAACGCAATCGCCTTGCGGGTGCCCAGGAACCGGTCGGCGAGGAACCCGCCCACCAGCGGCAGCAGGTACACCAGGCTGGTGTAGGCGCCGTACTGGCCCTGGGCGGTCTTGTCGTCGAACAGGAAATGCTGCGTCAGGTAGAAGATCAGCAGGCCGCGCATTCCATAATAGGAGAAGCGTTCCCACATCTCAGCGAAGAACAGGATCACCAGGCCACGCGGGTGGGTGCGAAGCTGCATCACCACGGGAATGGCGGTCACCAGCGTGATGACGATGCCGGCGATGAATACGATATCCATACGAGCGAGGGTCCCCAGCGCCCACCGGCCGGCGATCCCCCCAGGATCGTTCGCGCGTCAGGCTCGAATTTGCGGGAGATGACCATGCTGAGCCCGCCCACACAAGCAAGCCCGTGCCCCGGACCCACGCGGTCCGTCGCACGTTTGAGCCCTGAACCCAGGAGTATGCGATGAAAATCCCCGGCCCCGACCATCCGATCGTCGTCACCCCCGCCGCCGGCCGCTGGCGGGCGAAGTACCGCGGCCATGTGATCGCCGATACCGAAGACGCCATGGCGCTGCAGGAATCCACCTATCCGAAGGTGATCTACTTCCCGCGCGCCGACGTCTCGATGGAGGTCCTGGCGCACACCCCGCGGTCTACCCACTGCCCCTACAAGGGCGACGCCAGCTACTACACGCTGAACCTGGACGGCCAGATCGCCGAGAACGTGGTCTGGACCTATGAAACGCCCTATCCGGCCATGGCGGCCATCGCGGGGCGGCTGGCCTTCTACCCGAACCAGGTGGAGATCTATCCAGTCGACGACGCGGCGGTGAACCCGCGCCACCTCGACGTCGACGTGGACCAGGCCGTGCTGCACACCGACAGCGGCTCCGGCGCCTCGCAGCGCGAACACTGGCCCGCCAACGTCTCGGACCCGGCCCCCGAGGGCGGGGTGCGCTAAGGTCCGAGCAACCTCTGCGCGACGAATATCTCGCGCTTTCCCCCCTTGGGGGAGATGTCGCCAAAGCCGCAGGCGGGCGACAATGGGGGAAGTGTCATCGATGTTTCCTAGGACTTCCCCCATCGACCCTCGGCTTCGCCGTCGGGCCAGTTCCCCCAGTACTGGGGGAAGGATTAGCGGACTTATGCAGGGAGCGTCTGGGTCTGCGCCAGCTGCCAGCCGGTGTAGTCGACCTCGTTGGTGACCTCGCGCACGCACCACGCGGGCACGTCGAAGCGCATCGCGGCCATGCGGTTGGGCGCCTCGCATTCTGCGGTCACCAGGCCCTTGAGCGCACCCTCGAACACATCGACGGTGAAGCCGCCTATCCGGTGGCGGCGCTTGGCCAGGCGCGCCCCCTCGAGGACGGCCAGCACCGCATATTCCCGGGCGTCCAGGTAGAGGTTGGTGATCGGGCCGATCAGTGGATTGTCGGCCTCGTATTTCTTGGCCAGCTTGAACTCGACCTCGCCGGTCGCAAAGGTGATCCGGCGCAGCCGCAGCCGCCCGCCGTCTATGTAGAGGTCTTCGAGCAGCCGGGCGTCGGCGGCGTCCATGGCCGGCAGCTTCGCCGCGTCGACCAGGAAGCGCCGCTCGGCGACCCAGTGCGCATACTTCGGCAGATCCGGCATCTCAGTCCTCGCGAGGGGCCCCCGGGCGACGTCACCGGACCGCACGCTCACCGTCAAGCCGTTGTTCAGTCCGCGGTGAAGGGCACGCTGAGCTCAACGCGAACCTAATACGCGAAGTCGTCGAACACCCGGCCCGCATTGCCGGCCCAGCGGGTCTGGTAGAGTTCCAGCAGCCGCTCCGCCGGGGTGATCCCGCTGTCGGCGATCTGTTCCAGCTCGGAGAGGTAGTTGCTCTCGTCGACCATGCCGGCCGACAGGCGGTTGCGGGTCTTGAGACCCGAACGGGCGATGGCCACCATGTCCTTGGCGACGTCCTGGACCGTGCGCCCGGCGATCTCGGCCTTCAGGCCCAGGCGGGCCACGTCGGCGCGCAGGCGCTCGTGGTCCTCGATCTTCCAGTCCTTGCAGAGGTCCCAGGCGGCGGCCAGGGCGGGGGCGTCGTAGAATATCCCCATCCACAGGGCCGGCAGCGCGCAGAGCCGGCTCCACGGCCCGGCGTCGGCGCCACGCATCTCCAGGTACTTCTTCAGCCGCACCTCGGGGAACAGGGTGGTGGTGTGGTCGGCCCAGTCCTTGATCGTCGGACGCTGGCCCGGCAGTTCGGCCAGCTTGCCGTCCATGAAGTCGACGAACGACCGGCCCGCCAGGTCGATATAGCGGTCGCCGCGCTTGGCGAAATACATCGGCACGTTCAGCGCATAGCGGGCGTAGGTCTCGAAGCCGAAGCCATCCTGGAACACGAAGTCCAGCATGCCAGTGCGGTCGGGGTCGGTGTCGGTCCAGACGTTGGCGCGGGCCGAGACGAAGCCCGACGGCTTGCCCTCGATGAACGGCGAGTTGGCGAACAGCGCCGTGCAGATCGGCTGCAGCGCCAGCGAGGTGCGGAACTTGGCCACCATGTCGGCCTCGGAGCCGAAGTCGAGGTTGGCTTGCACCGTGCAGGTGCGGAACATCATGTCGAGGCCGAGCCCGCCCACCTTGGGCATGTACTCGCGCATGATCTTGTAGCGGCCCTTGGGCATCACCGGGACCTGGTCGCGCCGCCAGATCGGCGAATAGCCCAGCCCCAGGAACCCCAGGCCCAGCTCGTCGGCGACGGTCTTGACCTCGCTGAGGTGCTGGCCGGTCTCCTGGCAGATGTCGTGGACGGTCTCCAGCGGCGCACCGGAAAGCTCGAACTGGCCGCCCGGCTCCAGGCTGACGTTGGCCAGCCCGCGTTCCAGGGCGATGATGTGCTCGCCCTCCATCACCGGCGTCCAGCCGAACCGGGTCAGCCCGTCCAGCAGGGCCTTGATGCCGCCGGGCTCGTAGGGGACAGGCGCGTGGTCGGCGAGGCGGAAGACGAACTTCTCGTGCTCGGCGCCGCAGCGCCACTCGCTGGCCGGCTTGGCGCCCTCCGCCATCCAGGACACCAGGTCTTCGAACACCAGGGGTCGATCGTCACACGCGACCTCGGCCATGCACATTCTCCCCGGCCACAGCGCCGCCACGCCGGGTCGGGTCCCGCGCGGCCGCGTCTTTACGCCGTTAGGATAGGTGGGCGCAAATGCGCGAAGCTCAAGTGGCCCTGTCGCAATGGCCCCGGGCGGCGTAAGCGTGCGGCAGCGCAACGCCAGGAGGGCTGATGGACGCCAACGTCAAAGAGGCCATGCCGTTCTTCCGGGTGGCCGACATGAAGGCCTCGCTCAACTTCTACGTCGACGGGCTGGGGTTCGAGATCGACAAGCGCTGGGACGACCGCGGCGTGCTGCGCTGGTGCTCGCTCAAGCTGGGCGGCGCCACGATCCTGCTCCAGCAGTTCCGCGCCAAGGGTCAGGACGCCTGGGTCCCCGACGGCCGGGTCGGCGAAGGGGTCAGCATCTTCTTCCGCTGCGAGGACGCCATCGCGATCTGGCGCGCCGCCACCGCCGCCGGCCTCGAGCCCTCGCAGCCGGAGGTCGGCAACGGCAGCTGGGTCACCGGCCTGGACGACCCGGACGGCTACCGCCTGGAGTTCGAGAGCCCCACCGATGCGCCCGAGGACAGCGTGTTCGAGGAGGATTAGCGCCAGTCCCCCGCCGACGCCTGCCAGAGCGCCAGCGCGCTGATCGCGGCGGTGTCGGCGCGCAGGATGCGGGGGCCGAGCGTGACGGGCGTGGCGTAGGGCAAGGCGCGGAGCCTTTCGCGTTCGGCGGGCGAGAACCCTCCCTCAGGCCCGATCAGGATCGCCCAGGGCCCTTCGCCAAGGCCCGCCGCCAGCACGGGCGGCGCGTCGCCCGCCTCGTCGCAGAACAGCAGGCGGCGACCGGGCTCCCAGGCGGCCAGCAGCGCCTCCAGCTTCACCGGCTCGGCCACCTGCGGCACGTCCAGCCGGCCGGTTTGTTCCGAAGCCTCCACGGCGATGGCCCGCAGGCGATCCACCCGGGTGTGGTCGGCGTTGGTCCGCTCGGTGGTGACCGGCCGCACGCGGCGCGCGCCCAGCTCGGCGGCCTTTTCCACGATGATCTCCAGCCGGCCCCGCTTCACCAGGGCGACGATCAGGTCCAGGTCGGGGCCGACGTGCTGCGGCCGGGTGCGCGACAGGGCGGTCAGGCGCACCGCCCGCTTGCCGACCGTGGCCAGCGTGGCGCGCCACTCCCCGTCGCGGCCGTTGAACACCGCCACCTCGTCGCCGACGCCCAGGCGCATCACCGCGGCCAGGTAGCGGCTCTGGCCCGCGTCCAGGTCGAGCGCGGCGCCGGGGGCCAGGTCGTGCGGGATGTGGAGGCGGATCATTGGCCCTCAATATCAATCCTGCGCATTATGCCGCCATGGCCAAGACCAAGGACGAACGCGAGCTGGAGGCCCTACAGGTCTCACTCGTGCGCTACCAGCAGTACGCGATCGACGCCGGAACCCGCGACCTGGTGATCTTCGAAGGCCGCGACACCGCCGGCAAGGATGGGGCGATCCGGCGGATCACCGAGCACCTCTCCGTGCGCAACACCCATGTGGTCGCCCTGCCCAAGCCCAGCGACCGGGAGCGCAGCGAGTGGTACTTCCAGCGCTATGCCCGGCGCCTGCCGACGGCTGGCGAGTTCACGATCTTCAACCGCTCCTGGTACAATCGCGCCGGCGTCGAGCGGGTGATGAAGTTCTCCACCGCCGACGAGCAGGAGACCTTCCTGCGCGACGTCAACACCTTCGAGCGCATGCTGGTCGGCAGCGGCCTGCGGATCGTCAAGCTGTGGCTCGACATCTCGCGCAAGGAACAGGCCGCGCGCCTGGAGGCCCGCCGCACGGACCCGCTGAAGGCGTTGAAGATCAGCCCCCTGGACGGCGTGGCGCAGGAAAAATGGACAGCCTATTCCAAGGCCCGTAACGAGATGCTCACCCGCACCCACTGTCCCGAGGCGCCGTGGTTCATCGTCCACACCGACAAGAAGCACAAGGCGCGGCCGAACATCATCCGCCACCTGCTGAAGACCCTGGCGCCCAAGGAGATCGCGCGCGAGGTCGAGGCGCCGGACGCCGACATCCTCTACCCCTTCGATCCCACTGCGATCACCGACGGTCGCCTGCAGCCCTGAATCCCCGAATGTTCCGCCGCGCGCCTCGGGGCGGGGTTATCGTTAACCATTCGTTACCGGACTGTTGTTCTTTGTTTGTTCGATCGCTAGCCTGGGTCCTCGATTCAGGCCGGGCCGCTTCCCATGAATGACACCCTCACCGCCGGCGAGGCGCGGCGCATCGCGCTGGCCGCCCAGGGCTTCGGCGCGTCGCGGGAAGGGGAGGTCGGCCGCCGGCAGCTGGTCAGGCTGGTGGAGCGGCTGGGGGTGATCCAGATCGACTCGGTCAACGTCGTCTCGCGCACCCACTACCTGCCGGCCTTCTCCCGCCTCGGCGCCTATCCGAGGGCGCTGCTGGAGGACATCGCCTGGGGCAGGAAACGGCCGCTGTTCGAGTACTGGGCGCACGAGGCCTCGCTGCTGCCGCTGGTGAGCCAGCCGCTGTTCCGCTGGCGGATGGAGGACGCCCGGGCCGGCGTCGGCACCTGGAAGGGCATCGCCAGGTTCCTGCGCGAGCGGCGCGAGTTCGTGGATCGCGCCCTGGACGAGATCGCGCGGCGCGGACCGCTATCGGCCTCCGACCTGGAGATCGGGGTCAAGGGGGCGGGCGGCTGGTGGGGCTGGAGCGAGGCCAAGCGCGCCGTCGAGTGCCTGTTCTGGGCCGGCGAGCTGACCACCGCCACCCGGCGCGGGACCTTCGAGCGGGTCTATGGCCTGCCCGACAAGGTGCTGCCCAAGGCCATCCGCGACACGCCCACCCCGCCCCGCGACGAGGCCCAGCGCCAGCTGGTGATGATCGCCGCCCGCGCCATGGGCATCGGCACGGAACGCGACCTGCGCGACTATTTCCGCATGCCGGTGGCGGATACCAAGGCCCGCCTCACCGAACTGATCGAGGCCGGCGCCCTGACGCCGGTGACGGTGAAGGGCTGGCGCGAACCGGCCTATCTCGACCCCGCCGCGCGGCGGCCGCGCAAGATCGAGCACACCGCGCTGCTCTCGCCCTTCGACAACCTGATCTGGTTCCGCGAGCGCACCGAGCGGATGTTCGGCGTCCGCATCCGGCTGGAGATCTACACCCCTGCCGAAAAACGCACCCACGGCTACTACGTCCTGCCGTTCCTGGAGGACGACGCCATCACGGCGCGCGTGGACCTCAAGGCCGACCGCAAGGCCGGCGTGCTGGTCGTCCAGGCGTCCCACGCGGAACCCTGGGCGACAAAGGCGACGGCGGTGAACCTGGCCGGAGAGTTGAAGCGCATGGCGGGGTGGCTGGGGCTGGAGCGCGTGCGGGTGGAGCCACGGGGCGATCTGGCTGGGGCGCTCAGCGATGCCTTCGCATAGTTCGCGCCCCCTCCGTCTGGCGGCTCCGCCGCCAGCCACCTCCCCCGAAGTGTTCCCTTCGGGGGAGGAGCGAAGCGCCGCGACTTCCGCTCCTCCCCCGCACCGCAGAGTGCGGGGGAGGTGGCTTGCGCCGCAGGCGCAAGACGGAAGGGGGCGCAAGGCTACCCCACACCCTCCGTCACCGCGTGCAGCCGGGCATAGGCGCCGCCCTTCTTGACCAGGTCGGCGTGCTTGCCTTCCTCCACGATGCGGCCGTCCTCGAACACCAGGATGCGGTCGGCGCCGCGGATGGTCGACAGGCGGTGGGCGATGACGATGGTGGTGCGGCCGACCATCAGCTCCTCCATCGCCGCCTGCACCTGGCGCTCGGTCTCCACGTCCAGCGACGAGGTGGCCTCGTCCAGGACCAGGATCGGCGCGTCGGCCAGGAAGGCCCGGGCGATCGCCACCCGTTGCCGCTCGCCGCCCGACAGCTTCACGCCTCGCTCGCCGACCAGGGTGTCGTAGCCCTTGGGCAGCCTGGCGATGAAGTCGTTGGCCCGCGCCCGCCTGGCCGCCAGCGCGATCTCGTCAGCCGTGGCGTCCGGCCGGGCGTACTTGATGTTCTCGGCCAGGGTGCGGTGGAACAGGGCCGGATCCTGCGGCACCACGGCGATGGCGCGCCGCAGCGACCCCTGGGTGACCTGGGCTACGTCCTGGCCGTCGATCAGGATCGCGCCCGCGTCGAGGTCGTACAGCCGCTGCACCAGCTTCACGAAGGTCGACTTGCCCGACCCGGTCGGCCCGACCAGCGCCACCCGTTCGCCCGGCGCGATGCGCAGGGTGAAGCGGTCGTAGAGCGGCGTCTCCGCTGATTTGTAGCGGAAGGTCACCCGGTCGAAGACGATCTCGCCCAGATCGGCGCGGAAGGCGGGCGCGGCCGGGGCGTCGATCACCTGCGGCGCCATCCGGGCGTAGCGGGCCACGTCCTCGCTGTCGTCAAGGCCGCGCTGGGCCATGCGGATGTTGTCGCCGATGTTGCGCAGATAGCTGGTCATCAGCATGAACGCGGTGATGGCGAAGGCCACGCCGCCGGCGTTGGCGCGCCCGTGCGCCCACTCGCGCACCAGCAAGCCGGTCAGCCCTGCCTGCAGTCCCACCAGGATCAGGCTGTGGATCAGCCACAGGTTGGTGAACCGGCTCCAGGTCTTGATCGTGGCCTTGCGCCACAGCTCGGTGATGCCGCCGATCCGCGCCTCCTCGCGCGCCTCGGCGCCGAAGCCCTTCACCGTGGCGTTGGACGCGATCGAGTCGGCCAGCGCCCCGCCGATCCGCGAGTCCAGCGCCACCGACTTGAGGTTGGCGGGCCGGGCATAGACCGTGGTCAGCACCAGGTTGGAGAGCACATAGAGGGTGCAGGCGGCGAAGGCGAACAGGCCCACGATCGGCCAGCGCAGCAGCATCATCACGCACAGGCCCGCCAGCACGATCCCGGCCGGGCCGAACCAGATCAGCACCGCATCGGTGACCACATCATAGCCCCACATGGCCCGGCTCAGCCGCCGCACCGTGGCCCCGGCGAAGTTGTCGGCGTGCCAGTCGGCGGAGAAGCCCTGCACCCGCCGGAACGCCTCGTCGGTCATGTCCTTCATGTTGTTTGCCGACAGCGGGATCAGGAACCGCATCGACAGGTTGCGGATCAGCGAGAACGCCAGGTAGACGCCCACGAACAGCGCCCAGGCCTTCCACGCCGGATCGGCGTTCTCGCGCCCGTGGGAGACGGCCTCCACCAGCTGCCCAGAAGCCCAGGGCAGCATCAGATCGAAGGCGATGGCGATCAGCGTGAACGTCACCGTCCCGGCCAGTAGCCAGGGGCGGCGCGTCCAGAAGCCGGCGACGAAGCCCAGCACCTGCTGGTTCTTCAGCACGCGCTCGCGCTGCTCGTCGGTATCCTCGTAATGGTCGGTCATCGGATCGGTCTCGAATGCGGGCGGCGGACCGGGACTCCTGACAGGAGCGCGCGCAGGTCCGGCGCAGAGAGGAAAGAAACGGTGTGTCGGGCGTCGAGCGGCAGACGCTCGGCGGGCCACGGGCGCGCGGGATCGCTTCGGGCGGCGGCCCTTGCGGGCCACGTCGCGAAGCGGACGGGCAGACCTAACGGTGCGGCGGCGGCGGCCCGAGACGCGCGGGGAAGATGGTCGTTGCGACAGCTGTCATTCTGACGGACCTCCCTGTTGAGCCTCGAAGACCGGGAGCCTAGGCGCGGTCCCGGGGAGGGTCAAGACGGCTGGCCGAACGCCGCTCGCCGTGCGGCAAGGTTCCGCGCCGGGGTGGCTTGGCGGCCACAGCGACGCGCGGCGCCACAGTCTGCAGGAAGTGGGCGATCGGCATGTTGAGCGGCTCGCGGGCCGAGCGGAATGGGGCGTTCCCCCGCCCTTTCTCCCTACGGGTGTCATCCCGGTTTCGCCGTAGGCGAAGACCGGGACCCACGACCGGTCGCCGCGGCAGGACGACAGCGAAAGGCCGAGCCTGATCGTGGGTCCCGGTCTTTGGCTGCGCCAAAACCGGGATGACACCGTTGGTAGAGGGTGGCGTTTGGCAGCCCTCGATCTTGCTTCGCCGGGCGATCATGTGACCTTCGCCCTGATCGGCGCATCAGCCGGGCGGTCGGAGCGCCTCCCGTCATCCGTCAGGCTTCGCCTTGTCCCGCGGATTGATGGGTAACCGTCCCACCCGGATCGCTATGTGAATCCTGTAGACCCAAGGTCGGGGGCCGGCCAACGGTCCCCCTTCCCGTGAACGGGAAGGGAAGCGTGATGAGGCGGGCCATGACCATCCGGATGGGGTGGGTTAAACAGCCGCCATGGCCGCCCTTCCCGACGCCGCGCCGACCAACTGGGTCGACGCCCATGCGCCCGCCGCGCTGCGGCCCTGGCTGAAGCTGGGCCGCTTCGATCGACCGACGGGGATCTGGCTGCTGATGCTGCCGGGCTGGCAGGGGATCGCGCTGGCCGGCGCCATGCAGGGCCGCTGGCCCAGCCCCGTTCTGCTGGCGCTGTTCTTCCTTGGGGCGGCGCTGATGCGGGCGGCGGGCTGCGCCTACAACGACATCGTCGACCGCGATATCGACGCCAAGGTGGCCCGCACCGCCGGCCGGCCGATCCCCTCGGGCCAGATCAGCGTCAAGCAGGCCTGGGGCTTCATTGTCGGCTGCGCCCTGATCTCGCTGCTGATCCTGCTCAGCCTGCCGCCGCTGGCTATCGGGCTGGGCGTCGGTTCGCTGGGGCTGGTGGCCGCCTACCCGTTCATGAAGCGGATCACCTGGTGGCCGCAGGCCTGGCTGGGGCTGACGTTCAACTGGGGCGCCCTGCTGGGGTTCGCCGCTGTCAGCGGCCATCTCGCCGTCCCCGCACTGATCCTCTATGGCAGCGGCATCTTCTGGACCCTGGGCTACGACACGATCTACGCGATCCAGGACCTGGAGGACGATGCGCTGGCGGGGGTTAAATCCTCGGCGCTGCGCCTGGGGGCGAAGGCGCCGCGGACCGTGGCCTTCTTCTATCTGGTGACCGTCAGCCTGGCCTTCGCGCTGGGCGCATTCGCCGGCCTGGGCCTTGCCTATGACGTCGCGCTGATCGCCTTCGCCATCCACCTCGGCTGGCAGGCCCGGCGGGTGAAGGTGGACGACGGGCCCCTGGCCCTGCGGCTGTTCAGGTCCAATACCTGGGCCGGCCTGATCCTGTTCGTCGCCCTGGCGCTGGGCGCGCTGCGGCCCTGAGCCCGGCCGGCACGGCGGCGTTCTCTTGCGTCCATCTGTTGTCGGCCAGGATCCCGCGCTACACTCGCCGCCATGGCCGCAGCCGCCCGTGTCGCCCCGAAGGACTATTTCGCCCCCGACGAATGGGCGCCGCTGGCGCGCAAGTCCGTCTGGGTGGGGCCGGCGCTGATCTCACACGCCTGGCTGGTGATCCTGGCCGCCAGCGCCATGGCGATGGCCTGGCCGGTGACGATCCCTCTGGCGGTGATCATCATCGGCGCCCGGCAGCTGGGACTGGCCATCCTGATGCACGACGCCGCGCACGGAGCCCTGCACCCGAACCTGAAGCTCAACGACTTCCTGGGCGACAAGCTGACACCCGGCGGGCTGGTGAAGTACCGCACCTACCACCTGGGCCATCATCGGTTCGCCCAGCAGGCGGAAGATCCGGACCTCGGCCTGTCGGCGCCCTTCCCGATCACCCGCCGCTCGCTGCGCCGCAAGATCGTCCGCGACCTGACCGGCCAGACCCACTGGAAACAGCGCTGGGCGCCGCTGTTCAAGCGGATCCGCAATCCGAAGCGCCAGGAAGCGGCTTCCGACCTGATGGGAACCTTCATGGTCGGCCGCTGGCGGTTCTTCGCCGGGGCGGCGGTGACCATCGCGGTGACCGCGCCGTTCGGCTACTGGTGGGCCTGGTTCGCGCTGTGGTGGCTGCCGCAGGCCACCTGGTATCCGATGATCACCCGCTTGCGGAACATCGCCGAGCACGCCTGCGTGGCCAAGGACGAGCCGGACCCGCTGCGCCATGCGCGGACCACGCGGGCCAACCTGCTGGAGCGGATGTTCCTGGCCCCCTACTGGGTCAACTACCACTGCGAGCACCACATGTTCATGCATGTGCCCTGCTACAACCTGCCCCGCGCCCACCGCCTGCTGAAGGCCAAGGGCGTGCTGCTAGGCATGCTGACCGCGCCGAGCTACGTGGACGTGCTCCGGCAGGCCTCGGCGAAGGCGGCGGTGGCTTAGCGCGCCGCGGGCGCAGTCAAAGAGCACCACGGAAAACACTGAAAACACGGAAGGCGCAGGGCCTCGGCGCCTTCCGTGTTTTCCGTGGCTGAGTCTTAGCGGCGCTGAATCGCCAGCGGGGGTTCTAGGCCAGGCGCATTGCGCGCTGGCGGCGGACCATGGTCCCCAGGGCGCCGAAGCCCAGGATCATCAGGGCCCAGGAGGCCGGTTCCGGCACGCCGCCGGTGGGGCCGCGGCCGTCGGAAGTGACCTTGATCGCCTGCACGCCCCAGCCCTCGTCGCCGGTCCCCTGGAAGCCCGCATGGCCCGCACCCAGCGAGTTGTAGGCGAAGGTCAGGGTATTGGCGCCGGCGATCAGATTGAGCGGGGTCGTGATGTTCACGTGGCCGCCGGCCCAGGTCACGGCCGTGCCGTTGCCCGAGACGTTGTCGAGTGTGGCGGCGCCCGGGGCCAGGAACACCAGGTCGTTGCCGCCGCCGCCGAGGTTGAACGTGCCTTTAATCACGCTCGCGCCGTTCAGGCTGAGGTTGAAATCGTCCTCGTACCAGTTCTGGCCGTCCAGGCTGGCGTAGCCGTTGAGCACGAACGACAGGCTGGCGGGGCCGGCCGGGCCGTTGAAGGTCGCCGAATAGCTACTGTTGGTCGGCAGCTCCGCGGTCGCGCCGGGCGCGTCGTAGAGGGTGGCGGCCTGGGCGGCGGCGGCGGTGGCGACGGCCAGGGCGAAGGCGGCGAGCGCGAGGGTGCGATGAAGCGTCATGGTGGTCGTGTCCCGATCCTGGGCGCCCGTGCGCCGTTCGGGAGGCAGGACTGCAACCACCGCGCCAGGGCGGCGCGGGCCTATCGCGACGTCCCGGCCAGCCGGCGCGGGGCGGCCAGGCGCCAGCTGGTCAGCACCCGCGCCTCGACCAGCGTCCAGTCCACCGCATCCTCCGCCAGCGTTACCGCGATCCAGCCCGACGGCCACAGATAGGCCGGGCGGCTGTAGGTGTCCGGATCGGCCTCGATCAGGAATTCCTGCTCGTCGCGGCCGCTGGTCTTCACGCAGACCACGGTCGTGCCGTCGCCGTGGTGGTCGTGGCGATAGTAGGCGAACATCTTGCCGGCCACGTCGAAGGCCGGGATGCCGTGGCTGATCCGCTCGCCGGTCTCCGGCAGGGCCAGGCAGAGGCCGCGCAGACGGGCTTCGGCGGCGGCGGGGTCGGACGCGATCATGGCGCGCAGCATAGGTCCTCGCGTAGAGACCCGCCATGATCCCCCAGACGCCGGCCGGCCGTCGCGCCTTCATCCTTGCGAACACCCGCCTGCAGCGGCCGCCGCACACCCCCGAACTGCAGCTGCACCTGGCCGACGAGATCACCCCGATCTGGCGGATGACCGAGGAGGCGTTGGCTGAGATCGGGCTGCCGCCGCCGTTCTGGGCCTTCGCCTGGGCCGGCGGCCAGGCCCTGGCCCGCTATCTGATCGACAACCCGGCCGTGGTGGCCGGCCGGGCGGTGGTCGACTTCGCCTCGGGGTCCGGGCTGGTGGCCATCGCCGCGGCCTGGGCCGGAGCCGCGCGCGTGCTGGCCGCCGACATCGACGGCTATTGCAGCCAGGCCCTGGCGCTGAATGCGCAGGCCAACGGGGTGATCGTCGGCTTCACCGACGCCGACCTGCTGGACGCTCCGCCGCCGGCCTGGGCGCAGGTCATCCTGGCCGGCGACATCTGCTACGAGAAGCCGCTGGCCGAGCGGGTGCTGGCCTGGCTGGCGGTGGCGCGGGCGGGTGGCGCCACGGTGCTGATCGGCGACCCGGGCCGCAGCTACTTCCCCCGCGAAGGGTTGGCCAAGCTGGCGGAATACCAGGTGCCCACCACCCGCGAGTTGGAGGACGTGGAGGTCAAGAAGACCGCGGTCTGGGCGATGCCGTAGGGCCGCGAGGCTCAGCCGGGCCCGCGGCCGCTACGTCGCCTCGTTGACCTGGGCCTTCTGCCGCGAAGCCGGGACCACGGGGATGTCCGCGTCGGCCAGGGGCTTCATCCACTTTTTGCGGGCCATGGCGGCTTCCAGGTAGGGCTCGAGGTCGGCGGCCTTTTTGGCTTCGCGCTCGGCGACTTCGGCCTTGAAGGCGGGCATCACCTCGGCGGCGAACAGTTCCAGCGCCTCGCAGATGTGCTCGTGGCGGTTGCGGCCGGCCTGCTGCAGGAAGATCACCTGGTCGACGCCGGCGGCCTGGAAGGCGGCGATGTGCTGGCGGATGTCGGTAGGCGTGCCGATGCCGTTGGCGTTGTAGCGGGCGGCCTTGCGGGCGGCGATGATCTCGTCGTCGCTGGCGGCGCGCGAGGCCTGGAAGTCCGCGAACAGGGTCGAGCGGCCGGGGATGGCGTCGTGGGCCACCAGGGCGTTGATGGCGTAGGAAAAGAACTCGAACCCCTCCTGGCCGCGCCGGATCGCCTCGTCGCGGTCGGGGTGGACCGAGAAGTTCGACACCATGGCCAGGTTGGCGTTCACCGCGTGGCCGATCGGTACGCACTGATCCGACCTGATGATCCCGTAGTAGATGTCGGCCCACTCGCGCGCCTCGTCCGGATTGACGAACGAGAAGGCCAGGGCGCCCACGCCGATCGAGGCGGCCACCTTGATGGTGTCGCGGTTGGTGCAGGCCATCCACATCGGCGGGTGCGGGCTCTGCACCGGCTTGGGCACGATGTTGCGGCAGGGGAAGGAGAAGCCCTTGCCCTCGTAGCCGGGGTAGGGATCCATCACCAGCATGTTGGCGATCTGCTCGGCCGCCTCGATGGCCAGGGCGCGCTTCTCCCGCGCCGGGATCCCGAAGCCGCCCAGCTCCAGCCGGGTCGCCCCCTCGCCGATGCCGAAGTCGAGCCGGCCGCGGGAGATGATGTCGAGCGTCGCCAGGCCTTCGGCCGTGCGGGCCGGGTGGTTGTAGTTGGGGATCACCTGGCGGATGCCGTGGCCGACCCGGATGGTCTTGGTCAGCGCCGCACAGGCCGCCAGGAACACCTCGGGCGCCGAGGAGTGGGAATATTCCTCGAGGAAGTGGTGCTCCACCTCCCAGGCGTAGTCGTAGCCCAGGCGGTCGGCCAGCTGCACCTGCTCCAGCGCGTCGTGGAACAGCTGGGCCTCGTCGCCCTTGTGCCAGGGTCGCGGCAGCTGGTGCTCGTAGAAGATCCCGAAGCGCATGGCGAAGGCCTCCCAAGGCGCGCGCCGCTTACGGGCGTCGGGGCGAACCTTCCCGTGCTGACGTGGGGTATGGCAAGGGCGGGCTGGTCACTCCGCGCGGAAGCTGGTTTCGTGGAGCCTCCGACGGGGAGCCACCGATGGACGACGCCGCCCAACTCGCCAACCACACCGACCTCTCGGCCTACTGGATGCCGTTCACGGCCAACCGCCAGTTCAAGGCCGCCCCGCGCATGGTCGTCTCCGCCAGTGGGATGTACTACCAGAGCGACGACGGCCGCGAGATCCTGGACGGCACGGCGGGCCTGTGGTGCGTCAACGCAGGCCACGCGCGGCCGGAGATCGCCGCCGCGGTGCACCACCAGCTGATGACGCTGGACTATGCGTCCTCGTTCAACAGCGGCCACCCGATCGCCTTCGACTTCGCCAGCCGGCTCGCGAAGATCGCCCCGCCCGGGCTGGACCGGGTGTTCTTCGTCAATTCCGGCTCGGAGGCGGCGGACACGGCGCTGAAGATGGCCATCGCCTACCACCGCGCCCGCGGCGAGGGGCAGCGGACGCGGCTGATCGGGCGCGAGCGCGGCTATCACGGGGTGGGGTTCGGCGGCATCTCGGTGGGCGGGCTGGTGAACAACCGCCGCGCCTATCCGCTGCTCAGCGCCGACCACATCCGCCACACGGCCGACCCGGCCAACGCCTTCTCCCGCGGCCTGCCGGACCATGGCGTGGAGCGCGCCGACGACCTGGAGCAGCTGGTGGCGCTGCACGGGGCGGAGACCATCGCCGCGGTGATGGTCGAGCCGGTGGCCGGCGCCGGCGGGGTGCTGCCGCCGCCGAAGGGCTATCTGGAGCGCCTGCGCGCGCTCTGCGACAAGCACGGCATCCTGCTGATCTTCGACGAGGTGATCACCGGCTTCGGGCGGCTGGGCGCGCCGTTCGCCTCGCAACTGTTCGGGGTGACGCCGGACATCATGACCACCGCCAAGGGGATCACCAACGCGACGATCCCGCTGGGCGCGGTGTTCGCCAGCCGCAAGGTGCACGACGCCCTGATGCAGGGGCCGGAGACCGTCACCGAGTTCTTCCACGGCTACACCTATTCCGGCCACCCGGTGGCGTGTGCGGCAGGCCTGGCGACCCTGGACATCTATGCGCGGGAGGACCTGTTCGCTCACGCCGCTGCGCGGTCCGCCGACTGGGAAACGGCGCTGCACAGCCTGCGCGACCTGCCGCACGTCATCGACATACGCAACGTGGGGCTGATGGGGGCGATCGAATTCGCGCCGCGGCCCGGGGCGCCGGCGGCGCGCGGCTACGAGGCGATGGTCGGCGCGTTCGAGGCCGGCCTGACGGTGCGCTTCGCCGGCGACTTCATCGCCCTGTCGCCGCCGCTGATCATCACCGCCGAGCAGATCGGCCGGATCGCCGAGATCCTGCGCGGGGTCATTTCGGCGCTCGACTGACCGCCTTGGCGATGGCCTTGATCAGCGGCGACGGCGGCAGCTCGCGGCCGTCCAGGCTGGCCACCGCGCGCACACCCATCAGGCTGTTGGTGATGAACATCGGCGCGCCCGCCAGCCGGCCGGAGTTGGCGAACACCTCCTGGATCGGCAGGCCCAGCCGGTAGCAGGCGGCGATCACCTCGCGGCGGATCACCCCGTCCAGGACGCCGCACTCCAGGCTGGGGGTGAACACCTCGTCGTGGCGCACCCAGAAGACGTTGGCCGCCGCGGCGCAGGCCACCTCGCCAGCGGTGTTGAGCATCAGGGCCTCGTCGGCCCCGGCGTTGCGGGCCTCGGCCCGGGCGATGACGTTGTCGAGGTAGGACAGGCTCTTCAGCCGCGCGGCGGGCGAGCGGTCGTTGCGGCGCACCTGGGCGGTGGCCAGGCGCGCGGGGCCGAGCGGCGGGCCAAGCGGGGCGGCGGTCGCGGTCAGGCGCGGCTGCAGGTCGCGCGGCGGATCGAGGC
>NZ_JANXWD010000089.1 GCF_025351295.1 Phenylobacterium sp.
CCTCTGGCGGGGACGGGGGGCGCGGGTTGGCCCCCGCGTCCAGCCCACGCGTCTGCAATTCTCTTACCACCCGCCGCCCGCTCATCCCGCCACCGCCAGGATGTGATCGAGCAGCGCCAGATTGACCGCCTCGTTGCCGGCCAGCACGGCCGGCGCGGGCGCGCGCCAGGGCTGGTCCAGGGTCGCTTCGCCGCGCTTCAGCAGCGACGGGACGAAGCCGCCGCCGTAGCTGGGCGCCGACCAGTCGCCGACCACGTCGGCGCCGATCAGCCGCCGGCCCTCGAGGGCGCGGGAGATCAGGGTGCTGAGGAAGGCCACGCTGGTCCGGCCCTGGTCCCAGTTGGTGCCGGCCTCGTCGGCGCGCAGCACGTCCTTGTCGATGGTCACGTAGACGGCGTCGGTCTCGATGCGGCCGGGCAGGAAATCCGCGAAGGCCGCCTCGCCCATCCCCTCGATGGTCGGCCAGCGGCGACCGCAGACGGTGATCGCGTCCGGCGCGGCGTCGGCGTGGTAGGCGTAGACCTCGACCCGGTCGTCCTCGACGATCTGCAGGTCGGCGCCCTTGGACGCGGGCCGGTCGATATCCGAGCTGCAGACACCGATGGTCAGCACGCGGGCCACCTGCGGCATCCGCGCGGCCAGGCCGACCCAGGACCCGCAGTGGGCCCCCGGTCCGAACTTGACCCAGTCCGGATGGTTGTCGAAGTGCAGCACCGTCACCGCGGTCTCGCCGGAGACCTCGAGGGCGCGGGCCAGCAGCAGCGGGGTGATGTGGTGGAAATCGCCGGAGCCGGAGAAGACAAGCGTCGGACCGGCCGCCGCGGGCAGCGCCCCGGCCAGGCGGTTGCGCAACCGCTGCAGGCCCGCCGGACGGCTCCAGAGCCTGAGCTCCGGACCCAGGTCACGGCAGTCCATCGCCCGGCCGCCGCCGTCGCTGACCGCCTGGCACAGCCGTGACTGAGCCATCAGCGCCTCGTCCAGATGTAACAGGGCGGCCTGCAACCTCGTCGCTCCCTAGCCCACACAGCGTCTGAACAAGCCGTCGAGCAGTTCGAGCGCCAGATCGATCTCCGCGTAGGTGATCTCCAGCGAGGGGGCGAGCGTGATGACGTTCTTGTGGTAGCCGCCGACGTCGAGGATCAGGCCCATCCGCCGGCCGCCGGCCTCCAGATCGCCCTTCATCGCCTGTTCTTCCATACGGTCGAGCAGCGGCTTGTTGGGGGTGTAGCCGTCGTCCTGGCAGATCTCGCAGCGCAGGGCCAAGCCCAGGCCGTCCACGTCGCCGATCTGCGGCCAGCGCTTCTGCAGCGCCTTCAGGCCCTCCAGGAAATAGGCGCCCTTCTCCGCGACCGTCTTGGCGTAGTTCTGCTCGGCGCACATGCGCAGCGTCTCAAGCGCCACCGCCGTGCCCATCGGGTTGGCGTTGAAGGTGGAGTGGGTGGAGCCCGGCGGGAAGATCTTCGGGTTGATCAGTTCCTCGCGCGCCCAAAGGCCGGAGAGCGGGTTCAGGCCGTTGGTCAGGGCCTTGCCGAACACCAGCACGTCAGGGCTGACGCCGAAGTGCTCGATCGACCACAGCTTGCCGGTCCGGTACATGCCCATCTGGATCTCGTCGACCACCAGCAGGATGCCGTGCTGGTCGAGGATCTTCTTGATTCCGGTGAAGAAATTCAGCGGCGGGATGACATAGCCGCCGGTGCCCTGGATCGGCTCGATATAGAAGGCGGCGAATTCGGCCTGGCCGGTCTTGGTGTCGAGCACGCCGTTGTATTCGGTCTCGAACAGGCGGGCGAACTTGGCCACGCAGGCCTCGCCGTACTCTTCCTTGCTCACGCCGCGGGGGCCGCGGAAGTGGTACGGGAACTCGATGAACTGGGCCCGGTCGCCGAAGTGGCCGTAGCGCCGGCGATAGCGGTAGGACGAGGTGATCGCCGAAGCGCCCAGGGTGCGGCCGTGATAGCCGCCCTCGAAGGCGAACATCAGGCTCTTTCCGCCCGAGGCATTGCGCACGATCTTCAGCGAATCCTCGACCGCCTGGGCGCCGCCGACGTTGAAGTGCACACGGCCCTTGGACCCGAACTTGGCCTCGGCGTCGCGGGCGATCAGGGCGGCGAGTTCGACCTTCTCACGGTGCAGGTACTGCGAGGCGACCTGCGGCAGGCGGTCCAGCTGGGCATGGGCGACGGCGTTCAGGCGCGGGTTGCGATAGCCGAAGTTGACCGCCGAGTACCACATCTGCAGGTCCAGGAACGCGGTGCCCTCGGCGTCGTACATGTACGAGCCTTCGCAGGTCTCGAAGAACTTCGGGTGCTCGAGATAGTGGACGGTGTCGCCCCACGAACAATACTCGGCTTCCAGGGCACGGAGCTCGGTCTCCGTAAGCTGGGCGGGTGCGTCGTACATACGAGATTCCTCAAGGCTCAAAGGGTGGCGACACGTGCGCCCGCGGGGGCGGCGCTCAGGCGCAGGACCAGCGCCCGGGTCACGTCGTCGAAGCTGTCGAAAGGTATGAAGTCCTGGGCCCGCGCCGTGGCGTAGTCGGCCAGCGCGTCCTTGGCGAACAGCAGGTCGGCGCGGCTGGAGACGCAGAAGTCCGAGCGGCCGTCGCCGACATAGACGGTCAGCGGCGCCGCGGGCCCGTCCGACCAGGCGCCGAGCGCGGCGCACTTGCAGACCCCGGATCCGGCGGCGCAGCCATCGCGGCTCCAGGGCTGTTCCAGCGCCCAGGCCCCAGCGTCGCCGGCGAGGCGGTTGGCGATCACCGGCAGGTAGGCCAGGTCGTGCCGCGCCAGGATCCGGTCGATGAAGTGGTCGACGCCGTCGCTGACGATGCTGACCGGGAAACCCTGCTCGCCGCACCAGGCGACGAAGGCGACGAAGCCGGGGTCCAGCTCCACCGTATCCAGCAGGGCGTCGAGATCGGACCGTGAACCGCCGATCAGGGCGATCTGCGCGCGCATGCACGCAGCCGCGGTGATCCGCCCGGCGACCCAGTCGTCCTCGACCGCACGCCATGCGGGATCGGCCAGGCGCTCAAGCACCAAGTCAGTGGTGTCGCGTCGGGTGATCGTCCCGTCGAAATCGCAAATTATACGCATCGAACTCCCGAACGCCCCCCGGCGAGCCGGCGGTGAGCGCGCCCGTTATGATTTGATGACGCCGCCGAATGGCAGGTCCCTCACGGCTTGTCGAATAATGCCTAATGCGGCGCGCCGACGCTGGATAGCGATTCGTCGGCCCACATCAGGCGGATAGGCCGCTTTGCTGGCGGCGCCGTGAAGGGGCCGCGGGGGCCGTCGCGCCCTCGGCGGGCCGCACCGGAAGACGGGCCATGACCGCGCCGCCGGCCTGCGCGAACGATGCGCCGCCAAAACGATCCAGCACCCGCGCCCGGGCCGCCGCGCCCATGCCCGCCAACCGCTCCGGGTGGCTCAAAAGCCACATCAGCGCCTGGGCCAGGGCGTCGGGGTCGTCCGGCGGCACGACCAGGCCGGTCTCCCCGTCACGCACGCTGTACGGCATCTCGCCGACCGCGGAGACCAGCGTGGGCAGGCCGGCCTGCATCGCCTCGTGGACCGCGATGCACAGGCCTTCCGTCCGCGACGGCTGCAGGTAGAGGTGCAGGTCGGCCAGGAAGTCCCTTGGCCGGCCGTGAAATCCCGTCAGCCGGACATTGTCGATGCCCGCGGCGGCCAGCGCCGCCTCCAGCATCGGGCGTTGCGCGCCGTCCCCGGCGATCCGCATCTCGAACGGGGCGATCGGGCGGAACCCCTGGGCGCGCAGCCGCGCCAGGGCGGCGATCAGCACGTCGTGGCCCTTGGCCGGATGCAGCCGGCCCAGGGCGCCCAGTTTCAGCACCTCGCCCGGTCGCCAGGGCCTGGCCTGGGGCGCGTCGGCGTCGGCCGCGAACAGCGGCCAGGCGATCAAGCGGTCGGAGGCGACGCCCAGCCGCTGGCCGGTGAGCGCGGTCACGCTGTGGGAATCGCCGATCCACAGCGCCGAACCGCTCTGTGTCGCGCGCAGCAGGAGCCGGTTCGCGGGCTTCAGGAAGGCGTTGTGCTGCCAGCTCACGACCGGCAGGCCGCGCCGCTTTCCCACCAGCTGCCCCAGCAGCGTGGCGCGGGTCAGCGAGGTCCAGATGAGGTCGGGCCGTCCCAGGGCCATCTGCAGATCCAGCCATCGGAACGCGGCCAGGTGATCCTTCTCGCCGCCGTCGCGCACGTGGACCCGCAGGCCGGCGGCCTCCATGGCCGCCGCCGCGCGGCCGTCCCGGCGGGTCAAGGCGTAGATCTCGACGCTCGCACCATGCGCCTGCAGCACCTTGGCCACCGCGGGGACCGGTATGGCCGCGCCGCCGCCTTCCAGGGAGTTGATGAGGTAGGCGATCCGCACTAGAGGCGCGCCCCGGCCAGCGGCAGCGCGTCGCCACGGGTCTCCCGCCAGACGGCGATGGCCAGCAGCGCGATTCCAATCCCCGCCTGCAGGACGGCGTGCAGCCCGGCCCCTTCGAGGCCGCGCCAGGCCAGCAGCGGCGGGAGCAGCACCAACAGCCCCAGGCCGCTGATCAGGTTGGCCTTCACCGACAGGCCGGGCCGCCCGAGCGCGGTCAGCGCCGCGCTGATCGGGGGCCCCGCGAGCTGCAGGGCCTTCGCCAGGGTGAGCCAGAGCATCACGGTTCCGGCGGCGGCGAACGCCGACCCCGCCATCAGCACGGCCAGGCGCGTGCCGAACAGACCGATCACCAGGCAGACCGGCGTCGCCGCCAGGAAGGCGATGGCGATGGCCCGCCACAGGGCCGCCCGGATGCGCGGGCCGCGATCTCCCGCCGCCGCCAGCCGGGCCAGCTCGGCATAGGCGGCCTGACCCAGGATCTGGGCCGGCTGCGACAGCACCGCGGTCGCGCGCTGGGCCACCGCATAGAGGCCCGCGGCGGCCGGACCCAGCAGCCAGCCGACGGCCAGCGGGCTGGCGCGACCCACGAACTCGGAGAGCGTGATGTCGGCGTTGGCCGCCCACATGAAGCGCCAGAGGCCCCGGTTCTCCTCCGCGACCATGGACAGCCCGCCGCGCCGGTCGAAGGCCGCCAGCTCGCCGCGCGCGGCCCAGGCGCCGAGCGCCCACATGGCCGCCCACTCCGCCAGCGCCGCGATCAGCCAGGCGATCAGGAAGCCGCGCAGGCCGGCGTGCGCCATCACCGCCGCCGCCGCGCCCGCGAGGCGTACGACCGGGGCGACGACATTGTGCGCGCCCAGCAGATCGAACCGGCCCGTCAGCTGCAGATATCCGGCCGGCGTGGCCCGGATCGAAGCCAGCACCGCCAAGCTGTAGGGCGCGGCGAAGGCGATCGCGACCGGCGACCAGCCCAGCCGGGGGCCGAGGATCGGCGCCAGCAAGGCCGCGACGATCACCGCCAGCGCGCCGCCGGCCAGCTCAACCAGGCCCGCGAATACCAGCAGGCGGGTCAGCCGGGCCCGGTCGTCGGCCGCCAGGGCCTGGGCGCCATAGCGCACCACCGCATGCCAGCCGGGAAACTCGATGATCCCGCCCACCGTCATCACATAGGTGTGGACCAGGATCAGGACGCCGTAGTCGGCCGGGCCGAGGGCGCGGGCCGAGATCGCCATGTAACCCAGGCTGATCAGCCCGGCGGCCGCCTTGCCGCCCAACAGCCGCCCGAGGTTGCCGTAGATCCGGCCGACGACGCTTCCCCCGGACGTCTCAGGCATGGGCGAGCCGGCGGCTGTCCTCGGGCGGCGCCGCCAGGCCCGCCGTCGACAGCCCCGCCGTGGACAACCCCGCGAACCGGGCCACGGCGCGGGCCGCGCGCACCGACGACGCTTCCTCGGTCAGGTCGAAACTGGCCGCGAACATCGCCTGCTGGACCGGCCGGTAGGCGGTCGCGTGCTCGGCCGGCGCGCGCGCCAGGGCCGGGCCCAGCTCCGCCGCCGTCTCGATGACCCGCCCGGCCTGCCAGTGCGCGAAGTTCGCATCGCCCCGCCAGGCCAGCCGATGCGGATTGAGGAACAGGCACGGCCGGGGCCGCAACAGGAACTCGTAGACCTGGCTGCTGGCGTCCCCGAGGTAGATATCCGCGCGGTCGGTATAGGTCATGGTCGTCGAGGCCCGGCTGCCCAGGTCGATGTGGATGTTGGGCGCGCGCAGGTAGCGCTCGTCGATACGCCCGGGCCGATCGGCCCGCAGCTTGTCGATCGTAAGGACCAGGCGTCGCTCGAAAAGCATGACATGGGGCGCGAAGATCAAGTGATACTCGTCGTGCTCGACGAACCAGTCCAGCACCTGCCGGCCCATCGTGTACCACGATGACAGATGCGGCGCAGTATGCGGGTTGTAGAGCACCACCGGGCGGCCGTCGTCGATCAGCGGCCGCGCCCTGCCGCCCCGCCTGGCGACATCGAACTTCGGGTAGCCGACCACCGAAATGCGCTGCGGATCGACGCCCGCCTCGCTCACCAGCCGGTCGCGGATCTTCATGCCCGAGACCAGCACGTGATCGAACCCGGCGCTGGCGGCGTCGAAGCCGACGGCGCGATCCCCGGCCCCATGCCGGGTGTGGACGATCCGCAGGTCTTTCAGCCCGTGCCGGGTCTTCAGCACCAGCGAGGTCTTCTCGGCCACCACGAGGACGTCGAGACCGCGGAAGAAGTCCAGGTTATCGCCGTAGATCAGCAGCTTCCTGGCCGGCAGCAGGGCCTCCAGCACGCCCTTGGCCAGCCGGCTGGCCCGCCGCTTCAGCCCCAGTTCGACCAGTTCGATGGCGGAGCCGATGAGGCCCTCGCCCAGGCGGACCACTTCGGCGCTGAGGCGCGGATTGGTGGTGGCCACCACGATCTCGGCATCGACGCCGCCGCGCGCCAGCGCCACCGCGATCGGCAGGCTGTGCGCGACCTGGTGCACCTGGTCGTGGTTGAAGAGGAACCCGATCCGCATATTCGATTCGACGCCGCCAGCCGGGAACCGCCTCAGGACGGGCCCGCCCGACCGGTCTCTACAGACCTTTTGTTACAGGTAGGGCCGCCTGCGTCCGATCAGGCCGAACCCTCCAGGATTGCCCGACACGCCCCAGGGTCCGTACCCGATACCGCTGATCCCGGCGACGGCCGGAGCCCAGATGGAAGGGCTCAGATATGGGCGCCAGGCGCGCCGAGCCTGTCCAACCCGCATCCCAGCCATCGGATCTGGGTCCCGGCCTTCGCCGGGATGAGCGGGTGGCGTTGTCGAAAGCATTGCAATTGCAAAGGTCAAATTGAGTTCGGACCCTAGCGGCGATGCAGAACAACGCCGCCCGGGCCGCGTTCGGCGCGCACCGGGGCGAAGGCTTCCAGGCGCCGGAGCAGGGCGTCCTTGTCGTCAAGCGCCAGGACGCCCGAGAAGCGCAGGCGCCCGGTCGCCGCGTCGGCCACCTGCACGGGCGTGCCAAGGCTTCGCGACAGGTCGGCGGCCACCTGGTTCATCGGAGCGGCGGAATAGACCAGCTGGCCGCGGGTCCAGGCGAACGCGGCCTCGGGTTCCGCGGCGGCGATCACGGCCTGCGCCGAGCCTTTGCGGTGGCTCAGGCCCTGTCCGGCCGGAACCCGCGTCGGGGTCGCGTCGGGCGCACCGGACGGCCGCACCTCGACCAGGCCGCGGCGGACGCTGAGCGCGAAGGCGTCGGCGCGCTGGCGGATGTTGAACTCGGTGCCGACCACCCGCACCTCACGGTCGCCGGTATCGATCAGGAAGGGACGCGACGGATCGTGGGTGACGTCGAACACCGCCTCGCCGTCGGCCATCTGCACCCGCCGCGCGCCGCGCTGGAACCGGACGTCCAGGCGCGAGGCGGCGTTCAGCCACACCTTGCTGCCGTCGGCCAAGGTGAGCTGACGGGTCTGGCCGGCCGCCGTGACATAGGTTTCGACGGGGGAGTTCGGCCAATTGGCGATTGTGAAGGCGCCGACCGCGACACTCGCGGCCAGGCCGGCGCCGGCCGCCAGCCAGGCCCGGCGAGACAGCGTGGAGCGGGGCGGGGCGGGAGGCGAAAGGGTGGGGCGGGCCCGCGCCGCGCGACGGGCGTCCAGGGACACCGGCGCGTCCAGCGCCGCAGCGACCGCGTCGGCCACCTCGTCCAGCTCGACCCAGAGACCTTCCAGCCGCGCGTAGGCGGCCTGATGCGACGGCGCGGCGGCGAGCCACGTTTCGAAGTCCAGCCAGTCGTCGCCGGTCGCCGCGTCGTCCAGAAGGCGGGCGAACCAATGGGCGGCCTGCTGGGCCACCTCCATCGGTCCATCTTCGTCGCGCCTGCCGGTCATAGATCCCACGCTCTGGACGTATTTCGCACGCCCTCGAACAAATGACGCCGCCGCGCCCGGATCGCCTCCAAATTGCTCAATTCAGCCGTTCGGCGAGCCGCTTGAGCACCGTCATGCAATGCTTTTCCACGGCGCTGCGCGAGATTCCCAGCGCCTGGGCGACCTCCGCATGGCTCAGGCCCTCGAACTTGTGCATCCTGAACACTCGCTGGGTCTGTTCGGGCAGTTCGCTGACGATGGCGACGATGGCCGCGAGCCGCTGGCGGGCCGCCACGGCGTCGTCGGCGGACGGATCCTCCGACACCTCGTCCGATCCGATCAGGGTGCGGTGGTTGTCGCGCCACTCATGGTCGCGCGCCGCGCTCCGCCGCTCGCCGCGGATCCGGTCCAGCATCAGGTTGGAGCCGAGACGATACAGATAGCCCGCCGCATTGCGCACCTCGACGCTCGGCTCCACGGCGGCGATGCGCAGGTAGATGTCCTGCACGAGGTCCTCGGCGGCGGCCGCCGACTTCAGGCGCAGGGTGAAGAAGCGCGTGAGGTCGCCGCGCCGCTCAAGATAGGCCGCCAGCAGGGCGGATCGAGCGTCCGTCATCGGCGACGTTCAATTAGAAGCTGCGACGTAAGGCAAGCCCGAAGGTGCGCGGCGGCAGCGGCGTCATCTGGCGCGCCCGCGTGCGGCTGAACGGATTTCCATAGGCGAAGGTGTCGCCGGCCTCGTCGGTGACGTTCTCGACATAGGCCTCGGCCCGCCACCGCGCGCCGCGGACGCTGGCGGCGATCCGGCCTTCGCCGTAGTTGCCCATGGAGCTCGCGGTGCCCCCATCGAAGGTCAGGAACGAGCGCCCGACATAGGAGACCTGGCTCGAGACCTCGGCGTCGAGGTCCAACGGCAGGCGCCAGCCATAGCTCACATCGACCGAGGCCGTTTCCTTCGCAACGCCCGGCAGGCCGATGTCGACGCGCGCGGGAAACACGTCGCTGGTGCGGGTCAGCTGCGGATCGTCGACCAGGCCGCTGAACCGCAGCCGCCAGTGGCGGTCGGGCTTCCACACCGCCTCCAGTTCCACGCCGCGGTTGTAGCCATCGCCGATGTTGAGCGTGACCGGCAGGCCTGAGGTGCGGAACTGGTCGGTCTGCACATTGTGCCACTCGGCGACGAAGACCGCGCCTCGCACCGTGAGCCGGCCATCGTACAGCGTCGCCTCGCCGCCGATCTCGTAGCTGCGCAGGCGGTCCGGGCGGTAGCCGGCGACGTTGGGCCCGGTGTCCTTGCCGTCCGCGGCGGAGGGCACGTTGAAGCCGCCCGCGCGGTAGCCGTCCTGCACCTGGGCATAGACGATCCGGTCGGGCGCGAAGGCGTAGCTGAGGCGGGCCTTGGGCGCGAAACCCTCGTCGGTCAGATGGGCGCGGACGTCGGCCAGCGGCGGTCGGGCCAGGCCGAAGCTGCCCGACTCGTTCTCCACGCGGGTGGCGAAGAACCGGCCGCCGAGCGTGGCGGTGAGTCGGCCGGTCAGGTCATAGGTCAGCTCGCCGAACACCGCCGCCTCCTTCAGACGGTCATTGCGCAGGAACACCGGCCGGGCGGTGCGACCGGAAAGGGTGGCATCCAGGATGCCGCCGCTGGCGTCGTTGGAGATGGAGCCGAACACCCCGGCCAGCCAGCGGAAGCGGGTCGGGCCCGCGGAGGTCGCCACCGCCTCGGCGACCCACAGCTCGACCTCCTGGCTCTCGTCGAACGCCGCGACGGTCGTGCGCCGCAGGTCGAAGGCGCCGGTCGCGTCGTAGCGCGTCGACAGGTCGTGGTCGATGTAGGCGGCCGAGATCCGGACCTCCGCGGACGAGCCCGAACGCGCCAGGGTTCCGCCGATCAGGGTAAAGTCATTGTCGTGCGGCTCGAGGATCGCCGCGTCGCGGATGAGGCGTCCGGCGCCCTGGGTGTACTGGCTGTCGGCGGTCGCGATCTCCTGGTGGTCGAAGTTCGCCTGCGCCTGCCAGCCGCCGGGCAACGCCACCCACGCCGCGAGACGCCCGCCGGTCCGGTGACCGTGGTTGACGTCCTTCAGGCCGAGGCGGGGGTTGTCCAGATAGCCGGCGAGTTCGTCGACATAGGCCACGCCGCGCACCGCCGCCTGCCCGTTCAACAGGGGGACGTTCAGCATCGCCTCGGCGCCGAACGACCGGTCGTCGCGCTCGTTGAGCATCCCCTCGACGAGCAGGTTTGCGGCGAAGCCGGTCGGATCCGGTCGGTTGGTGACCATCCGGACGATGCCGCCGATCGACCCCGAACCGTAGAGCGTGCCCTGCGGCCCGCGCAGCACCTCCACCTGCGAGACATCCACCAGCCGCAGGTCGGGGTCCGGCGCGTTGTAGGTGATCGGCACGTCGTCGAGGTAGAGGCCGACGGTCGATTGGGTGCGGCCGGTGAAGGCGCCGTCCGAGATGCCGCGGATGAAGATCTTGTTGCGGCCCGGCCCCAGGTTGGTCTCCGCGACGCCCGGGAACTGCAGCGCCGCGGCGGCGAAGTCCTTGGCCCCGACACGCTCGATCTCGTCGCTGGTGAGCGCGGTCACCGCGAACGGACTGCCGCGCAACGGCTCGCGGCGCTTCTCGGCCGTCACCACGACCTCGTCGAGGTCCGCCGTCGTCGCCGTCGTCTCTGCGGGCAGCGGCGCGTGCGCGGGCCGTGCGGGACGCTCCGAGGAGATCCGGAACGCCCGGGCGTCGATCCGTTCGAACGTGCAGCCCTGGGGCAGCAGCCGGCGGAGCGCCCCCGACGGGGTCAGCACGCCGATCACCTCATGGCTGGGGCCCGCGCAGCCGCTGACCGGGAAGCCGCCGATCGAGACGCCCGCCTGCACGCCGAAGCGGACGAGCGCCCGGTCCACGTCCTCGGCGGGCAGCCGGAAGATGTGCGCCGGCTCGGCCCAGGCGGCCGTGGCCGCCAGCCAGAGGCCGCCGGCCAGTCCGGCGCGGGCGCCGAAGCGCCAAAATGTGCCGGTCGTCATCCTCGTCGCACGCCGCTCCTCGGCCAGACTCACTTGGCCGGCGCGCGACCATAGCGCCAAGTGAGCGATGGCAGCAGCACAAGGCTGGCGATGGTCGACGTCACCAGACCGCCCAGGATCACGATCGCCATCGGCCCCTGGATCTCCCGCCCCGCCTGGCCCGTCGAGATCGCCAGCGGCAGGACCCCAAGGCCGGTGACCAGAGCGGTCATCAGGATCGGCGTCACCCGTTCCCGCGTCGCCAGCAGCAAGGTGTCCACGGACCAGTCGTGGCCTTCCTGTTCGATCAGATGCTCGACGTGCGAGATCAGCAGGATCGAGTTGCGCGCCGCGACCCCGAACAGGGTGACGAAGCCGACCAGGGAGCCCAGGGACAGGGTGGCGCCGGTCAGGGCCACGGCGATCACCCCACCCACCAGCGCAAACGGCGTGGCGCCCAGGATCAGGGCGGTGGAGCGGCCGCTGCCGAACGCCAGCAGCAGCAGGGCCACGACGCCGGCCACCGCCAGGCCGGTGTTGAACAGCAGCTCCTTGCGCGCCGCCGCCGCGCCCTGGGCCGTGCCGGTGTAGTCGATATAGACCCCGGGCGGCAGCTTCACCTGGGCGGCGATGGCCTTCTGCGCGGCCTTGGCGACCTTGGCCACGTCCTTGGGGACCGGATTGGCGGTGACCACCTGGCGGGGCCGTCCGCCGTCATGGCTCACCGAGGTGCGCCCCTCGGTCAGGTAGACCTTGGCGATGGACTTCAGCGGCACGGCGACACCGGCGCTGGACCGGATCAGCAGGTCGCCGACCGCCTCGGGGTCCTGGCGCAATTCCGGCGTGGTGGTCACGGCGATGTCGATGGCGCGGATATCCTGGAAGATCTGGGCAGCCGTCGCGCCCTGGTAGGCGGTCTGCACCGCGTCCAGCGCGTCGGCGGGCGAGACGCCGTAGCGCGCCAGCGCCTGGAAATCGAGATCGACGCGGACCACCGGCGTCGAGGGCGGGGTCTGCACCTTGACGTCCACTGCCCCCGGCACCTTCTCCAGCACCGCGGCGATCTGGGCGGCGGTCTTGTCCAGGGTGTCGAGGTCCGCGCCATAGACGCCCACGGCCAGGGCGGCGGTCTCGCCGGACAACGACTCGCCGATCCGGTCGCCCAGGAAGGTCAGCACCTCGGTGGTCAGGCCGGGATAGCTGTCCAGCACCTTGTGGATCGACGCCTGGATCTCGTCCTGCCGCCTGCCGGAGAGGCCGGGCTTCAGCTCGACATGGAACTCGCTCTTCTCCGTGCCCCAGGTGTCCTCGCCGCCCTCGGCGCGCCCGATCTGCTGCTCGGCGTCGGCGACGCCGTCGATGGCCAGGAGGTCCTTGGTGATCCGCTGGCCATAGTCGCGCATGACCGAGAGCGAGGTGCCCGGCGGCCCCTGCACGCCCAGCACGAAGTGGCCCTCGCGGAAGCTGGGCAGCAGCTCGGAGTTGAACACCAGGAACCCCGCGACGGTGGCGATGGCGGCCACCGCCGTGACGCCCAGGGCCCATCGCGGGCCGGCGATGGCGCGGGTCAGCATCCGCCGATGCCAGTCCTTGGTCCGCACCAGGCCGCGCGGCTCGTCATGCAGCCGCGCCCGGTTCAGCAGCAGCAGCGCCAGCGGCGGGGTCACCAGCACCGCCACCGCCAGCGAGGCCAGGGTCGCGATGATGAAGGACGCCGCCAGCGGCGAGAAGAACGCGCCCTGCAGCCCGTGCAGCAGCAGCACCGGCAGCAGCACCAGCGCCAGCATCAGGGTCGCGTAGATCACCGGCGCGCGGACCTCGACGGAAGCGTGGAGGATGACGTCGGCCGGCGAGGCGCCCTCCCCCATGGCGCGCAGGCGCCGCACGATATTCTCCGTTCCGATCACCGCATCGTCGACGACCACCCCAAGCGCCACGGCCAGCCCGCCCAGGGTCATGGTGTTGATGGTCGAGCCCATCCGGTCGAGCACGATCACCGCGGTCAGCAGGGCCAGCGGAATGGAGACGAAGGCGATCGCCACCGCGCGCAGGTCGCGCATGAACAAGAAAAGCACCACCGCGATCAGCACGGCCCCGATCGCCAGGTCGTCGGCGATCCCCTTGAGCGCCGCGGAGATGAAGTTGGCGGGCCGGTGCAGCCCCATGTTGACCGTCACGCCCCGGGCCTTGAGCGACGGCGCCAGCTCGGCCATCGCCGCCTCGACCGCGTGGGTCGCGTCCAGGGTGTTGGCCCCGTACTGGCTGGAGATCGAGAGCAGCACGCCGGGCTTGCCCATGATCGTCGCGTCGCCGTTCATCGGACCCGCGCCATCCACCACCTCGGCCACGTCGCCGATCCGGGCCGGCGACGCGCCGGTCACGGCGGGCAAGGGGGCCGCGGCCACATCGGCGGCGTTGGTCGCCTGGCCGCGGGGCTCGATCAGGATGCGCTGCTGCGGGGTGTCGATATAGCCGCCGCCGGAGACGCCGGTCGAGGCCTTCACCGCCGCCAGCACGTCGGCCAGGCTTAGGTCGCGCGCCGCCAGGTCTTCCGGGCGCACCCGCACCTCAAGCCGCCGCAGTTGGCCGCCGTAAACTGTCGCCCGCGCCACCCCAGCCGCGGACAGCACGCGCGGCCGGATGGTCCACTGGACCAGGTCGCGCAACTCCATCGGTGTCAGCCGCTCGGAGGTGAAGCCGATCTTCAGCAGGTCCATGGTCGAGGAGGTGAGCGGCGTCACCTTCGGGGCCGACACGCCCGCCGGCAGGCCGCCGATCTCGCTCAGCGCCTCGGTGACCACCTGGCGGGCGCGGTAGGGGTCGGAGCCTTCGGCGAACACCACCTTCACCACCGAGAGGCCGGCGATCGATTCGGAACGGACCGAGGCCACTCCCGCCGCGCCGTTCACCGACTGCTCCACCGGCCGGGTGACCAGTTGCTCCACCTGTTCGGCCGTGAGGCCGGGGGCCTCGGTCTGCACCTCGGCCTGGGCGGGGACGAAATCGGGAAACACGTCCAGCTTGGCGTGGCTGAGCACGATGGCGCCGTAGATCAGCAGCATCATGGCCGCGACGATGACCAGCCGGGGCCGTTTGAGGGTCCAGCCGACGATGGCGGAGAGCATGTTCACTCGGCCCCGTGCGCGGGGGTTTCGGCGGCGAACAGCTGGGCCGCGCCCCTGACCACGACCTGCTCGCCCGGCCGGAAGCCGCCGGACGCGAACAGGCCGGCGGGATCGCTCAGCCCGCCGGTGACCGGCCGCCGCTCGAAGCTGCCGGCGTCGCGGCGGACGTAGGCGAAGGTCTGGCCGGCGGTCCGCAGCAGGGCGGCCCGAGGGATCATCACGCCGCGGGTTGCGGCGCCCTCGGAGATGGTGGCCGGCGCCACGGCCCCGACGCCCAGCCGCAGGGCCTCAGCGCCGCTCACCAGGGCCAGCAGGCCGGTCGACTGCAGCCGCGGATCGCCGACCCGTGCCGGACCGAGGATGGCGGCATGGGCCACGACCCCCGCGCCAAGATCGAGGGTCGCCGCGCCGCGCAGGTGCGACAGGCCTGTGGCGGAGTCGATCCTCACCAGGGTCGCGCGTCCGGCGGCGAGGTCAGCGATCAGCTGCCCGCGCCTGGCGTCGGAGAGCGCCTGGATCGACGGCCCCCATTCCAGGCCCAGCCGGCGGCGCAGCAGGCCGAGCTTGGCGGCGTCGGCGCGGGCCTGGGCGGCCGCCGTCTCCGCCGCCTTCTTCGAGACCGTCTGGTCGGCGGCGTTCAGCCTACGCGTCCGCGCCGCCTCGGCCGCGGAGGCGGCCAGCGCCGAGGCGGCCGCGGCGATGTCCGCGTCGAGGGTGGCCAGCGGCACCACGTCGATGGCCCGGGCAAAGCCCCTGGCGGTGATCGCGCGGCTGGCGGCGGTCAGCGGGGCGGTCACGATTCCCAGCCGCCCCTGCGTGGCGGCGTCGATCTTCAGCATCACGCCGGCAGCGGCGTTGGCCGGCGCGACGAGCAGGAGACTCAGCGCCAGGGCGAGGGCCCGTATCGAAGTCGTCATGGGGCTCCTCCGGGCCGGGTCAAGGTGGTCTGCAGCACGGCGGTCTCGGCCGGATCGAAGGACCGGCGAAGCGCGTCCTCCAGCTCGGCGCCCGCCGTCCGGGCCGCCCGGCGGGCGTCCAGCAGGTTCAGTTCGGCGTCCAGCTCGGCCGCCTGGGCCGCCAGGTCGTCCACGCGGTCGGCCTCGCCGGCGCGGACCGAGCGGGCGGTGTTCTGCTGCGCCCGCCGCGCCGCCGGCAGCTCACGGGCGCTGACGCGATCCAGGTTCGCCCGCGCCGTCGCCAGCGCCCCCGCCGCGGTGTCGACCGCGGCCAAGGCATTGGCCTGGGTCAGGTCCAGCGCGCGTCCGGCCGCCGCCCGCGCGGCCTCCGCCTGGGCGATCGCGCGCTGGTTCAGGTCGTAGGTCGGCAGCACCAGCGCCAGGCTGAATGGCAGCTTGTTGACCCCGTGGTCGTACATGTAGCCCGGCCCGAGACGGACCTCGGGATACTGCTTGGCCACCTCGAGCCGCAGCGCGTTTTCGGCCAGGTCGTAGTCGGCGATGGTGCGCAGCACGTCGCTGCGTGAGAGGGCCGCGTCGCGCCGCCACTGCGGCAGGCCGTTCAGGGGCGGGGGTTCCTCCGCCGACGCCAGCAGCAGATCGCGCGCCGCCGCCGGCGCGACACCCAGCGCCTTGGCCAGGTCCACGACCGCCTGCGTCTCGCGGCCCTGCGCGTCGACCCGCCTGCGCTCGGCGGCCGCCAGCTCGGTCTGGGCGGTCAGCGCCAGGGTCCGCTCGTCCTCGCCGGCGCTCACCCGCCGCGCCAGCCGCTCCAGCCGTTCGCGGCGCAGGGCCACGGCGCGCTCAGTGAGGCCCGCTTCCAGCCGCGCGCCGTCGAGGTCGACGCGCGCCTTCTCCAGGGCCGTCCGCACCGCCCACACCGCCTCGCCATAGTCGTACCAGGCCTGCAGCGCCTGCAGGTCGGCGGTGGTGACCCGCGCGCCGCGCCGGCCGACCGTGTCGAGCGGAATATCCGCGGCCGCCCCGCCGCCCCAGTGCGGATGCTCGTCCGCATATTCGGCCGTCAGGGTAAGGGTCAGCCCGGGCATCAGCTTGGCGGTCCGGGCGGCGGCAAGCGCCGTCGCATACTTCGCCCGTGCCTCGGCCACCCGCGGATTGCGCGCCAGGGCGGCGGCCAGCAGGTCGGCCCCGCTCCAGGTCGCCCCCGGCGGCTTCTCGTCCAGGCGCCGCGCCTCCAGCGTGGCCGCGAACCGTTCCGGATGCGGCGGCGCGGGGGTGTAGTGGACGCAGCCGGCCAGGGTCACGGCGGCCCCGGCGAGCACCCAGGCTCGGCTCATTTGCCCACGACGATCAGGTGGAAGGAGCCGGGGACCAGCGTCGGCCGGCCGCCGGGCGCGGCCGGTGGGCCGTACTCGGCCGAGGGCAGGTAGACGCGGCCGGTCCGTTCATCCAGCCCGATGGTCCGCGCGCTGACCTGGGTCTGGAGCGTCTGGACGACGGCCGACTTGCCGCGGCTGACGGCCACCACGGCCAGGGTCCCGGCGCGGCCGGAGGGCACGAAGGCCAGCTTCTGATGCGGATCGAAGGCGACGCCGTCGGCCCCCTTGCCAGTGGCCAGGGTCTGCAACACCTTGCCGGTCCTGGCGTCGACGAAGTCGGTGGATCCGTCGCAGGCCGCGATCAGCATCTGGTCCGCGGCGTCATAGGCCAGGCCCGTCGGCCCGTCGCAGCCGGTCAGGGCGTAGCGGGCCGTCACCTTGCGTGCGGCCAGGTCGACCACCGCGATCTCGTTCATGTTCTCGACATTGACGAACGCCTTGCCGGCGCCGTCCACCGTCGCGGCCTCCAGGTCGCCGCCGACCTCCACCGTACCGACCGCCGCGTGGGTCTTGGCGTCGATCAGGGTGATGTCGCCACCCGCATGGTTCATCACCAGCACCAGGCCGGAGTGGGCGTCATAGGCCGCGGCGTCAGGCCCTTTGCCGGCCTGGACCGCCACGATCAGGGCGCCTGTCTTGCCGTCCATGAACATGGCCTTGCCCGCGCCGCCGTCGGTCACCACGAACTCCGCGCCGACGCCGACCGGCATTGTGTCGTGCAGCAGCAGGCCTGGCGCGAGCCCCGAGGTCACGGCGTTGGTGGTGAGATCGACCGCGGTGACCGACGTCCCGTGCGCCACCAGGACCCGGTTGTGGGCGGGATCCACCCGCACATAGTCCCAGCGCCCGCCGGGCGCCGCGATACGGTCTATGACGCGGTAGACAGGCGTGGCGGCGGCCGCGGCCGTGGAAACGGCCATGGCGGCCAGACAGAGCGCGGCGACCCGTGAAGCGATCATGTTGGTTCTCCCTCGTCACGCTTCTCTACCGGCCGGCGGGTGCGGCGCGCATGGCCGGCAGATTGTCGATCCCCAATGTTGGTGCAGTCACCCGGCCTCGGGGAAGGTGACGCTCGCCGCGAGGCCCGGGTTCGCGTCGGTCAGCCGGACCTCCGCACCATGCAGTTTCGCGACCGCCGCGACCAGGGCCAGACCCAGGCCGCTGCCGGCCGTCGAGCGGCTGCGTTCCAGCCGGTAGAAGCGGTCGAACAGCCGCTCACGCTCGGCCTCCGGCACGCCCGGGCCGTCGTCGACGACGCAGAGCACCGCCGCCCGGCCGACGCGGGTGACGCTGACCTCCACGGCCGCGCCGGGGCCGGCGTGACGCAGGGCGTTCTCGACCAGGTTGACCAGCATCTGGGTCAGCAGTTCGGCGTCGCCGACCACCCTCACCTGCGCCTCGCCCGCCAGCCTCAGCGATTGCGAACGCTCCTCGGCGGAGGGGGCGAAGGCGTCCACGACGGTCCGGCCGATCGCCGACAGGTCGCACGACCGGAACGCCGCGCGGCGCGCCCCGCCCTCGATCTGGGCGATCCGAAGCAGGGCGGCGAAGGTCTCCAGGATGGCGTCCAGGTCGGCCAGCGCGCCCTCCAGCGCCAGGCTCCGCTCGCCCGGCGCGCCTAGCCCGGCCTCCAGCTTCTGGCGCAGCCGGGTCAGGGGCGTGCGCATGTCGTGGGCGATGTCATTGGAGACCTGCTTCAGGCTCTCCATCAGGGCCGCGATGCGGTCCAGCATGCGGTTGAAGGTCTGGGCCAGCCGGTCGAGGTCGTCGTCCGAGCCCCGCAGCGGCACCCGGCGCGCCAGGTCGCCGTCGATGATCGCCTCCGCCGTGCCAGAGATCGCCGCCATCCGCCGGTGCACGTCGCGGCTGAGCGCATAGCCGCCCGCCACGCCCAGCACGACGATCCCCAGGAAGGCCAGGCCGAAGCCGCGGACTACGGCGCCGTCCAGCGCCTCGATGCGCTCCTCGTCGTCGCCGACCAGCAGCTTGCGCCCGCCCGGCAGGGGCACGGTCAGTAGGCGAATGGCCTCGTGCTCGCCGCCCTCGCTGCCAGCGACCACGGACCATCCCGTCGCGGCGTGGATGCGGGCCAGCCGCCCCGCCAGTGGCTCGCCGGCCGGGCCCTGCACGCCGTAGTCCAGCGATCCCGGCGTGCGGTCGCGCTCGTGCACCGCCTCGACCACGCCCACCAGGCCCTCGGAGCGGTACTCCAGGACCATGGCCGCCGACTCCGAGCGGATGCGGCCGTCGAACTGCGCCGACAGCGCATGGCGGGTCGAGAACAGGGTGATGACCCCCAGGATCACCACCGCGATCGCGAACACGGTGGTGTAGAGCGTGGCCAGGCGCAGACTGGTGGAGCGGAACATCTAGTCCGGCTCGCGCAGGATGTAGCCCGCGCCACGCACCGTATGGATCAGCTCGCACGCATGGCCGCGGTCGACCTTGCCGCGCAGCCGGCTCATGTGGGTCTCGACGATGTTGGTCTTGGGATCGAAGTGGAAGTCCCAGACGCTCTCCAGCAGCATGGTGCGCGTCACCACCCGGCCGGCATGGCGCATCAGATATTCCAGCAGCTGGAACTCCCGCGGCTGTAGCTCGATGCGCCTGCCGCCGCGGGTGACCGTGCGGGTCAGCAGGTCGACCTTCAGGTCCGCGACGCCCAGTTCGGTCCGCACCTCCTGCGGCGGCGGCCGCCGGGCCAGGGCGTTCACCCGCGCCAGCAGTTCGGCGAACGCGAAGGGCTTGACCAGATAGTCGTCGCCCCCGGCGTCCAGCCCCTCGACCCGGTCGTCGATGCCGCCCATGGCGGTGAGCAGCAGCACCGGCGTCTTCACCCCCGCCGCACGGATGGTGCGCAGGATGGCCAGGCCGTCGATGCCCGGCAGCATGCGGTCCAGGACGATGACGTCATAGGGCTCGCCGGCCGCCAGCATCAGGCCATCGCGGCCGGTCGCCGCGAAGTCCACCGCATGGCCGGCCTCCGACAGGGCGCGCTTCAGATAGCCCGCCGCCTCCTCATCATCCTCCACGATCAACAGCTTCATGGCCGGACCCTGCCCCCATCCGTGGATAGGGGAAAGGCCCGGCCATGGCCGCCAATAGGGCGCTTAGTCAGGATGGGAGCCTTCCACCTTATTCTCCAGGACCTTGCCGTCGGCGGCGTCGACGCCGACTTCATAGCCCTTGCCGTTGGCCTTGATGTCGAACGACCAGCGCAGGCCGCTGCCGCCGGCTTCCTTCTCCAGCTCCTTGTCGGTGATCCGGCCGGGCCTGGCCTTCAGCGCGATGGCCTGGGCTTCGGCGAGCTGAACGTGAGCTTTCCCGGCCAGTTCATGGCCGGCATAGAGCTTGGGCGCCGCGGCGACCGCGGCGGTGGCGAAGAACAGGACGGGAAGCAGGCCTAGGAATTTCATGGAGTCTCCTACGTGAGCCCCCGCTCATTCCTGGAGACTACCGCCCTCCGACTTGCGCGCGGATGGCCGGCGGGTTGTCATTTCCCAATGCTGGTCTGGGCCGCTCCACGCGGCCCCCCGCCCGGCTGGGTCAGGCCCGTTCAGGGCGCGATATGGGCGGCCGTCAGTTCGGCGCGCGCCGCGTCGAGCTCGGCCTGGAACGCGGGCTTGGTCATCAGCTTCTGGACCAGCACATTGCCCAGCACGTGCCCGGCCTCGATGTCGCCGCGATAGTGGACCCCGCAGTAGAGCCGGCTCTCGGCATAGTCCGAGGCCCGCGCCAGAATGATCTGCGCGTTGCCGGGGATCAGGTTGGCGAGCACGGCGGCCGCGGCATAGCCCATGGTGGCGTGACCGCTGGGGTAGCTGTTCTTGCGGTCGTGCCCGTCGTCGCAGACGTCGAGCGCCTTGTCGTTGAGGAACGGGCGTTCGCGCTCGAAGTAGGACTTGGCCTTCTTCGCGGCCACGCTGTCCTCGTTGCGCAGATCGTCGAACAGCGTGGCCGTCGCCGGGAAGCGCTCCAGGCTGAAGGCGGGGCCGAGAACGTCGGCGATCGAGCGGACATCCTCCACCTCGTCGTCGTGCCTGGCCTGTTCCAGCCGCTCGGGCGTCCGGGTCGCGGCGATGCGGTGCAGCTCCGCGCGGCCCTCGACCGCGGCCGGCGTGTCGTCCCTGGGCGGCGGCGGCAGGATCTGCGCCGGCTCGAGATCCCCCGCGGCCAGGAATTTCGACACGGCCGGCGCCTTGGCCGGCGCAGGCGCCTGAGCGTGCGCGGCGCCGCCGATCAGGACCAGCGCGGCGAGGATCGGAAGACAGCGTCTCATCTCGTTCTCCTGTCCGGCGCCGGGCCTAGAAATTGACCTTGGCGGAGACCTGGAAATTGCGTTCCGGCTGGAAATAGTACTGGTCGAACGCGACAGTCTTGCCGGGCTTGATCGACGTGAAGTGCTGGCTGTCGAACAGGTTGTAGACCGCCGCCTCCAGCCGGTAGCGGTCGAAGCGGTAGACCACCGACAGGTCCGCCGAATGGTAGCCCGGGATCCGGTACGCGGCGGGCTCGCCCTCGACCGACCACTGGACGCCAGTATATTTGTCCGTCAGCGACACCGACCAAGTCTCGTCCGAGTAGAGGATGCCGACGGCGGCGGTCGATTTCGGCGCGCCGGCGATCTGCTTGCCGCCGACGATGGTCACCGGGACGCCGCCGACCGTGGTGCTCGCGCCCTGCGCCTTGGCCGAGTTGAGCGATCCGTTGGCGAACAGGAAGACGTGGTCCATCGCCTCAAACGTCGCGGCCCCCTCGATGCCCTTGTAGGTGGCCCCGCCCAGGTTGAAATTCACCGTCTCGGTCCCGCTCGCCGCCGAGGTGACCGTGGCGGTCTGCAGCTTGTTGGTGAACTTGATGTAGTAGACGTCGGCGTCGAGAGTCAGACGTCCGCCGTGATAGACCCCGCCGGCCTGGTAGTTGGTCGATTCCTGGGGCTTCAGGTCCTTCAGGTTCGGGTTGACCACCTGGGTCACGCTGATGTCCGGCAGCAGGAAGCCGGTGGCGTACTGCGCATAGACCGACAGGTTGTCCAGGATCTTGTAGTTGCCGGTAAAGAAGTACAGCGTCTTCGTGAAACGCTTGGAATAGTGATAGGGCTGGCGCGACTTCTGGTTGACGTCGGCATCGACGTGGATCTTTTCACTGACATACTTGATGCCCGGCGTGATCGTCAGCTGCGGCGTCGCGCGCCACTCGAAATCCACGAACGGCTCGTACTGCTTCCAGCCGGAGTTCTGCAGGTATTCCAGATATTGCGGCACGCCGGCGATCACCTTCTGGCGGTAGTCGACCGTGTAGGACCCGTTCACCCGGCTGATGGTGGCGTCATAGTCGAAGCGGGCGCGGGGCCCGGTGTCGGCCTTCTCGGCCCAGAGCCCGGCCCGGATCGTCCCGAACGGCAGATCCTGGTCCAGGTGCAGGATATTGCCGTAGATCTTGTAGACGTTGAGCTTGGTATAGCCGGGCACGTGGCCGTTCACGACCGGCTTGCCGCCCGGCGTCTGGGTGATCTGCAGGCCGGTCCGGTTGGCGATGTCGCTGGGCGAGAGCGTCGGGTCGAGCGCCGATTCCGTGTCGTTCTTATAGTAATAGGAATAGACCGTGTCCTCGAGCTTCAGGCTCGGCGTCACCTGGCCGTTCAGCTTCGCATAGTTGAAATAGGTGTGCTTGGTGACGAGGTTATACTTGTAATAGGTCGGGCTCGCCGGATCGTTGCTGAGGGCGAAGTTCTTCCCGTAAAGCGCCACCTGGGTCAGGGTCGCGCCGCTGTTATCGTTGGTGTGGACCTTGGTGTAGTTCCAGGTCCCGAGGACGGTCAGATCCCAGCCCTCGGCGATGGGGAAGACCGCCCGGATCAGCTGGTTGTAGGCCCGAGCGCCGCTGTAGCTCAGGTAGCCGTCGGTCTTTAGCTCCTGGAGATTGACCAGGAACCGGGCGTCGTGCAGCTGGGAAATCGCGCCGCTGGAGAGCTTGGTCACCGACAGATAGGTGTTCCAGGACCCGGCGCTGACCGACTGCGAGCCCCCCCGGGTCTCGCTGACTTCCGGCGAGAACAGGTTGATCGAGCCGCCGAAACTGGCGACCCCCAGCTGGCCGGCCTGGCCCGGGCCGCGATCCACGACCACCGCGCCGATCGTCGAGGACGGAAAGAACGAGGTCGAGTGGTGGGTCGGGCCGTTGGCGTCACCCCATGGGATGCCGTCGTAGGTGATGTTGTACTCGCCGTCCTTGAAGCCGCGCAGCGTCGACTTCGCCTCGCCCAGGCCGGGGCCGTTGAACGAGGTCCCCGACACGCTGGGCGAGAGGTTGACGATCTGGGTGTAGTCGGCGGTGGCCGGGATAAACTGGTCGATCGCCTTGCGGTCGATGATCGACTGCGGCTCGGTGGCCGCCAGCGAGGCCTTGACCGGCGCGACCGCGGCGGCGCCCGAGGCGGCCGTCACCACCAATTCGTCGACCATCCGGCCGTAGTCCGCGTTCTCGGGATCGATCTTGACCGGCGAGTCGACCGCGTCCGTCGCTGCGGCGCCGGCCGGCTGGGCCGAGACGGCGGACAGACAAAGCGCAATCGCCGTGCACGCCAGCCAAGTCGATTTGTGCGCGCTTCCGCGCGTGAACTTGCATCGCATACTGAACCCCCGGCGCGTCGGACCGGGTTATTCCCGGAGTCGACTGTGTCGTGCTTGGGGGGTCTAGAACCGCGATTGAATCCGGCTCGCAAACCAAGTTTTGATGACAGTTTTTTCGCGTTTTTGTCTCACGCCCGAGGTTGGCGATAATCAATGTCACATCCACGCGAAGCACAGCCGCCCGCCCCTATCCTGGCAGGCTGGCCCTCGAATATGGAGCCGCGGCCGACGGCGATGGCCGGGCGCGGACCGGCGCGAGCCAGGCTGCGTCAGCCGAACTCGGCGGCCCACAGCGGCGAGGAGGCTTTCATGAAGCGCAGGAAGTACTGCACGCAGGCGATATCATGGCCGGTGGCGGGGTCGCCGATCACCACGTCGTACCAGACAGCCTCGGCCTTCGGACTTTCGGTGAACTTCAGCATCTTGGTGCGCGCCACATAGTCGACGCCGGCGCGCAGCGGGCCACGATACTGGCGGACCTCCAGCGCCCCGAACAGGCCCACCGACTTGCCCACCTTCTCCAGCGCCTTCGGCCGCACCTGGTGCGACAGGCTGACCACGTGCGAGGGCGGCAGGACATGCTGCTGGGCGTAGAGCGGATGCGGCTCGGTGATGCGGGTGAGCGCGTCCTGCAGCTTCTCGACCTCGAGGCGCAGCGGGATGCCACTGAGCTCATCGCCGACCCGGTACTGGCCGAGGATGCGCAGCTTGGTGGGGTCGACGGCCGTCTGCTGCTGCAGCACGAGGCTGAGCTCGGAGAGCGAGTCCGGCGCCTGGACACTGGCCGTGCCCCGGCAGATCAGCGCCCCGGCCTCATTGTACATCGTGAGCCGCGCGCGGCCCTCGCCGGGCGTGACCACTGCTCGGACCGGCTCGGCGTCCACCGTGGCCTGGGTGAAGTAGAGCGAGATGTCGCCGGTCTCGAACCAGCGCGGCCCGTAGAGGTCCAGCAGCATCGGCACGAACTGGTCCATGTGCACCGAGCCTGGCACGGTGCCGCCCTTGAACCCCAGCTTCGAGGCCACTGCGTCGTTGTGGATCGAGCCGGGCGCCTGCTGGAAGGCGTTGCGCGGGGTGCGGAATTCGCCGGCCAGTTCGGCGACGGCGCCGGTTTGGGTCATGCTCTCCTCCAGGTTTCTTGCTTCTGCATCGGGGGCGACGGACGCCCAGAAGGTCCGCATCATCCCTCCAAAATTGCGGCGGTAGAAGCGCTGTCGATCATCCACGACGGCCCAGGCTTGTCTTGCGCCCGCCCGTGCGGCCAACCACGATGCCGCAAGAGGGACCCAGATGCAGATCTTCAAGAGGTTGGCGTGGACCGCCGGGGCTGTGCTGGCGCTGCTGGGCGCCGCGCCGGCCGGGGCGACGACCTTCAGCGTCTCGTTCCCGAAGGCCGCCAGCGCCGCGCCGCTGGACGGGCGGCTGATCCTGATCGTCAGTCCCGAGCCGACGCCGGAACCCCGGCTGCAGGTGGAGCTGGAGGCGCCGCTGCGCACGCCCTACATCTTCGGCCAGACCGTGGACGCCATGGCGCCGGGGGCGCCCATCGCGCTCAGCCCAGCGGCAGTCGGCTGGCCGGCGGCGCGGCTGGAGGCCCTGCCCGACGGGGACTACACCGTCCAGGCGGTGCTCAATCGCTACGAGACCTACCACCGCGCCGACGGCTCGGTGGTGAAGCTGCCGCCCGACATGGGCGAGGGCCAGCACTGGAACGAGAAGCCGGGCAATCTCTATTCCACCCCGATGCTGGTGAAGGTCCGCCACGGCGGCCCGGCCGTGGCGATCCGCCTGGACCAGGTGATCGCCCCCATCGCGCGCAAGACCGACACCGAGTTCGTCCGCCACATCCGCATCAAGAGCGAGCTGCTGTCGAAGTACTGGGGCCGGCCGGTCTATCTGGGCGCCCATGTGCTGGTGCCAGCCGGGTTCGACAAGCACCCGCAGGCCCGCTTCCCGCTGATGGTGTTCCACGGCCACTATCCGGACGACATCTCCGGGTTTCGCACCACGCCGCCGGACGCCGACCTGAAGCCCGACTATTCCGAGCGATTCCACCTGGCCGGCTACAACCGCATCCAGCAGGAAGAGGCCTACGCCTTCTACCAGCGCTGGATCGCCAGGGACTTCCCACGGTTCCTGGTCATCGAGATCGAGCACGCCAACCCTTATTACGACGACAGCTATGCGGTGAATTCGGCCAACCTCGGGCCCTACGGCGACGCCATCAACAAGGAGCTGATCCCCTATATCGAGAAGCAGTTCCGCGGCCTGGGCGAGGGCTGGGCGCGGTTCACCTATGGCGGCTCGACGGGCGGCTGGGAGGCCATGGCGACCCAGGTGTTCTATCCGGACCTGTACAACGGGGCCTTCATCGCCTGCCCGGACCCGATCGACTTCCGCGCCTACACGACCATCAACCTCTATGAGAACAAGAACGCCTTCTACGAGGCGGGCGTCGTCAACCGGATCGAGCGACCGGCCATGCGCGACTACCTGGGCCAGACCCTGGCCACCCAGCGCGACGAGAACCAGATGGAGGCGGTGCTGGGCGACCACGGCCGCTCCGGCGGCCAGTACGACATCTGGCAGGCGGTGTTCTCGCCCCAGGGGCCGGACGGCTACCCGAAGCCGATCATCGACAAGCGGACCGGGGCGATCGACCCGGCGGTGGCCGCCTACTGGCGCGAGCACTTCGACCTGACCCACATCGTCGTGCGCGACTGGGCGACGCTGGGGCCGAAGCTCAAGGGCAAGCTGCACATCTATGTCGGATCGGCCGACAGCTACTTCCTGACCGACGCGGTCTACCTCGCCCAGGAGAAGCTGGAGGCGTTGAAGGACCCGGCGTGGGGCGGCGAGGTGGCCTATGGCGAGCGGGCCGAGCACTGCTGGAACGGCGACCCCAAGCTGGCCAACGCCTATTCGCGCCTGCACTACGACCTGCAGTACCTGCCCAGCATCCTCCAGCGCATCGAGGCGACGGCGCCGCAGGGCGCGGACCTGACCAGCTGGCGGTATTGAGGCCAGCGACGGCGACGAAACGTCAGGCGGGCGGCGCAGCGGCCTGGAGGTAGTCCAGCAGCGCCTGGCCGAACTCCGTGTTCTGGTCCCCGGCGACCATGTGGCGCGCGCCCGGCACGGTGATGACCTGGGCGTCGGGCATCAGCGCCCGGAACCGCGCCAGTTCCTCCGGCCCCACGATGTCGCTCTCCTCGCCGCGCACCAGCAGGGTCGGCGCCGTGACCGCCACGGCGGCCTTCACGAGCCGGTCGACGTCGGCGAAGCGGTCCCGCGCCGTGACCTCCATGAACCGGGGGTCCCAGTGCCAGTGCAGGCGGCCGTCGCGCAGCCGCAGGTTCTTCATCAGGCCGGCCGGATTCCGGGGCCGCGGCCGGTGCGGCAGGTAGGCCGCCACCGCGTCGGCCGCCTCGTCCAGGGTGGCGAAGCCCTCCGGATTGGCGGACATGAAGGCCTGGATGTGGCTGGCGCCCTCGCGCGCCGGCGCCGGGGTGATGTCGACCAGCACCAGCACCCGCACCCGGTCCGCGGCCGCCTCGCCCGCCGCCAGCAGCGCCGCGATCCCGCCCAGCGACGCGCCGATCACCACCGCCGGGCGCGCGAAGCGGACCAGCACCTCGACCAGGTCGTCGCGGAAGGCCGTGAGGCTGTAGCCCAGGTCCGCCGCCCAGCCGCTGTCGCCGTGGCCCCGCAGATCGAGGGCGACGACGCGGTAGCCGCGCTCGGCCAGCATCCGAGCCGTCGCGCCCCAGGCGTGCCGCGTCTGGCCGCCGCCGTGCAGCAGCACCACCGGCGCGCCGTCGGCCGGGCCGAACCAGTCGGCGGCCAGCGCCACGCCACCGGCGCCCGCCACCCGCTCGGGCTGATCGACATCGTCCAGGCTCTGACTTGGCATCGGCGCTCCATACACGATCGCGCCGGCCACCCGGCGCCGCAACCATGCGGGGGAGGCAGCTCCGACGCCAACTCTAGATTCGCGCCTGCCCGTGACGGGCGCCTTGAGAACAAGCCTGCCGCCGCCGTCGTTGGCTGCCGTTTCGTCAGCGTGCTCTAAGACGCCGCGGAGGCGACACATATGGAACAGCTGAACGAAAACACTCCGGTGATCGTGGGCGTCGGCGAAGCCTCCGAGCGGATCGGCGACGCCGGCTACAGCGCCCTGTCGCCCGTCGAGCTGGCCGCCCGGGCGGCGCAGGCGGCGCTCGACGACGCCGGCGCGCGGCAGCCGCTGGGGCCACACGTCGAGCTTGTCGCCGGCATCCGCCAGTTCGAGATCTCGGGCGCCAGGGCCGTCGCGCCCTTCGGCTGCTCCAACAACTTTCCCCGCTCGGTCGCGGGCCGGATCGGCGCCGACCCGGCCCGGGCGATCCTGGAGCCGGTCGGCGGACAGGGCCCGCAGCACCTGGTCAATGAGCTCTCGAACCGGATCGGCGTCGGCGAGCTGGACCTGGCCCTGATCTTCGGATCGGAGGCGATCTCGACGGTGCGCGACCTGACCTCACGCGGCGAGCGCCGCGACTGGGCCGAGCGCGTCGACGGCGCGCTGGAGGATCGCGGCTATGGGGTGGACGACCTGGTCACCGCGCCGCTCATCGACCACGGCGCGCGCACGCCGATCCAGGTCTACGCCCTGTTCGAGAACGCGCGGCGCGCGCGTCTGGGCCTGACCCGCGAGGCCTATCGCACGGCGATGGGCCAGCTCTTCGCCCCCTTCACCCGGGTCGCGGCCGGCAACCCGCACGCCATGTCGCGCGCCTCGCTGGAGGCTGACGACATCGCGACGCTCAGCGCCCAGAACCGCATCGTCGCCGACCCCTTCCCGCGCCGGACCGTTGCCCGCGACCAGGCCAACCAGGGCGCGGCGGTGCTGATCGCCTCGGTGCGCAAGGCCCGTGAGCTGGGCATTCCGGAAGACCGCTGGGTTTACCTCCACGGCGGGGCGGACGTGGCCGAACGCACGCCGGTCGAGCGGCGCGACCTGAGCGCCTACCCGGCCGCCGGGCTTGCGGTCCGCAAGGCGCTTGAGATCGCCAAGGCCGGCGTCGCGGAAGTCGCGCTCTTCGACCTCTACAGCTGCTTCCCCGTGGCGGTGTTCAGCGTGCTGGAGGAGCTTGGCCTCGCGCCGGACGAGCCGCGGCCGTTGACGGTCACCGGCGGGCTGCCGTTCTTCGGCGGCGCCGGGAACAACTATTCCATGCACGCCATCGCCGGCATGGTGCGCGGCCTCCGCGCCCAGCCGGGCGCGTTCGGCCTGGTCGGGGCCAACGGCGGCTTTCTGTCGAAGTACTCGGTCGGCGTCTATTCGACCCGGCCGCGGTCCTGGGCGGCGTTCGACAGCCGCGCCCTGCAGGCGCAGATCGACGCTTGGCCCGCGCCCGCCCCCGCGCCGGCCGACGCCCTGGTCGGGACGGTCGAGACCTACACGATCGACTATGGGCGCGACCCGAAGCATGGCGTCGTCATCTGCCGCACGCCGCAGGGCGACCGCTTCATCGCCATGACTTCGCCCGAAACCCTGGAAGTCCTTGAGCAGATGATCGCCAGCGAGCCGCTGGGCGCGACGGCGATCTGCGCCATCGATGAACGCGGGCGGCGGGTCGTGATGCGGATGGACATCGGGTGAAGCGGGTCGGATCGAGCGGTGGGGCCCCCGATCCGACCCGCCTCCGGGCCTACTTAGCGAACCTTTGCCTGATCGCGTTGAGACCCGTTTCATAGATGCCGGCCAGGGCGGCGTCCGCGGCGCTCGCCTGTCCGAGATCGGGCGTGTAGGCGCCACTCCAAGTGACGGTGGAGGTTCCGTCAGGCCGGGCGACGACCTTGATCGTCGAGGCGTAATGGGTGACGGGCACCGGGGCCGACTTGAAGGCGTAAGAGTAGGACCGCTCGCTTCGGGCGGTCTGAATCTCCACGAATGTCGCCGCGCCGTCCTTGATCACAAGCGTGCGCGTCGGCGGGGCGCCATGATCGTCCGCACAGGACCCGATGGCAGGGCGCCATTGGGCGATGGCGCGGAACGGCCCGATCACGGACCAGACGGCGGCGGGCGATCCTTGACATCGACACTGCGCCACAGCGATGCCGAGGCGGTACAAATGCTTAAGTCGGCGATCACTTAGGTCTGAGCGCCGCTGGCGGTGGGCCTCAGCTGCGCCTTGGACCAGACCTCGGTTCCTTTGAGGGGCGAGCCACGCGCGGGCTATTCATGGCGGAGCGCGTCGATAGGATTCATGATGCCGATCCCACCGACCAAAAGGCTGACGGCAGCCACCGCCCCCAGCAGCGCAGTCAGCGTCTTGGTGGTGCCTTGGAGGGTCTCGGCGATCTGTCGGGTATCGAAGATGTTGAAGTCATCCGGCCTGGCCCCGGTGATGTTTCGGCGTTCCCGCAGAAGGGTCTTGATCGACGCCTGCAACGCGGTGCTGTCGTAGGCGGGATCCACGGCCACCATGATCAGCCGCACGTCGCGATTGCCGGTGAAACGGCGCTGCACCGCCTTGATGGGCATGACCACGACATCGTCCTGATCGTTGGCGCCGCCACCCTGCCCGCGCGTCGCCAGCGTGCCGATCACTTCGCAGGAGAGGTCGCGGATACCGTAACGTAAGGAAAGTCTGACTCCAAGACGCTCGCTGGTGGGCCCGGCAGGACTCGAACCTGCAACCAGACCGTTATGAGCGGCCGGCTCTAACCATTGAGCTACAGGCCCCTGCAGCGCGAGGCGCCGCGTTACCATGGGCTGCACGGCGCTTAAAGCTTGCGTTCAGGTGGGATTTGCGAGGGTTGGCGTCCCTCGTCCTGGACTGGAGCTTTCGATGAAGACCCTGATGCGCGCTGCGGCCCTCGGCCTGGTGCTGACCGCCGGCGCGGCCGCGCCCGTGGCCCTGGCCCAGACCGCCCCCCCGGCGGCGGACACCCTGTTCCGCGCCACCACCTTCAACCTCTCGGCCTATGGCGAGAGCCGGGTCGCCCCCGACATGGCCACCATAAACCTGGGCGTCATGACCGAGGGCAAGACCGCCGCCGAGGCCCTGGCCGCCAACGCTGCGCGGATGGGCGCGGTCATGGCCAGCCTGACGAAGGCCGGGATCGCGGCGAAGGACATCCAGACCTCGAACCTGAACCTCAGCCCGCAGTACCGCTATGTGGAGAACCAGCCGCCGGTGCTGACCGGCTACCAGGTCTCGAACCAGGTGACCGTGACCGTGCGCGACCTGAAGCGGCTGGGCGCGGCGGTGGACGCCACCGTCAACGCCGGCGCGAACCAGGTGAACGGGATCAGCTTCGGGCTCAGCGACCCGACCGCCGCCGAGAACGCGGCGCGCGAGGCGGCGGTGAAGGCGCTTTCCGCCAAGGCCGACCTCTACGCCCGGGCCACCGGCTACCGGATCTCGCGCCTGGTCACGCTCAGCGAAGGCGGCGGCTACACGCCCCAGCCGCCAATGCCGATGCTGGCCTACGCCAAGCGCGGCGTGGCCGCCGATTCCACCCCGGTCGCCGCCGGCGAGCTCAATGTGCGCATCGACATCACCGGGCTTTACGAGGTGACCCGCTAAGACTTCAGCGCCGCGGCCACAGGTCCGGCAGCCGCGCCGCCAGCCACTTGGCGAGCGCGGCATTGACCTCGGCGGGCTTCTCCTGGGCCATCCAGTGGCCGGACTCGACGACCGCCTCAGTGAGATCGGCGCAGTGGACGCGCATCGGTTCGGCCAGGCGGGACTCCAGGGTCTCGCAGACGTAATCATAGGCGGCGTGGAGGAAGAGCGTCGGCATCGCCAGCCGCCCGCCCCCCGGGGCGCGCGCGGCATAGGCGGTGTTCGCCGGGCCGTTCATATACCAGCTGTCGGGGCCGAAGAAGCCGTTGCGCTCGAGCGCCGCGGTGTAGCGGTTCTCGTCCTCCAGGGTCAGCACGCTCTCGTCGCGGGGAGTGTCCGGCGCCTTGCCGCCCGGGCCGAACCAGCCGCCGTTGGCGCGGGGGAATGCGGTGCCGGCCGGCTGGCCCTTGCCCGCGGGCGACCCGGCGCGGAACAGCAGCTTCACCGTGTCGCGGACATCGCCCTCGAAGCCGGCGCAGGCGGCGGCGAAGTTCTCGCCATAATAGAGCATGTAGTCCCACTGGGCGGCCGGCAGGCTGGCTTCCGGATAGATCGTCCGGTCGGCCAGCGGGATGATCGCCTCGGGCGCGAAGCCCTGCGGGATGTAGGGCACGCAGAGGGCGGCGATGCCGTGGCAGCGGTCCGGATGCTGCTGGGCGATCGACCAGACCACCGGCGCGCCCCAGTCGTGGCCCACCCAGATCGCCCGCTCGGCGCCCAGGTGATCCAGCAGCTCGATCATGTCGGCGACGATCTCTTCCTGGGCGTAGTCCTCGTGCCGCGCATAGACGCTGGACCGGCCATAGCCGCGCATGTCCGGGGCGATGGCGCGCAGGCCCAGGCCGGCGAACACCGGCAGCTGGTGGCGCCACGAGATCGACAGCTCCGGCCAGCCGTGGACGAAGATCATCGGCGTCGCCGCCTCGGGTCCGGCCGCCAGGTAGAAGGTCGTATGGCGCGGGCTCTTGGCGACATGCTCCTGGATCGCGGTGGTCATGGGTTTCAGCTCCAGCTCGCTACGGCGCCTTGGCTACCTTGGCGCGGCGGAAGGCGCTGTCCAGGCGGTCGGCCATCATCCGGCCGGGGAAGGTGCGGTCGCCCTCCATCGCGGCGGCATAGACCAGGTCGGTGCCGGCGATCGGCCCGGCGGCCCAGCCTACGCCGCGCGAGGCGTCGGCCGCGGAGTTGCAGCTGAGCGCGCGGGGCTGGCCGTCCCTGGCGGTGGCGGCCAGCAGGTGGGCGACCTTGGTCTTGCCCGGGGCGCCGCAGGCCGGCAGCTCGCGGTCGCAGGTGGTGGCGGAGTTGTAGCGGTAGACCAGCCGGCCCGACCCCTTGCGGGCGATCAGCAGGCAACTGGCGGGGTCGCCGATGGCGCGGGAGACCTCGGCGTCGAGGGTGTCGCGGTCCACCCCCGGAGGGCCGCCCGGCGAGCAGGCGGCCAGGCTCAGCACCGCCAGCGCGGCGGCCGCGGCGAGGGCCTCAGCCGGCCGTCTTGATCTCTTTGGCGTCATCCAGCAGCACCACGGTCGGCGAATAGTTGCGGGCCTCTTCGGCTGGCAGCATGCCATAGGCGACGACGATCGCCTTGTCGCCCTTCTGGACGGACCGAATGACCGCGGCGACGGACCTCCCCCGGCGGGAGGCGCGGCGTCAGCCGGCGTGGCGGCGCAGGAACTCGGTCATCTCGTCCAGCACCGGGGCGCGGCCGCGCAGGGGGCGGGAGAGCGCCAGGACCATGCGGACATGGTCGACGCCGGGATAATGCCGCTCCTCCACCTCGACCCCGGCGGCGCGCAGGCTGCGGGCCAGGGCCACGGTATTCTTGGGCCAGACCATGTCGTCGGCGTCGCCGGTGGCCAGGAAGGCCGGCGGCGAGGTCGCCGTGACATAGGCCGTGGGCTGGGTGGCGGGCAGGTCCGGCGTGTCGCCGAACACCCGGTGGGTGATGTCGCCCTCCAGCGGCAGGAAATCGTAGGGCCCCGACAGGCCGGCCAGGGCCTTCACCCGGTGCGGATCGACGCCGGCGGCCTTCAGGTAGCGGCCGTCCAGCGCCAGCATGGCGGCGTTGTAGGCGCCAGCCGAATGGCCCACCAGGACGATGCGCTGCGGATCGCCCCCGAACCGGGCGGCGTGGTCGCTGGCCCAGCGCACGGCCAGCGCACAGTCCTCCAGGAAGGCCGGGTACTTCACCTCGGGATAGAGCCGGTAGTCGGCGACCACGGTCACGAACCCGCGCGAGGCCAGGGCCCGGCCGACCCAATTGTAGTCCTGCCGCCGCCCCGAATCCCAGGCGCCGCCGTAGAAGAACACCGCCAGCGGCGCGTGGCCCGTGCCGCCGCGCGGGGTGTAGACATCCAGCCGCTGGCGCGGGTTGGGGCCATAGGCCTCGCCGCGCGCCACCAGCGCCGCCGGGTCCTTGGGCGAGAGGGTGGCGAACATGGTCAGGGGCGAGCACGCCGCAGTCAGCACGGCGGCCAGGCCGGTGACGGTGAAACGCTTGGTGACCTTGGCGACGGACGGCATGGACCGGACCTAGGCGGGGAAACGCGGGCGCGCAACATCCGCCCCTCGGTTCTACGGCCGCGCGGGCGCCGGAGACGCAGAACGAGGCGCCCGGGCGACGCCGGGCCTTGACGGCGCCCGCCTCGCCCGGCGCAATGTGGGTGAACAACGATAAGGGAGATGCGTCATGGATGGGGCTCAGGCGCCGACGGGTTTCAATGCGGATGCGCTCGCGCAGGTTCCGGCCACCCTGCAAGGCATCGTCGATCAGGGCGCGCTGTCCGGCGCGGTGACGCTGGTGTGGCGCAAGGGTGAGGTGATCCAGGTCAATACGCTGGGCCAGCGCGACATCGCCGCCGGCGCGCCGATGCAGCGCGACACCCTGTTCCGCATCGCCTCGATGACCAAGCCGGTCACCACGGTGGCGGCGATGATGCTGGTCGAGGATGGCAAGCTGAAGCTCAGCGACCCGGTGACCAAGTGGCTGCCGGAACTGGGCGGCATGCTGGTGCTGGAGGCCGCCGACGGCGCCCTCGACAAGGCCGCCCCCGCCAGCCGCGACATCACGGTCGAGGACCTGATGACCCACCGCGCGGGCCTGGCCTATGGCTTCACCTCGGTGGGGCCGATCGCCTATGCGCACCAGGACAAGCTGGGCTCGCCGCTGGCCAATCCGCTGTCCCCCGACGCCTGGCTGCAGGCGCTGGGCGAACTGCCGCTGAGCTACGAGCCGGGCGAACGGTTCCACTACAGCCACGCCACCGACGTGCTGGGCTTCCTGGTGGCGCGCATCGAGGGCAAGCCGCTGGGCCACGTGCTGCAGGCGCGGATCTTCGACCCGCTGGGGATGGCCGACACCGCGTTCTGGCTGCCGCCGGAAAAGCGCGACCGGCTGGCGAAGCTCTACGAGGCCCCGGCCGACGGCGGCGCGCTCATGGACGTCTCCCTGCCGATGGCCGACACCCCGCCGGCCTTCGAGGGCGGTGGCGGCGGCCTGATCTCCTGCGTCGACGACTACCTGAAATTTGCCCGCATGCTGCTGGCGCGCGGCGAGGTGGACGGCGTTCGGCTGCTTAAGGCCGAGACTGTCGACCAGATGACGGCCAACCGGCTCACGGACGTCCAGCGCGGCCACACCTTTATGGGCATGCCGTTCTGGCTGAGCCAGGGTTTCGGCCTGGGCCTGTCGATGATCGTGGACGCCGCGGCGCACCAGTGGATGGGGGCCGGCGGCCAGGGCGCCTTCGGATGGCCGGGCGCTTTCGGCACCTGGTGGCAGGCCGATCCGGAGCACGACATGATCACGATTTTCATGATCCAGGATTCCATGCCGCTGGGCCCCGAAGCCGTCACCGCCATGCAGGGCCAGCGTCCCACCGGCCGCATCGCGCTGCCGATGTTCCAGAAGCTGGTCTACGCCGCCCTGGGGTAAGGCGCCCAACGACGCTGGACCCGCCTCTCCTCACCCGTAGGGGGAGGGGGACCGGCCGAAGGACGGTGGAGGGGGCCCGCCACCGCAGAGATCCATCCTGCGGACCCCCTCCACCCTGCTGCGCAGGGTCCCCCTCCCCCTACGGGTGAGGAGAAGACGGGCGCGACGCTCAGTGCAGGTTGCGCGGGGCCACGCAGATGGGGCGGTCGCCGAGCTTGTCACCGACCAGGCTGCCGTCCTTGATGGCTGTGCTGCGCGCGATGTTCAGGGCCTTGCCCTCCGGCGGCGGGATCTGGCCCCTGGCGCAGATCGACACGTCGACCCGCTGGCCGCCGTTCGGGCAGGTGCAGATGTATTCGCGGTTGTCGAGGCGGCTGGCCGGCACGTCGCAGACCGGCGGGATCAGCTGGCCGCCGCCCTCGATGCACTGGATGGTGGTCTTCGGCGGGTTCGGGCTCAGCGGCTGGGCCAGGGCGGCGCCGGCCAACGCCAGCGGCGCCAGGACGATGAGTGCGATGCGCATGTGAGCCTCCGACCCTGTCCGCCGAGGTGGATGCCGGTTCGGCGGAGAACGGTTCAACCGGCGCGACCCTAACGCCGATCGCCGGCGCCGGGCCCCTGAAATTTCGGCCGCCGTTCACCACGTCCTTCAGCGCCGGCTTAACCCCGCCGGGCGCAGGCTGGCGCCATGGACCCGATCGCCACCGCCCAATACGGAATGATGGCCGCCTCGCGCCGCTTCGAGGCCTCGGCGACCCAGATCGCCAATGCGCCCAATGACGCCAACGTCGATCTCGGCGCGCAGGTCGTGGACATGGTGCAGGCCAAGCAGGCCTTCGCCGCCAACGCCACCGTGGTCCGCTTCGCCCAGGACATGTGGGACTCGCTGCTGAAACTGCAGACACGCTGAGCGGCGTCCGCCACGTAGACGAAGACGTCGCGCGCACGAAAAAGGGGAGCCTCGCGGCTCCCCTTTGCGTATCCGGCGTCAGGCTCGAGCTTACTTTTCGGTGGCGTCCGCGCCGTCCTTGGGGGCGCCCGTGCCGGACGAGCCCATGAACAGCTTCTTGCCATCCGGGAAGGTCACGTCACGGCCGTTGGCCTTGCAGGCCGGACGGCAGAGCCGGTCCTTGGACTGATAGCCGCGGACGATGATCTCCTGGCCGGCCTTCAGCGAATTGCGGTCGATGCCGGCGCGCAGCAGGGTGTTGGGCGTGCCGCCCTCGACCATCCACTCGACGGACGTGCCGTCGGCGCCGACCACGTTGATGTGCACCCAGGCGTGGGGATTGATCCACTCCACCTTGGTCACCTTGCCGCGCAGCAGGACCGGGGCCTTGCCGTCGAACTCGGCGGCGAAGGCATGGTGCGCCAGGGCCGCGCCGCCGGCGACCGCGACGCTAAGCGCCGCGCCCGCGAACGCCGCCATCATCAGGTTCTTCTTGTTCATCTCGCGCCTCCAACGCCGGATGCCGAATTCCAAATCATCGATCGGGCCTTGGAGACCCGCCGGGTCTCTCTACTTCAGCGGCTCCTTGCGGAGGTCACCGTACATCAGTTCCTCGACGAACTCGACGCACTTGAACTGGTTCAACCGCGCGTCGTCGCCTACGTGCTTGTAAAGATTGAAGCTCATCTTCCAGGGCTTGGTGAAAGTTTCGGGGTCGGTGATCGTCGCCTCATAGCGGATCACGCCGGGCCCCGTGGGGGTCCAGCGCTCCACCACCGTCATCTGGTCGGAGTGGAAGTTGCCGGCGCGGTCCAGCCACGAGCGGTCGACCATGCCCGAGACCGAGACCGCCAGGGTATCGCCGTCCCACTTGGCCACCGACTGGCCCATCCAGCTGTCGACCGGGGCCGGGCCAGGATCGGTGAACAGCACGTTGCGCACGGCGCCGGCGTACTCATAGGCGATGATCATCGACTTCTCGGATTGGAAGATCTGGAACGGCAGCGCCATGTAATTGGCCCGCGGCACGCCGGGCAGATAGCACTTCACCTCGGGGTCGCCCTTGTCGAGGTCGAGGTAGTTGGCGCGGTTCTTGTCGCGCTGGACCTTGGCCTCGGGCTTGTAGGGGATCTCGCCGCCTTCCACGATGCCCAGGCCGGCCGGGACCGCGCCCACCGCGCCCAGCGCCACGACCGCCTTGGCCGGCACCGGCACGAACGGACCGGGGCGCAGCTGCAGGGCGGCGCGCGCGGCGTGGGGCTCGATGTCCCAGTTGGCGGTGTTCATCACCTGCCACACGCCGTTGAGGTCCGGGTGCTTGCCGTCGGGGCCGCGGGGCGCCTTGTAGGCGGGCGTCGCGGCCTTGGCGGCCATGGCCTTTGCAGGCGCCGCCTTGGCCTTCGTCTCGGCCTGAACCGGTCCGGCCGCCACCGCCAACCCGACCACGGCCAGCGCCGCCACGATCCTGATCATGCTCTCATTCCCCCAACGCCCCGGCCTGGATTCGGCGGAGCCTATTTCTGGCGACAAGCCTAAACAACGTACACGCACCGCGCCAGCGCAGCTCGGCGTTTTGAGAAACCGGTGGGCTGGGATAAGTCGGCCCCCATGACGCTGCGCCCACTCTTCGTCACATCGGTCTACGAAGCCAGCCTTACAGCAGACCGGAGCTTCGAAAATTTCAACGGCGAGATTTGGGCCGCCTGCCAGTCGCTGGCCGAGGAGGACCTGGCCGGCCGCGCCTGGTGCCGAGAGCACGCTTATGGCGGCTACACGTCCTATGCGTCGCTGGACGACCTGCCGCGGCGGATGAGCGTGTTCGGGGAGCTCAAGACCCGGCTGGACCGCCATGCCAAGCGCTTCGCGGGCTCGCTGGCCTTCGACCTGGGCGCGGGGCGGCTGCGCCTGGACAGCCTGTGGGTGAACGTCCTGAAGCCCGGCGCCGCCCACTCCGGCCACATCCACCCGCACAGCGTGCTTTCGGGGACCTACTATGTGGCGACCCCGCCAGGCGCCAGTGCGCTCAAGCTGGAGGACCCGCGCCTTCCGCTGATGATGGCCGCCCCGCCCCGGCGTCCCGATGCGCCGGAAGAGGCGCAGACCTTCGTCTATCTGCAGCCGGCGGCGGGCACGCTCTACCTGTGGGAAAGCTGGCTGCGTCACGAGGTGCCGGCCAACCGGGCGAAGACGCCGCGGGTGAGCGTGAGCTTCAACTACGGCTGGCGGTAGAGGTCAGCGCCGCTTACGGGCGTGCCGAATGCTGGAGACGACCACGTCCCGCTCATCAATGCGATAGCGGACGACGTAACCGTATCGTCCAAATTTGACCGGGAGCTCTCTGAAGCCTCGGCCAATCGGTCGTCCTCTCGATGGCATTTCACCGAGGCTGTCGATGGCCAAGGTCATGGCGTCAGCCGCGAGATCGGCGGCGCGCGGCGTCTTCGGAGCCAACCACGCCACCAGCCTCGACAGGTCGCGATAGGCGGCGGGCGTGACCCGGACCCGTATCAACGGTCCTTCTTCACCTGCCCATCGAGTTCGCTGCGGAAGTGGGCCATCGCCTCCTCCACCGAATACGACACACCCGTCCGGTCATACTCTTCGAGAGCCGCGAGATCCTCCGCAAGGTCATCATCCTGCAGGCTATCGCTGATGATGTCGCGAACGTAGTCGCTGACGGACAGGCCGGCGGCCTCGGCCAGCGCCTTGAGGCGCTGCTCGGTCTCGTCGTCGACCTTCACCCTGATCTCGCCGTCGGCCATCGCCTGAGAGTCCTCCCGGCCGCTCGGCGGGTCAAGCCGGTCGCGCGGTCGATCGTGGGGGTGTCGCGGCGGCCCTCGAAGTGCGGCTCGTAGACGATCTTGATGTAGTCCGAACCCTCGGCGATCCGCCGCACGACCCAGGCCTCAGCCTGATCCGGCGCGGTCAGGGTCTCGATGGCGAAGCCATACTCGGTCCCGCGCCGAAGGTGTGGGTGTGGGCGTCGATCAGGCCAGGCAGCAGGGTCTTGCCCTTGCCGTCGATGACCGTGGCGCCCACTGGGACCTTCACCGCCGGACCCATGACCACGACCTTGCCGCCGGCCCCGACCACCGTGGCCCTGGGGATCACCCTGTCCCCATCGAACACCCGCACGCCGGTGATGGCGAAGCTGGGCGCGGCGTCCGCGGCCAGCGCAGCCGGCACGGCGCACAGCCACGCGGCGCCCACGACGGTGGCCAGGAACTTGGCAGATGACATGAAAACTCCCCGGACTTGCGGCCGGGGAGTCTTAGAGCCATGCGCCGCAGCGTCAGCTTACGGTTGCGTCATCCGCCAATCAGCTGTCGAGGAAGCTTCGCAGCTTCCGCGACCGGCTGGGGTGCTTCAGCTTGCGCAGCGCCTTGGCCTCGATCTGGCGGATGCGTTCGCGGGTGACCGAGAACTGCTGGCCGACCTCTTCCAGGGTGTGGTCGGTGTTCATGCCGATGCCGAAGCGCATGCGCAGGACACGTTCCTCGCGCGGGGTCAGCGACGCCAGCACGCGGGTAGTGGTCTCGCGCAGGTTCGACTGGATGGCCGCGTCGATGGGCAGGATGGCGTTCTTGTCCTCGATGAAGTCGCCCAGGTGGCTGTCTTCCTCGTCGCCGATCGGGGTCTCGAGGCTGATCGGCTCCTTGGCGATCTTCAGGACCTTGCGGACCTTCTCCAGCGGCATGGCCAGCTTCTCGGCCAGCTCTTCCGGGGTCGGCTCGCGGCCGATCTCGTGCAGCATCTGGCGGCTGGTGCGGACGATCTTGTTG
>NZ_JANXWD010000101.1 GCF_025351295.1 Phenylobacterium sp.
CACCGACAACACCGCGCTGGCGCCGCTCAACATCGACGTGGAGCTGGCCCGCTACATCTCCTGGCCGGGCCAGGCCCTGGCCTACAAGGTGGGCCAGCTGAAGATCCTGGCGCTGCGCGACCGGGCCAGGGCGAAGCTGGGCGACCGCTTCGACATCCGCCGCTTCCACGACGCCGTGCTGCTGGCAGGGCCGCTGCCGATGGACCTGCTGGAGGCCCGGGTCGACGCCTGGATCGCGTCGGAGTCGAGCCACTGAACGGGCGCGTCAACCCATCTGAACATTGATTAGAAATAATGATGCAACCGGTCAGGGGTCATATATTATCTGGCGTAACAGAGATTTCGGGACGGGACCTGACGCGGGCGGACAGCTCGAAAACGGCCCTTGGGAGGTTTTTCTATGACGAAGGCGATCGTTTACGCCTTGGCCACCACGGCCGCGACCGCGCTCCTGTTCGGCTGCACCACCGACGGCCCGGCCCCGAACGCGCTCTCCGCCGGCACGCCCACGGCGGCGGTCGAGACGGCGACCACGGCGATGCCGAAGACCATCGACAACTTCATGCTGGCCGACGCCAGCTACATGGGCCACGAGCTGTATCGGATGAGCGATGCGAAGGTCATCGTGATCGTCACCCAGATGAACGGCTGCCCGATCGTGCGCAACCTGGCGCCGGCGCTGAAGGCGCTGCAGGCCAAGTACGGGCCGCAGGGCGTGCAGTTCCTGATGCTGAATTCGTCCCTCCAGGACAGCCCCGAAGCCATCAAGGCCGAGGCCGCCGACTACGGCATCGACATCCCGATCCTGAAGGACAGCAACCAGTTGGTCGGCGAGCAGCTGGGCGTGACCCGCACGGCAGAGTTCTTCGTGGTCGATCCCAAGACCTGGAAGGTCGCCTATCGTGGCCCGCTGGACGACCGGCTGGACTACGGCTCCCAGAAGGGCTCCGCCGAGCATCCCTGGGCTTCTGACGCCATCGAGGCGGTGCTGGCCGGCCATCAGGCCCTGGCCGCCACCAAGATGAGCCCGGGCTGTCTGGTCGACTTCCCCGGCCGGGGCAAGGTGGCGCAGATCTCCTATGCCAAGGACGTCGCCCCGATCCTCGAGAAGAAGTGCGTCGCCTGCCACGAGGAAGGCGGCATCGGCCCCTTTGCGATGACCAACTACGACATGGTCAAGGGCTTCTCTCCGATGATCCGCGAAGTGCTGCGCACCAAGCGCATGCCGCCGTGGAATGTCGACCCGCACATCGGCAAGTGGGCGGACGACAAGAGCCTGAGCCCGGCCGAGATCCAGACCGTGGTCCACTGGGTCGAACAGGGCGCGCCGCGCGGCGACGGGCCCGACCCGCTGGCCCAGAAGCGCCACGTCGCCCAGCAGTGGCCGCTGGGCAAGCCGGACCTGGTGCTGGAAATCCCGACTTACACCATTCCCGCCTCCGGCGTGGTCGACTACCAGCGCCCGATCGCGGTCAATCCGCTGACCGAAGGCCGCTGGGTCAGGGCCTCGACCTATGTGGTCAGCCAGCGCCAGGCGGTGCACCACCTGCTCAGCGGCTACATCGCCGAGGTGCCGAAGGACGGCAAGGGCAACGAGGACCGCTGGGGCGCCTCCATGGGCGGCTATGCGGTGGGCGCCGAGTCGACCCTGTGGCCCAGGAACGTCGGCACCTACCTGCCGCCGGGCGGCGCGGTCGGCTTCCAGGCCCACTACACCCCCTACGGCAAGGAGGTGACCGACAAGTCCTTGCTGGGCCTTTACTTCTACAAGGACGGCCAGAAGCCGGGCCTGGTGATGCATTCCTCGGTGGTGGTGGACAACACCATCAAGATACCGGCGGGCGAGGCGCGCCACGAGGAGACCGCCTACATCAACGTGCCCAAGGACATGCTGCTCTATTCGGCCTTCCCGCACGCCCATTACCGCGGCTATGCCTCGGACTTCTGGGTGCAGTATCCGGACGGCACGAAGAAGGAGCTGCTGGCCATGCCGCGCTACAACTTCAACTGGCAGCGCGAATACACCTTCGCCGAGCCGCTGAAGATCCCGGCGGGGTCGAAGCTGATCGCCCACTACTGGTACGACAACTCCGCGCAGAACCCGAACAACCCCGACCCGAAGAAGACCATCGTCTGGGGCGACCAGTCCTGGGAGGAGATGTTCTACACCGCCATCCGCTACCGCTGGCTGGATGAGACCTCCGCCAAGCTGGTCGACTACGACCGGCTGATGGACCAGACCCGCCTGCTGGGCATGTTCGACGACAACATGGACGGCGTGATCGAGAAGGCCGAGCTGAAGGGCGAACTGGGCGACAAGCTGGCCCCGTACTTCGCCCAGATGGACCAGGACAAGTCCGGCGCCATCAGCAACGACGAGCTCATGGCGGCCCTGAAGGTGATGAGCGGCGGACGGCGGCGGCAGGAGGCGCAGCAGGCCCCGGCGCCCGCGGCCCCGCCCGCCGCGCCGGCAGCCGTCAGGCCCGGCGGCGGTCGCTAGTTGGCATTGGGTGCGCGCCCCGGCTAGACAACGGCCGGGGAGACACCGATGCGCCTGCTGATCCACGAACGGTCTTACGCTCGCGTGCGGGCCGCGGTCGATGCGGCGCCGGCCCTCGAGCTGGTGCTGATCGACGACGACGGCCACATGACCGTGGCCGGCGCGCCGGTGACGCCGGATGAGGCGGCGCCCGACCTCGCCTGGGCCAACACCGATACCTTCTTCACTGGCGCCGGCCGCAACTTCATGGCCGCCACGCTGAAGTCGCCGAACCTGAAGTGGGTGCAGAGCGGCGCGGCCGGGTTCGACAATCCGGCCTTCGGCAAGATCGTGCAGAAGGGCGCGCGCCTGACACCAGCCACGGCCAGGCGGTGGGCATGGCCGACTATGTGATGTGGGGCGTGCTGGACGTGCTGCAGCGCGGGCCCGAGCGGCGCGCCGCCCAGGCGGCCGGCGAATGGTCGCGCACCACCTTCCGCGAGATCGCCGGCACGCGCTGGACCCTCGTCGGCTTCGGAGCCATCGGGCGCGGCGTCGCGGTGCGCGCCAAGGCGTTCGGCGCCCACATCACCGGCGTGCGGCGCAATCCGGCGGATGACCCTGTCGCGGACCGGATCGCCGCCCTGGCGGACCTGCCGGGCCTGCTGCCGGACACGGACGTGCTGGTGCTGTGCGCGCCATTGACCCCGGAGACCCGCCACATCGCCAATGCCGCCGCCTTCGGCCGCATGAAGCCGGGCTCGATCCTGGTCAACGTCGGCCGCGGCCCGCTGGTGGACGAGCCGGCCCTGCTGGCGGCGCTGGACAAGGGCGCGCCGGCGCATGCGGTCCTCGACGTCTTCGAGACCGAGCCGCTGGCGGCCGACAGTCCGTTCTGGACCCATCCGGCCGTTACCCTGACGCCGCACTCTTCCGGCATGAGCGCCGGCAACACACCCCGCAACGACGTGATCTTCGTGGAGAACCTCCGCCGTTTCCTGGCCGGCGAGCCGCTGGAGAATGAGGCGACGGCCGCCGAGGTCCTGGCGGCCAGCTGAGCGTGTCGGCCCTCAGTCCTCCCAGAGGCCGTCGCCGCCGCTCTTGCGGTTGAGCATGCGCACGGCGCGTTTGATCACCGCCAGGAGGCGGTCCCGGCGCGCGGCCTCGTCGTAGGTCATGGCCCCCTTGGCCAGGCCCTCCAGCAGGAACCGGCCCAGATCGCGGCTGGTCTGGAACCGGGGGTCGGCGCCGGCCTGGACCATGGCCCCGAAGCGGTCGCCGCCCAGCTGGGCGTGGTCGAAGGCGCTGCGCGCGCCCTCCAGCCGATGGCTCAGCATCGGGTCGGTGCGGGCCGCCGCCTCAAGCTCCGCGAAGGCCAGGAACGGCAGTTCGTGCAGCAGCGACCAATAGACGTCGATGGCATGCTCGGCGGCATCCACCCCGGCCACGGCCGGCGCCGAGGCCGCCTTCTCGAACAGCCGGGCGCGGTGCAGCTCGATATGGCCGACGGCGGCCTCCACCAGCTCCTCGCGGGTGGCGAAGTGATAGAGCATGGCCCCGCGCGTCAGCTGGGCCGCATCGGCGATCACGGCGTTGCTGGCGGCGTGATAGCCGATCTGGGCGAACAGGCGCATGGCCGCGTCCAGGATGCGCGCGCGCGTTCGTTGCGACTTCGGCGTCGCTTTCGCCGGATAGGTGCGCGCGTCCATCGGACCCAATCTACAGCGACCTGGGGAGGGCCTGCTCCTGAGCGCAATCCCTAGCCACATAAGGGATCGCCATTCCAGGGCTTACGCCTGAGAGGGGTGCGACGGATGCGGCCTGTCCAGCGATTGGGCGCCACTGTCATGCGATTGGCGCCGGATTGATGTAACGCGGGCATGCGTTGACTTGGGCTTCGAACTCATGACAGTGCGACTGTCATGAAAACCCCCCTGCCGAATCTTCGTGAGCGCCAGCGCGAGGAAACCCGGGCGCAGATCCTGCGGGCCGTCGGCCACCAGCTCGAGACCCGCTCGCTGGAGGACCTGAGCTTCGCGGAGATCGCCCGCGACGCGGGGGTCGGGGAGCGCACCGTCTATCGCCACTTCCCCACCAAGGAGGCGCTGCTAGGCGCCTTCTGGGCCTGGATGCAGAGCGAGGCGTTCGGCCAGCCGGAGCGGCCTAAGCCGGCGCGCTCCGACCGGCGGCTGCGCGAGGCGATCACCGCGCCGCGCGATTCGCTCCGCCCCATGCGCATCCTGGTGGCCACCGACGCCTGGGAGCCGCAGGTCAACGGCGTGGTCCGCACCCTGACCCGCGTGGTCAGCGAGCTGCAGGAGATGGGCCACACCGTCGAGGTGATCCACCCCGGCCAGTTCAAGACCTTCCCGCTGCCGACCTATAACGAGATCAAGGTGGCGATCGGGGTCTACGAGCCGGTGCAGGAGCTGTTCAAGGCCTTCGAGCCCGAGGCCATCCACATCGCCACCGAGGGCCCGATCGGCCTGGCGGCGCGGCGCATATGTGTGGAGTGGAAGCTGCCGTTCACCACCAGCTACCACACCCGGTTTCCGGAATATGTCTCGGCCCGGCTGCCGTTGCCGCTGGCCGCCGGGTACGCCTACATGAAGTGGTTCCACAAGCCGTCAGGCCGGCTGATGGTGGCCACGCCCACCATGCGCGAGGAGCTGGCCCGCCACGGCTTCCGCAACATCTCCGCCTGGTCGCGCGGGGTGGACACCGAGCACTTCCGTCCGCGGCGCGACGAGGAGCCGGACCTGTTCGAGGGCCTGGCGCGGCCGGTGTTCCTCTATGTGGGCCGGGTGGCGGTGGAGAAGAACATCGAGGCCTTCGTGGCGCTGGACCTGCCCGGCACCAAGGTGGTGGTGGGCCCCGGGCCGCAGCTGGAGGACCTGAAGACCCGCTATTCCCAGGTGGTGTTCAAGGGGCCGAAGTCGGGCGAGGAGCTGGCGGCCCACTACGCCTGCGCCGACGTCTTCGTGTTCCCCTCGCTGACCGACACCTTCGGCCTCGTGATCCTGGAGGCCATGGCCGCGGGCACGCCGGTGGCGGCCTATCCGGCGCCGGGCCCCATCGACCTGATCCCGGGGTCCGGGGCCGGCACCCTGGCGCTGACGGCGACCGAGGGGCTGCGCGAGGCCTGCCTGCAGGCCCTGGACCTGGACCGCGGACGGGTGCGGGCCTTCGCCGAGACCTTCTCCTGGCGGGCCTGCGCGGAGGACTTCGTCAAGAACCTGCAGCCCTATCCCGAGCCGGAGAAGACCCGGTTCTGGCGGCGGCTGCGGCGGCTGGCGCGGGTGCGGCGCCGGCGGACCGAGGCGGCCTGAGCCGCGGTTGTATGACATTTTTATGACATTGGGATTGGCTTAGGCCGAAACCGTGCGTAAACCGCGCGGCTCTAACGGCCGGTCCGTGGCCGAATCGCTAGGGAGCTCCGAGACACTGGCGATGGGCAAGACGCGCGACAGACTGCGCCCGGAACCTGACCGGGAGCCCCGCACCCAGTACGCGGCCCTGCCCTGGCGCAGGCGCGCCGACGGGGCGGTGGAGGTGCTGGTCATCACCTCGCGCGAGAGCCGCCGCTGGGTGATCCCCAAGGGCTGGCCGATGCAGGACAAGGCGCCCGGCGAATGCGCCGCCCAGGAGGCCTTCGAGGAGGCAGGCGTGGTGGGCGCGCCGGGCCGCAAGACGCTGGGGACCTACCACTACGACAAGCGCCTGCGCTCCGGCCGCCTGCAGCACGTCCGGGTGCTGGTCTATGGCCTGGAGGTCCGCGAGGAACGCGACATCTGGCCGGAGATGACCGAACGCGACCGCAACTGGACCACCGCCGCCGAGGCGGCCGGCCTGGTCGACGAACCGGAACTGAAGTCCCTGCTGACCAGGTTCAAGAGCTGATTTCCTCGGGGCCGCGCTCCGCGCGCGCCTACAACAGCCGGCTGCGCATGGCCTGGGACAGCAGGTCGATCAGCGAGACCGCCACGATGATGACGATGATGATCGCCGAGAGCTGGTGGTAGGCGAAGGCGTTCAGCGCATCGAACAGCAGCTGGCCGATGCCGCCGGCGCCGATCAGCCCCAGCACCGTGGCCGAGCGCGAGTTCGATTCGAAGCGGTAGAGCGCATAGGAGGTCCACAGCGGCGCCACCTGCGGGATGACCCCCCAGGTGATCTCGTGCAGCCGCGTGGCGCCGGTGGCGCGGACGCCCTCGACGGGGCCCTTGTCGATGGACTCCACGGCCTCGGAGAACAGCTTGGCCAGCACCGCCCCGGTGTTGATCGACAGCGCCATCACCCCGGCGAACGGCCCCAGACCCACGGCCACCAGGAACAGGGTGCCCACCACCAGGTCCGGAACCGAGCGCAGCAGGTTCATCAGCAGGCGCATTGGCTGCTGCACCCAGGGCGGCGAGACGTTGCGCGCGCAGGCCAGGCCGAACGGCACCGCCAGGATCACCGCCAGGGCCGTGCCCCACATGGCGATCTGCACCGTCAGCCACATCTTGGCGACGTAGACCTTCCAGTCGGTGAAGTCGGGCTTCAGGAACTCGGCGCCGAACTGGCGCATGTTGTCGGAGTTGGTGAACAGCTTGGTGGCGTTCTGCATCTCCACCGGATGGAAGCTGAACAGCAGCACCAGCAGCAGCCCGCCCCAGACGACAACGTCCGGCGCGCGCTGGGTCAGGGTCCGGCTGGGGGCCGCGGGAATGGCGGCGGCATCGCTCATTGGGCGGCCGGTTCCTTGGCGCGCTGCTGGTCGGCCGAAGCCTTGATCTTGTCGAACGCGGCCTGGGCCGTGGCGATCTTGCCGGCGTCCTTCGAGCGGTGGGCCGCGGCCAGGTCCTCGGCGGCCTCCATCTCGCGCACCGGGTCGAGGTAGGAGTTGTCGGCCGGCTTGAAGCCGCCATAGGCCAGGCCCTTCAGCACCGCCCGCTGCTTATCGCCCACCGCGTCGGCGCCGGTGCCGTAGGTCAGGAAGAACTGGCGGATCTTCTCCTTCAGCGCCGGGTCGAGGTCCTTGCGCACCACGATCGAGGACTCCGGCAGCGGCGGGGAGATCCAGATCGGCGCTTCCAGCTTGTCGGCGGTGGCCGGGTTCTCGCGGCGCAGGAAGATCAGCCCCACGGAGTTGTTGGTCGCGACGTCCAGGACGCCGTTGGCAACCGAGAAGGCGTTGGCCTGGTGGCTGGCCGAGCGCACGGCCTTGAAGCACTTGGCCGGGTCGATCCCCTTGGGCGTAAACAGATAAGCCATGGGGGCGAGCGTGCCCGAGGTGGACTGGGCGTCGCCCATGCCGAAGGTCAGCGTCCGGTCGCAGGCCAGCAGCTTCTCCAGCGTGATCCCGCTGCCCTTCCTGACGATGATCACCGACTTGTAGGTGGCGTCGCCGCCCGCATCGACCACCCGGCCCAGCACCTCGGCGTCGGCCCGCTTGATGGCCGACAGCGCCGGGGCGGCGGAGAACCAGCCCACCTGCACCTGCTTGAAGCGCATGGCCTCCACCAGCGAGGTGTAGTTGGGGGCGAAGTAGGGCTTCACCTTCACCCCGATCTGGGCCGACATGTCGTCCAGCAGTGGAGTCCACAGCGGCGCCATGGAGGCCTGGTTCTCGGCCGACAGGATCGAGAAGGTCAGCTCCGTGGGCGCGCCGCCCGCGGCCGGCCGGGCCTCCTGCTTCCCGCAGGAAGCGAGGGCCAGGCTGGCGGCGATCAGGGCCGCGCCGAGCAGATGGGGGCGGTTCATGCAGGAGCTCCTTCCCAGAACACGTCCTCGAATTCCGGGCCGTAGATGTCGATCAGCTGTTCGGTCTTCAGGGCCTTGGCCGGGCCGTCGTAGACCACCTTGCCGGCCTTCAGCGCCACCACGCGGTCGCAGTAGCGCAGCGCGTAGTCGACCTGATGCAGGGTCACCAGCACGGTCAGGCCGTCGCTCTTGTTGAGGTCGCGCAGGATCTCCATGACCTTGCGCGCCGAGACCGGGTCCAGCGAGGCCACCGGTTCGTCGGCCAGGATGATCTTGGCCTTCTGCACCAGGGCGCGGGCGATCGCGCCGCGCTGCTGCTGGCCGCCGGAAAGGGTGTTGGCGCGCTGGGCCGCATAGTCCGCCAGGCCGAAGCGATGCAGGGCCGCCATGGCCGCCTGCTTGGTCTCCGCCGGCCACAGCCCCAGCAGGCCGCGCCAGAACGGGATCCGCCCCAGCGAGCCCAGGGCGACGTTGGAGAACAGGCTGAGCCGGCCGACCAGGTTGAACTGCTGGAAGATCATCCCGATCCGGGTGCGGGTTTTGCGCACATTGGAATCGATCCGCCCGTCCTGCTGCACCGGCCCGCCAAAGGCGGTGATCACGCCTTCGCCCTTGTCGATGGTCTGCAGGGCGCTGATCGAGCGCAGCAGGGTGGACTTGCCCGACCCGGACGGCCCGATCAGGGCGATCATCTCGCCCTTCCTGACGTCGAGGGAAACCCCGCCGAGCGCCTTGCGCTGACCGAACGTCTTGGAGGCGTTCCGTATCGACAGAACCGCGGCGTCGGACATGGGGGCGGCCGGAACTTTCCCGAGTGAAGGCCTGGGCTTCATGGCACGCCGCGCGCGCCTCGGTCTAGCGCGCGAACGCGCCGCAGCGCGACCGCAGGAGGCTGATCCGACGGCGCATGGCTTTTCGAGCGGTCCGCAGCCCGTTTCACGGGCGCTTCACGCCGTCGGATGGGCGGGCATGGCGCGCGGGCCTATCCGGACGCGCGCAAAGGCCGGTCAGCCGGGGGTGGGGGCGACAACTTTGGGGACGCCATCTCCAACGCGGGCCCGGCCTCGCGACCGGCGCCCGCATGGGCCGAAGCCTTAAGGACCGCGGCCTTATACCAATCGCCGCTGACGCTGACTCAGGGGATTCCCTTGAGGGCCGAACAGTGATTCACGCTGGTTGTCCGAGAGGAGGGCGTGATGGGCTCTGTGGTGGTGTTGCGGGAGGATTTCGACGCGGTGTCGGTTCGCCGGCT
>NZ_JANXWD010000037.1 GCF_025351295.1 Phenylobacterium sp.
TTGCTGCAGCCGTTCGACATCGAGATCGACACCGCCTGCGACGGGGTCGAAGCGATCCACGCGGTCGAACAGCAGGGCTACGACCTGATCCTGATGGATGTGCAGATGCCGGTGATGGATGGCCTGACGGCGGCCAGACGCATCCGCGCCAGTGGCGGCGCCGGGGCAGCGACGCCGATCATCGCCATGACCGCCAATGTCCTGCCCGACCAGGTGCGCAAGTGCCACGAGGCCGGCATGGACGACCACATCGGCAAACCGATCAGCCCCGCCAGCCTGCTGGGCGCGCTGGCGCGGTGGGCTGACGGACGGGGCGAGACAGCGGAGCGGGCGCAGGCGTAGCCCCACTCGCGGCGCGGCCCCTCGCCTCACAGAAAACTATACGGATCCACGTCGATCGTCACGCGGACCGAGGAGGGCGCGCGGACGCGGGCGCGCCATGCGGCGAGGTAGGCCTGCAGGTCGATGTTGCGGTCGGCGCGGACCAGGAAGCGCTTGCGACGACGGCCGCGGACCAGGCCGAACGGCGGATCGGCGGGACCGAACACATCGACCCCCTCGGCGTTGGGCGCGGCGGCGGCGAGGTCGCGGACGTAGCGCTCCAGCGCGTCATGATCGGGACCCGAGGCGATCACCGCGGCCAGGCGGCCGAACGGCGGCAGGCCGGCCAGTTCGCGCTCGGCCATCTCGGCGGCCACGAAGGCGTCGCGGTCCTGGCCCTTCAGCGCCTGCATCACCGCATGCTCGGGCGCATAGGTCTGCAGCAGCGCCCTGCCCGGCCGGTCGCGCCGCCCCGCCCGGCCGGTCGCCTGGGCCAGCAGCTGGTAGGTCCGCTCGGCGGCGCGCAGGTCGCCGCCCCGCAGGCCCAGGTCGGCGTCGACCACTCCCACCAGGGTGAGGTGCGGGAAGTTGTGGCCCTTGGCGGCCGCCTGGGTGGCCACCAGGATGTCGATATGCCCCGCCGCCATGGTCTCGATCATGCGGCGCGCCTCGCGGGCGTCGAACACGGTGTCGGACGAGAAGACCGCGATCCGGGCGTCGGGGAACAGGGCGCGGGCCTCCTCCTCCACCCGCTCCACACCGGGGCCGATGGAGACCAGGCTGTCATTCGCGCCACAGTGCGGGCAGGCCAGCGGCTTGGGCATCGAGAACCCGGTCAGGTGGCAGACCAGGCGGCCGGTGTAGCGGTGCTCCACCAGCCAGCTGTCGGTGTCGGGCGCGCAAAGCCGTTCGCCGCAGGCCTTGCAGAGCACCAGGGGCGCATAGCCCCGGCGGTTCAGGAACAGCAGGCTCTGCTCGCCGCGCGCCCAGGTCTCGGCCATGGCGGCGACGAGGGGCGGGGACAGCCAGCGGCCCGGCTCCGGCGGGGTCTCGCGCAGGTCGATGAGCTCAATGTCCGGCAGTTGCGCGATCCCGTGCCGGGTCGCGAGCCGCAGCCACCGGTAGCGGCCGGTCTCGGCGTTGCGCAGCGTCTCCAGCGATGGGGTGGCCGAGGCCAGGACCACGGCGGCGGCTTCGATCTTGCCCCGCGCCACGGCCAGGTCGCGGGCGTGGTAGATGAAGCCCTCCTCCTGCTTGAACGAGCCGTCGTGTTCCTCGTCCACGACGATCAGGCCCAGATATCGAAAGGGCAGGAACAGGGCGGAGCGGGCGCCGACCACGATCCGGCAGCTTCCGGCGGCGACGGCTTCCCAGACGCGGCGACGGGCGGGCGGGGCCACGTCGGAGTGCCACTCGCCCGGCGCCGCGCCAAAGCGGCCCGCGACCCGGGCGATCACCGCCTGGGTCAACGCGATCTCCGGCAGCAGGATCAGCACCTGGGCCTGCGGGTCGGCGGCCAGCACGGCGGCGGCGGCCTCCAGATAGACCTCGGTCTTGCCCGAGCCGGTGACCCCGTCCAGCAGCGCCACGTTGAAGCCGCCCGCGGCGATCATTGCCTTGAGCGCATTGGCGGCCGCCGCCTGGCTGGCGTTCAGCTCGGCGCCCTGGCGGCTGAGGTCCGGCGGATCGAAGGCCGGGTCGGCGACGACGTGGTCCAGCGCCAGCACACCCTCGTCGATCAGCGTCTTGACCAGCCCCGACGAAACCCCGGCCGCGCGCGCCAGGTCGGCCGGCGGCATCGGCCCGCCCGCCGCCGCCTCGAGCACCCGGGTTCGCGCCGCGGTCGGCCGGGCGGGCGGGACCCCGGTTGCCGTCACCACCCGCACAGGCCGCGGCTTCGGCGCCCGCGCGCCGCGCAGGGCGATGGCCAGCGGCTGGCCCGGCGCATCGACGGCGTAGCGCGCGGCCCACTGCACGAACTCGAGGGTGCCCGGCGGCAGGCGGGGGTCGTCCAGCCGTTCGGCGACCGGCTTCAGCGGGCGATTTCCGCCAACCGCGTCCCGGACCTGCACGACCACGCCGCGGATCAGTCGGGGTCCCAGGGGCACGGCCACCTGGTCGCCCGGCGCCAGCCCCATGCCCTCCGGCTCGGCGTAGTCGAACGCCTCCGGCAGCGGCATGGGAATCAGGACGGAGGCGATGCGGCTCATGGTTTGCGGAGCAGGGCTTCGCAGCTACAAGCGGCCCCTACAAGTGCCAGAATGGGCAGGGTCCAAGGTCAGATAATGCAGCTCTTCCTCGACACCACCGACACCGCCGTCCTGAAGGACCTCGCCGCCACCGGCCTGGTCGATGGCGTCACCACCAACCCGACCCTGATCGCCAGGTCCGGCCGCAACATGCTGGAGGTGATCGCCGAGATCTGCGGCATCGTCGGGGGGCCGGTCAGCGCCGAGGTGGCGTCGATGGAAACCGCCGGCATGCTGGCCGAGGGCCGCAAGCTGGCCGCCATCGCGCCCAACATCGTGGTCAAGGTCCCGCTGACCCGGGACGGGCTGATCGCCACCCGCGAATTCGCCGCCGAAGGCATCCAGACCAACGTCACCCTCTGCTTCTCGGCTTCCCAGGCCCTGCTCGCCGCCAAGGCGGGGGCCAGCTACATCAGTCCGTTCATCGGCCGACTGGACGACGTCGGCGCGGCCGGCATGGACCTGATCGCCGAGATCCGGGCGATCTATGACAACTACGACTTCGATACCGAGATCCTGGCCGCCTCGATCCGCAGCCCGGCGCATGTGGCGCAGGCGGCGATGGCCGGAGCCGACTGCGCGACCATCCCGCCAGACGTCTTCGCCGCACTTTTCAAGCATCCGTTAACCGAACGCGGGCTCCAACAGTTCATGGCGGACTGGAAGGCAACCGGTCAGTCGATCCTGTAGGGAGCTTGACGGGCATGGACGGGTCGCAGGGTGAGTTCGCATTCGGGGGCAAACCTGTGGAGCCTGAGGCCGTGCGGCGGTTCCTGTCCGACAACCCCGATTTCCTGAAGGCCGACACGGGCCTGCTGGCGGAGCTGGGGCTGACGATCGCCAGCAGCAACGTGGTCGAGTTCGCGCCGATGGCCCGCGTCCACGCCGCCCACCAGCGCGAGGCCGAACAGCGGCTGCTGATGGAGGAGACGGCGCGCGCCAACTTCTCCGCCCAGGCTCAGACCCACGGCGCGGTGGTCGACCTGCTGGACGCCCGCAACCTCGCCGACCTGGCCCGCCGGGTCGATGACCTGGCCCGTGCCCGCTTCGGCCTGGCCGCGGGGATTATCGCGCTGGAGACGGAGGGCCTGCCGCCGGCCGGGTGGAAACACCTGGTCGAGGGCCAGGTCGATCAGATCCTCGACGGGCCGCAGCGCCTGGCCCGCATGGGCTTCGCGCCAACGGCAATGGGCCTGTTCGGCGCACAGGCTGGCGAGATCGCCTCGATGGCCATGGTGCGCATGGCGATCTGGGAACCCTCGCGCCAGGGCCTGCTGGCCTTCGGCTCGGCCGATCCTGACGGCTTCACGCCGGAGATGGGCGCCGAACTGGTCGCCTTCCTCGCCCGCGTCGTGGAGCGCACGGCGGAGCGATGGCCGCTCCTCTAGCCGCCCAGGCCGCCCGGGTTCAGTGGCTGGAGCACCTGGCCCATGAACGCCGCGCCTCGCCCCGTACCCTCGAGGCCTATGGCTTCGCGGCCGGCCGCTACATCACCTTCCTGGAGCAGCATCGCGGCGAGACGATCACCGTGCCGGTGCTGGCGCAGGTCACCGCCGGGGAGATCCGGGCGTGGCTGGCGCACCTGCGGTCGGGCGACCATCCGCTGTCGCCCCGCTCGCTCAGCCAGGCGCTATCCGCCATCCGCACCTTCCATCGGTTCCTGGATCGCCGCCTGGACGCGCCCAACCCTGCCCTGGCCCTGATCCGCGGCCCCAAGGTGAAGCCCGGCGCGCCGCGGCCGGTCACCGAGGACCAGGCCGCCGGCATGCTGGCCGAACCCGGCCTCGACCCCGACCGCGCGGCCTGGGAGGCGGCCCGCGACGAGGCGGTGCTGACCCTGCTCTATGGCTGTGGGCTACGGATCTCGGAGGGTCTGTCGCTGAAGCGGTCCGACGCCCCGCTGGGCGACCTGCTGAGGATCACCGGCAAGGGATCGAAGACCCGCATGGTCCCGGTGCTGCCGGCGGTGCGCGAGGCGGTGGACGCCTATCTGGCCCAAGTCCCCTTCGTCCTCGCGCCGGATCAGCCGCTGTTCCGCGCCAAGCGCGGCGGGCCGCTCAGCCCCCGCCACGTCCAGGCCATGGTCCAGGCGTTGCGCGGCCGGCTGGGCCTGCCGGCCAGCGCCACGCCACATGCGCTGCGCCATTCCTTCGCCACCCATCTGCTGGGCGCCGGCGCTGATCTGCGCTCGATCCAGGAACTGCTGGGCCACGCCTCGCTCTCGACCACTCAGCGCTACACCGAGGTCGATGCCGCGGCCCTGCTCAGCGCCTATTCGGCGGCCCATCCGCACGCGTAGGGGCGTTGGCGCGTCGTCAGGCGCTGGTCAGGCGGGCCGGGCCGGGCCTCAGTCCCCGGGTGAGGTAGCAGGGGCGGGTCCCTTTGTCGGCGATGGGCCGCCACGCAGGCCGCGCGGCGGCGGCACGGTCCTGGCGGTCGGCGACGTAGTAGGGCGCCGGGGCGCAGCGGATGGAGGTGCGTTCGGCTTCGACCGCCAGGGGTGCGCCGGCGACCATCGAGGTTGCGATGAGGATGGCGGCGACGCTCATCGGCCCGGCCTAGCGCCCCACGGCATAGTTGACGACCACCGGGACCGCGCAGCCGCCGAGCGTGCGCATGACGGCCTTCTCGTGGTTGGGCTTGGGCAACCGGTCCAGCCGCTGCAGGGTCACGCGGCCGTCGCGGACGGCCAGGGCCGGGTCCGCCCAGTCGGCCTGGTAGCGACCCTGCGGCTTGCAGGCGATCACGCCAGCCGGCGGTTGCAGCAGGAAGACCTTCGGCCGCAGGGCGGTGGGGTCCGGTGTGGCGGCGGCCATGGTCATAGCCGCGAACATTGCGAGCATTGCAGCCTCCCTAGAGCCGTCAAGCTGCCACTCCGGGACGCAACCGTCGAATTAAGTTTCAGCCACGAACGAAGCGCAGCCAGGCGACTCCGCCGTCCTCGCCGGCCTCGGTGCAGCGGAACCCTTCGCGGACGTAGAAGGCCTGGGCCGCCGCATTGGCCGCCTGGCACTTCAGTTGCAGGATGCCGCCGGCCTCGCCGATCACGTGGTCGAGCAGCGCCTTGCCGATCCCCCGGCCACGCTCGGCCACATACAGCGAATGCAGGAAGGCCTGGGGCCGATAGAGGGCGGCTAGGCCCAGGATCCGCCCGGCCTCGGCCGCCACGAAGACGTCTTCGTCCCGCGCGGCCCGCAGGAAGTCGTCCTCCCGGTGCCGTTCGGGTGGGATCCAGGTGAAGGTGTCGCTGAGCACGCGCACGTAGAGCCGGGCGCAGGTCGCCAGCTCCTCCGGCCGCGCGCGGCGGACGCCATAGCCCCCGGTCAGGCCGTCCCTCAGGCCTGCATCGTCCAACCTTCGACCCCCATGGCGGCCTGGCGCAGGGCCTCGGACCGGGTCGGGTGCGGATGGCAGGTGCGCGCCACGTCCTCGGACGCCGCCCGGAACTCCATCGCCACACAGTATTCGCCGACCATCTCGGACACCTGCGGACCGATCAGGTGCGCGCCCAGCACCTCGTCGGTGGCCGCGTCGGCGAGGACCTTCACGAAACCCTCGGTTTCGTGGTTGATCCTGGCCCGGCTGTTGGCGCTGAACGGGAACTTGCCGGCCTTGTAGGCGCGGCCCTCGGCCTTCAGCTCCTCCTCGGTCTTGCCGACCCAGGCGACCTCGGGAACCGTGTAGACCACACTCGGAATGATGCCGTAGGCCATGTGGCCCGCCTTGCCGGCGATGGTCTCGATGCAGGCGACGGCCTCGTCCTCGGCCTTGTGGGCCAGCATCGGGCCGTGGGTGACGTCGCCGATCGCCCAGACCCCGGGCGCGGAGGTCTTCCAGTGGTCGGTCTCGATGAAGCCGCGCTTGTCGGGGGTGATCCCGACGGTCTCCAGGCCGAGCCCCTGCGTGTAGGGCCTGCGCCCGATGGCCAGCAGGACGTAGTCGGCCTCCAGCGTCTCGGTCGCGCCGCCGGCCACCGGCTCGATGGTCAGGCTGACGCCGGTGCTGGACGCCGTGGCGCCGGTGACCTTGGAACCGAGCTTGAAGGTCATGCCCTGCTTGGTGAGCGACCGCTGGAAGGTCTTGGCCATCTCCGCGTCCATGCCCGGCGTGATGCGGTCGAGGTACTCCACCACCGTGACCCGGGCGCCCAGCCGCCGCCAGACCGAGCCCAGCTCCAGGCCGATGATCCCCGCGCCGATCACCATCAGGCTCTTCGGGACTTCGCGCAGCGAGAGCGCGCCGGTGCTGTCGACGATCCGGCCCTGATCCACGGCGACGCCGGCCAGGGGCGAGGGCTCGGAGCCCGTGGCAATGACGATGTTCTTGGCCTCGAGGGTGGTCTTCGCGCCGTCCGGCCCGGTCACCTCGACCTTGCCGGCCCCGGCGATGGCGCCGGTCCCGCGGACCCGGTCGACCTTGTTCTTCTTGAACAGGAACTCGATACCCTTGGTCAGCGCCGCCACCGACTCCGCCTTCTGGGCCATCATCTGGACGAGGTTGAGCTTGGGCGTCACCTCGATTCCCAGCTTGGCGAACTCGGTGTTGGCGGCGGCATACATCTCCGAGGCGTGCAGCAGGGCCTTCGAGGGCATGCAGCCGACGTTCAGGCAGGTGCCGCCCAGGGTCTCGCCGCCATCCACGCCCTTGTCGACGCAGGCGACCTTCAGGCCCAGCTGCCCCGCGCGGATCGCGGCGTTGTAGCCGCCGGGCCCGCCCCCGATGATGACGACGTCGTAGGTGACGGCTTCAGCCATAAGTCAGTCCTCAGATGGGCGGCGCAACCTAGCCATGGTGGCGGTCACGTCAATCGGTCCGGCCGGGTCCGACCAGTCGAGAATCCGAAGGCCTGCGAACCGGCTGAAGTCGAGCACGTCGGCGGTTACGACCGTCCAGCCTCTCGCAAGCGCCTGTCCGGCAATCAGGGTGTCGTAGGCGCCGACACCGCGGCCCCCGCCCTCCATCTCGGCGCGAAGGCGACCGGTCGCGAGCGCGTCCTCCCAGGACCACGGCTCGACATCCATCTGGGTCAGCATGCTGCCGATGAGTTCGAGCTGATGTTGGGTACGAGCGCTGCTGTGCGCGCCGAGCACCAGCTCATGGGCGACGACGGTCGACACCTTCAGGGTCGCGCCAGAGGCCAGGGCCTGCTGCATATGCTTGCGCACGTGCGGTCGCGCCCGCCGCAAGAGATCGACGAGCACATTGGAATCCAGGCTCAGGATCAAAACCTGACCTTCGCCTCGGGCATGGGCAGGTCGGCCGGCGGATCGGGAAACGGCTCGCCGGCTTCCTCGGCCAGTTGGTCCATGGTGGCCCAGAACGCGTCCCAGTCGCGCTCGACAGGTTCAAGGATCACCCGGTCGCCCTCCTTGCGGATGCGCACCTCGGCGCCGTCGAACCGGAACTCCTTAGGGAGCCGCACAGCCTGACTGCCGCCGTGGGTGAAGAGTTTCGCGGTCTTATGGGCGCCCATGAAAGCTTTCCATATCTACGTTGTGTAGATACGTCATTGCCAACGCGATTTCAAGTCGGTGTCAGACGTCCAGCAGCAGCCGCTGCGGGTCCTCGATCGCCTCCTTGACGTGGACCAGGAAGGTCACCGCGCCCTGGCCGTCGACGACGCGGTGGTCGTAGCTGAGGGCCAGGTACATCATCGGCCGCACCACGATCTGGCCACCGACCACCATCGGCCGTTCCTGGATCTTGTGCATGCCCAGGATGCCGGATTGCGGCGCGTTGAGGATCGGCGTCGACATCAGCGAGCCGTAGACGCCGCCGTTGGAGATGGTGAAGGTTCCGCCCTGCAGGTCCTCCAGCGCCAGTTGGCCGTCGCGGGCCTTCTTGCCCAGGGCGCCGATCTCCTTCTCGATCCCGGCCAGGCTGAGCGCGTCGGCGTCGCGGACCACCGGGGTTACCAGGCCGCGCTCGGTGCCGACCGCGACCGAGATGTCGTAATGGTTCTTGTAGATGATGTCGGTCCCGTCGATCTCGGCGTTGACCTCCGGAACCTGCTGGAGTCCGTGGACCACGGCGCGCACGAAGAAGCTCATGAAGCCCAGCTTCACCCCGTGCTTCTTCTCGAACACGTCCTTGTACTGGTTGCGCAGCGCCATGACGCCGGACATGTCCACCTCGTTGAAGGTGGTCAGCATGGCGGCGGCGTTCTGGGCCTCCTTCAGCCGGCGCGCGATGGTCTGGCGCAGGCGGGTCATCTTCACCCGTTCCTCACGGGCGTGGACTTCGCGCGGCGCGGAGGGGGTCGGCGCCGGCGGCGGAGCCTTGGCGCGGGCTTCGAGCGCGGCCAGCGCATCGCCCTTGGTCACCCGGCCGTCCCTGCCGGTGCCGGAGATCGTGGCCGGATCGAGGTTGTTCTCGGCCGCGACCCGTTGCGCCGAAGGGGCCAGCACCGGTTCGGCGGCGGGCCTGGCGGCCGGCGGCGCCGGCTTGGCGGGCTCAGGCTTCGGGGCTTCGGCCGGCGGCGCCGCGGCCTTGGCCCCGCCGTTGACCTTGGCCGGCGCCGCGGCGACCGCGCCTTCGGTGATGCGGCCCAGGACCGCGCCCGGCTCGACGGTCACGCCCTCAGCCGCGGAGATTTCCGACAGCACGCCGTCGAAGGGCGCGGCCACTTCCAGGCTGACCTTGTCGGTCTCCAGCTCCACCAGGATCTCATCCTTGCGCACCGTATCGCCGGCCTTCTTAGACCATTTGGCGACGGTGGCTTCGGTGACGGATTCACCCAGCGCCGGGGTCATGATGTCGGCCATCGGGGTGGCTCCTTAAGGTAGATCGGACACAAACAGAGTTGTTAGGCGAAGGCTTCCGTGAGGAAGGTCTCCAGCTCCTTGATATGGCGGCTCATCAGGCCGGCCGCGGTCGAGGCCGAGGCCGGGCGGCCGACGTAGCGGGCGCGCTTGGCGGCCACGCTCATCCGCTGCAGGGTCAGCTCCAGCCAGGGCTCGACGAACTGCCAGCCGCCCATGTTCTTGGGCTCTTCCTGGCACCAGACCAGCTCGGCGTTGATGAAGCGCTTGAGCTCGTTGCTCAGCGACTTCAGCGGCCACGGATAGAACTGTTCCAGACGCAGGATGTAGACGTCGTCGCGCCCGCTCTTGGCCCGCTGTTCGATCAGGTCGAAGTACACCTTGCCGGAGCAGACGATGACCCGCTTGATCCCGGCGTCGGGCTTCAGCTGGACCCCGCCGACCTCGCAGTCGGCCTCCGCGCCGTCGATCATCACCCGGTGGAAGCCGGTGCCCTCGGCCATGTCGGCCAGGGTCGAGACCGCCCGCTTGTGGCGCAACAGGCTCTTGGGGGTCATGACGATCAGCGGCTTGCGGAATTCGCGCAGCAGCTGGCGGCGCAGCGCGTGGAAATAGTTGGCCGGCGTGGTGCAGTTGACCACCTGCATATTGTCCTCGGCGCAGAGCTGCAGGAACCGCTCCAGGCGGGCGGAGGAGTGCTCCGGCCCCTGGCCCTCGTAGCCGTGCGGCAGCAGCATGACGAGCCCGCTCATGCGAAGCCACTTGCGCTCGCCGGAACTGATGAACTGGTCGATGACCACCTGGGCGCCATTGGCGAAGTCGCCGAACTGGGCTTCCCACAGCGTCAGCGTGTCGGGGTCGGTGAGCGAGAAGCCGTACTCGAAGCCCAGCACCGCCTCTTCCGACAGCGCCGAATCCAGCACCTCGAAGTGAGCCTGGCCGGGGCCGAGGTTGCGCAGCGGGAAATAGACCTCCTCGGTTGTCTGGTCGACGAAGCCCGAGTGGCGCTGCACGAAGGTCCCGCGCACGCTGTCCTGGCCCGAGAGCCGCACCGGATAGCCCTGGTCCAGCAGGCTGGCGAAAGCCAGGTGCTCGCCGGTCGACCAGTCCAGTCCCTCGCCCTTCTCGATCGCCTCGCGGCGGCCGGCGATCACCCGCTCCACGGTCTTGTGCATGGTGATCCGCTCGGGCACCGTGGTCATCTTGCGGCCCAGGTCGAGCAGCTTCTGCTTCGGCACGCCGGTGGCGTGCCGCTCGTCCCCGGTCGGCAGCTTCAGGCCGGACCATTTGCCGTCCAGCCAATCGGCCTTGTTGGCGTGATAGGCCTTGCCGCCGTCGAACTCCTCGTCGAGGAACTTGTCGAACTCGCCGATCCAGCCGTCGACGTCGCCCTGCGTGCAGACGCCCTCGCTGATCAGGCGCTGGGCGTAGAGATCTCGCACGGTCGGGTGGCCCTTGATCTTGGCGTACATCAGGGGCTGGGTCATCGTCGGGTCGTCACCCTCGTTGTGACCGAACCGGCGGTAGCAGAACATGTCGAGGATCACGTCCTTGCCGAACAGCTGGCGGTACTCGGTGCCCACCTTGGCGGCGAAGGTCACGGCCTCGGGGTCGTCGCCGTTGACGTGGAAGATCGGCGTCTCCACCGCCAGCGCCACGTCGGTCGGATAGGGCGAGGAGCGGCTGTATTTCGGGCTGGTGGTGAAGCCGATCTGGTTGTTGACGATGAAGTGCATCGTCCCGCCGACCCCATAGCCGCGCAGGCCCGACAGCGCGAAACACTCCGACACCACGCCCTGGCCGGCGAACGCCGCGTCGCCGTGCAGCAGCAGCGGCATCGCATGGCCGCGACCGGCGCCGGGCTGTTCGCGCAGCAGGAAGGCCTGCTTGGCGCGGACCTTGCCGATCACCACCGGATTGACGATCTCCAGGTGCGACGGGTTGGCGGTCAGCGACAGGTGTACGGAATTGCCGTCGAACTCGCGGTCCGAGCTGGCCCCCAGGTGGTACTTAACGTCGCCCGAGCCCTGGACGTCCGAGGGCAGCGACGACCCGCCTTGGAACTCATGGAAGATCACGTGGTAGGGCTTGCCCATCACGGCGGCCAGCACGTTCAGCCGGCCGCGGTGCGGCATGCCGATGACGATGTCCTTCACCCCCATGGCGCCGCCGCGCTTGATGATCTGCTCCAGCGCCGGGACCATCGCCTCGCCGCCGTCCAGGCCGAAGCGCTTGGTGCCGGGGAAGCGGCGGTGCAGGAACTGCTCGAAGCCCTGGGTCTCGATCAGCTTCTTGAGGATCGCCACCTTGCCCTGAGGCGTGAACACAATCTCCTTGTCGCGGCCCTCGATCCGCTCCTGCAGCCAGGCCTTCTCCTTGGGATCGGTGATGTGCATGTACTGCACGCCCACCGGGCCGCAGTAGGTGCGGCGCAGGATGGCCAGGATCTCGCGGATCGTGGCGGTCTCCAGGCCCAGCACGAAGTCCAGGAAGATCGACCGGTCGAAATCGGGCTCGGCGAAGCCGTAGCTGGCCGGATCGAGTTCGGACGCGTCGCCCGGCGTGGTCGCCAGGCCCAGCGGGTCCAGGTTGGCCTTCAGGTGGCCGCGCATGCGGTAGGCGCGGATCATCATGATGGCGCGCAGGCTGTCCAGGGTGGCCGAGCGGATCTCGTCCTGCGAGGCGCCGGGCTGGCGCGCCTGGATCGTCTTGCCGACCTTGGCCTCGACCGCAGGCCACAGGCCGTCGATGGCGGAGAGCCAGTCGGGGCGGGCAGTGGGGGTCGGCGGCGGCGTCCAGGCCGGGCGCTCGGCGGCCCGCTTCACCTCGTCGGCGCGGTCGTGCAGCGAGGCGAAGAACGCCTGCCACGACGGCCCGACCGAGTCGGGATCGGTCGACCACTGCGCGTAGAGCTGCTCCACGAAAGCGCCGTTGCCGCCGTAGAGGAATGAGGTCTCGGCCAGTACGTCGTTGATCAGGCCTGCGTCGTCCGCCATGTCCTTCGCCTTCCGCGGGCGGGCCCACGGACTTCGGAAGAAGGAGCCGAGCGCGGACCGCCCTTAAACACTATGTCCGGCGCCTAAGCGCCCTTGAGAACCTCTAGCAGCGTCGTCCCGAGGGCCGCCGGCGACGGAGAGACGCGGATGCCCGCAGCCTCCATCGCGGCGATCTTGTCCTCGGCGCCGCCCTTGCCGCCGGAGATGATCGCTCCCGCGTGACCCATGCGCCGCCCGGGCGGCGCGGTGCGTCCCGCGATGAAGCCGACCATTGGCTTCTTGTTCGGTGAATTCTTGATGAATTCCGCCGCATCTTCCTCGGCCGAGCCGCCGATCTCGCCGATCATGATGATCGACTCGGTCTCGGGGTCGTTCAGGAACATGTCGAGCATATCGATGAACTCGGTGCCCTTCACGGGATCGCCGCCGATCCCCACGGCCGTCGTCTGGCCGAGGCCCGCCTGAGTGGTCTGGAACACGGCTTCGTAGGTAAGCGTACCGGAGCGGGAAACAACGCCCACCGAGCCCTTGCGGAAGATGTTCCCCGGCATGATGCCTATTTTGCACTCATTCGGCGTCAGAACGCCCGGGCAATTGGGCCCGATGAGGCGCGACTTCGAGCCGGAGAGCGAGCGCTTCACCCGGACCATGTCGGCCACCGGGATGCCTTCGGTGATGCAGATGATCAGCGCGATCTCCGCGTCGATGGCTTCCAGGATCGAGTCCGCGGCGAACGCCGGCGGGACGTAGATCACCGAGGCGTCGGCGCCGGTCTGCCGCATCGCCTCGCCGACCGTGTCGAACACCGGCAGGCCAATGTGGGTCGTGCCGCCTTTGCCGGGGGTCACCCCGCCGACCATCCTGGTCCCGTAGGCGATCGCCTGCTCGGAGTGGAACGTCCCCTGGGCGCCGGTGATGCCCTGGCAGATGACGCGGGTGTCTTTATTGATCAGGATCGACATGTCTTACGCAGCGCCCCGCACGGCCTTGACGATCTTTGCCGCGCCGTCCGCCAGGTCGTTGGCGGCGATCACGTTCAGGCCGCTCTCGTTGATGATCTTCTTGCCGAGCTCGGCGTTGGTGCCTTCCAGCCGGACCACCAGGGGGACCTTAAGCCCCACCTGTTTGACGGCGGCGACCACGCCCTGGGCCAACACGTCGCAGCGGGCGATGCCGCCGAAGATGTTGACCAGGATGCCCTTCACGTTCGGGTCGGCGATGATGATCTTGAAGGCCGCCGTCACCTTGGCCTCGTCGGCGCCGCCGCCCACGTCCAGGAAGTTGGCCGGCTCGGCGCCGTAGAGCTTGATGATGTCCATGGTGGCCAGGGCCAGGCCGGCGCCGTTGACCATGCAGCCGATCTCGCCGTCCAGGGCGATGTAGGACAGGTCGTACTTCGAGGCCTCGATCTCCTTCGGGTCCTCCTCGGTCTCGTCGCGCAGCGCCTGGATGTCCTTATGGCGGAAGAGGGCGTTGCTATCGAAGCTGATCTTGGCGTCCAGCACCCGCAGGTGGTCATCGCTGGTGACGATCAGCGGGTTGATCTCCAGCATCGACATGTCCTTGTCGACGAACGCGGCATACAGCTGGCCCAGCAGCGTCGCGGCTTCCTTGGCGAGCCCGCCGCTCAGCCCCAGGGCCTTCGACAGCGACCGCGCATGGTGCGGCCAGACGCCGGTCGCCGGGTCAATGGAGAAGGTGACGATCTTCTCGGGAGTGTTGTGCGCCACCTCCTCGATGCTCATCCCGCCCTCGGTGGAGGCCACGACCGAGACCCGGCTGGTCTCCCGGTCCACCAGCAGCGAGAGGTAGAATTCCTTGGCGATGGCGGCGCCTTCCTCGATGTAAAGGCGGTTCACCTGCTTGCCCTTGGGCCCGGTCTGTTCGGTGACCAGGACCCGGCCCAGCATCTCCTGGGCGCTGGCCTTGACGTCGTCGAACGACTTCAAGACCCGGACCCCGCCCTTGGAGTCGGCGCCGAGGTCTTTGAAGCGGCCCTTGCCGCGGCCGCCGGCGTGGATCTGCGACTTCACGACGAAGACCGGTCCGCCCAGCTTCGTCGCGGCCTCGACCGCCTCTTCGACCGTGAAGGCGGGGTAGCCGCGCGGGACCGCCACACCGAACTCCGCGAGGACGGCTTTGGCTTGGTGTTCGTGGATGTTCATGAGGCCTTGGGGTCGACTGGCGACGGCTCGCCCGCACGGCGAGTGAGCCGGCTTATAGGCGCCGCCCCCCGCGATGACAACCGCGTGAGGACCGAAATGCGCCCGCGTCTCACCCTCCGTCAGGCGCTCCGGCCAGGCCCGGGTCTCAGGCGGCCGTGTCCATCGCCGCGGTTGCGCGCCGTTCCAGCTTGCCCCAGCCCACCCGCACGCCGTGCAGGGCCGCGTCGATCGACTTCACGACCACATAATACATCAGCTGGCGGTAGCCGAAGCGCTGCGCCGGCATCCAGATCAGGTCGGCCCAGGGGGCCCGGCGCTCGAGCGCCATGCCGATGGTCCCGGCGGCCAGGTCCAGCATGATGAAGGCGGTCCAGTATTCCAGCGACCGCACCAGGTCGTCCGGCGACCATTCGGTGGAATGCTGCACGAAGCCGTAGATCGCGGTGATCAGGTTCCAGACGATGGCCAGGTCGACCAGCGGCGCGATGGCGGTCAGCAGGATCTGGAACATCCAGATCATCGGCAAGGCCACGAAGCCCAGCACCGGCCGTCGGATATCGAACAGCGCCGAGCGGTGCTTCCACAGGCACTGAAGCGTGCCGAACGACCAGCGGAACCGCTGCTTCAGCAGGCCGCTCACCGTCTCCGGCGCCTCGGTATAGGCGCGCGCCTCGGGGTCGAAGGTCACCTTCCAGCCGGCCTGTTGGATCGCCAGGGTCAGGTCCTGGTCCTCGGCCAGGGTGTCGGCGGGATAGCCGCCGAGCTCGGTCAGGGCCGAGCGGCGCCAGGCGCCCACCGCGCCCGGCACCACGGTCACCGCGCCGAGGGCGGCCAGGGCCCGGCGTTCCAGGTTCTGGGCGGTGACATATTCCAGCGCCTGCCAGCGGGTGATGATGTTGCGGCGGTTGCCGACGATGGCGTTGCCGGCCACCGCGCCGATCCGGGGATCGACGAACCAGCGAGCCAGTCGCGAGAGGGTGTCGTGGGGGAACAGGGTGTCGGCGTCCAGCGCGATCACGATGTCGCCGGAGGCCACGACCAGGCCGCGATTGAGCGCACCCGCCTTGCCGCTGTTCTCGAACGACATCAGCGTCACGCGCGGCTCGTCGGCGAAGGCCTTGGTGACCACCCGCGACGTCGCGTCCGCGGAGCCGTCGTCGAGGACCAGGATCTCCAGGTTCGTCCAGTCCGAGGCCAGGATCCGCCGCACCGAGGCCTCGATCACCTTCTCCTCGTTGAAGCAGGGGATCAGCACGCTGATCAGCGGGCCGCCCACCGGGTCGGGCATCGGCGGCGGGCACAGGCGCGCGCTGTGCACCAGGGCCAGGATCGACAGGAAGGCCAGCCGGGCGACGCCCAGGGCGATGGCGGTGATGAACAGGGTGCGCAGGATGTTGTCGGCGGTGTGGAAGAAGCCGAAGCCGATCCGGTCCAGCGTTAGCTCGAAGGTGCCGCGCTCGGTGGGCGGCATCGCCTCCTGCGGGGTCATCCCGGCCAGCTCGCCGACCGTGACCAGCCGGTAGCCGTGCGCGCGGATGGCGTCGATCAGGCCGGGCAGCGCCTCGACCGTGCGGCTGCGATCGCCGCCGCTGTCGTGCAGCAGCACCACCTGGCCCGGGCGCACGGTGTCGGCCAGCCGGCTGATGGTGGTGTCGATGATGTGCTTGGGCTCGGGCTTCTTCCAGTCGTCCGGGTCGATGCGCAGGCCGACGGCGACATAGTCCTGGGTCTGGCCGACCAGCAGGGGCGCGACCTCCTGTGGCGTCGAGGGCTCGGCGTCGCCGAAATAGGGCGGCCGGAACAGGCGCATCGAGCGGCCGGTGATGGTCTCGAACAGCCGCTGGGTGGCCGACAGCTCCACCGACGCCTCGGCCACCGGCACTTCGCCGATGTTCGGATGGGTCCAGGTGTGGTTGCCGACGTCGTGGCCCTCGTCCACCTCGCGCGCCACGATGTCGGGGTTGTTCGACATGTTCTTGCCGATCACGAAGAAGGTCGCCGGCGCGTGCTTCTGCTTCAGGATGTCGAGGATCTTCGGCGTCCAGCGGCGGTCCGGGCCATCGTCAAAGGTGATGGCGACCAGGCCCGGATGGGCGCCATAGCGCTGGATGACGTAGGACGTCGGGTTGGCGTCATAGACCTCGCCCGACACCAGTCCGGAGGACGAATCCATCGTTAGGGTCCGGTGCCCGGCGCGGGGAATGTCGGTGACCTTCAGCACCTCGCCGGTCCCGTCGAAGTCCACGTCCTGACCGGGCGTCAGGTCCGACAGCTTGTTGGCGCGGACCCCGCCGTACTCGTGCCGCATCAGCGTCCAGTTCAGCGGATCTTCGCCGCCCATCCGCCACAGCGCATAGCCCATCGGCCGGAAGCCGTCGGCGACGTGGATCTGGTTGTGCAGGGTCACCGCGTCCAGGAACCAGACCACGTGGTTGCGCCCGTTGTCGTCCGAATAGCCGAAGGTCGGGTTGAGCGAGGCCGGGTCCATCGCCGCCCGGGCGCCCGAGTCATGGGCGATCTGGGTGGCCTCGGTGTAGGTCACCGCGTTGGCGACGCCCTTCTGGTGTTTTGTCGGCAGGGTCCAGTCATAGCCATAGGCGCCTAGGGCCACCACCACCCGCGACGGGTCGAGCATCGCCATGCGGCTGGAGATCTGGGTCTGGAACCAGTCCTGCCCGGCCGGCGGCCCGGGATCGCCGGTGCCCCAGTGCTGGTCGTAGGCCATCAGGACCAGGGCGTCCGCGGCGGCCTGCAGCTTCTTCAGCGGCCAGGAGTCGTCGGCGAACGGCGCGGTTACCCACACCTCGCGGCCGATCGGCTTCAGGGCTGCGCGGGCCTCGGCGATGAAGGCCGGATAGGCCGCGATCCCGGCGTCGGACAAACTCTCGAAGTCGAAGACGTAGCCGGCGAAACCCTGCGACTTGGCCAGCGCCACCAGCTGGACGATCATGGCCGTCCGGGCCTGCTTGTTGGTCACCACGCGGTCGGCCGCCGGACCGTTCCAGACGCCGTTCTTGGCGTTGTAGACGCCCGGCAGGATCGAAGGCGGGTCCTTGGCGGCGGCGATGATGCCGCGCGCCTCGGCGTCCTTGGTCACGTCCAGCTTGCCGTCGTCGGTCAGGCCGACCCACTGCGGCGATACCACGTCGAGCTGGTCCACGTGGGCCTTCAGCGAGGACCGCGAGCTCTCGTCCCAGGAGACGTAGAAGCCCACCGAGAGCGGCCGCGCCGGCCCGCCCGCGGCCTGGCCCTTGGGGTGCGGGATGGCGGTCCAGCGGTGCCGGCCCTTCAGCTGGTGCGCCGTCTCCTGGTGCAGCGCGCGCAGGACATGCGGGTCCTTCAGGGTCACCACCGGCAGGCGCGGGGCGAAGGCTAGGGTCGCCAGGAACCCCGCGCCCACCAGCAGGGCCAGCGCGATCAACAGGCCGGAAACCAGGCGCACCCAAAGGGAGCGGCGCCCGCTGGGATCGTGAAAAATAAGGTCGGCCATCGCCCCCATCGGGTCCGGAATCGAACGCGTCTATTTGCACCGGGATGATGGCTGAAGCGAGACGTCGTTTTGTCGCCTGCGGGCCCCGCCGGGCCCAGATCTAGCCGAAGAAGGCCGTCCACAGGGTCCGGCCGGGAATGAAGGCCACCACGAGGTTGATGGCGAAGCCACCGTAGAACAGGCCCATCATGGCGCGGCGATGGCGCGCCACGTCGTGCCGCCGGGCCCAGACCACCGCCAGCGGCAGGATCAGGAGCGTCCAGCCGGTGAACAGGTGCAGCACCGACCAGTGGCCGTGGTTCAGGCTGGTGATGAACAGGGTCGAACCCGCCGTCACCGCCACCGTCGAGACCCAGATCCAGCCGGCGGTGCGGTGGAAGGCGCGCCCCTTGCGCGCCGTCATCAGCACCCCGCCCAGGGCCAGGGCGGCCATCGCAAAGCCCAGGTGGACCTTGATCACCGGCGACAGCGCGCCCAGCAGTACCAGGTCCGGCGCGTGCGGATGGGCGGTCGCCGCGACCTGGACCATCTGGGCCAGGACGCCCCGTAGCGCGATGGCCAGCCCCAGGGCGACGACGGCCATGGTAATGGCGAAGCGACGCCTGAACGCCGTCGGGGGCCGGGCCGGCGTTTGCGAAAGGGACGACATCCTCTATCTCCGGCAGTCGAGGGCTGCGCCTCCGCGCGGCCCAGGTCGAGCTTGGACATGACGGCGAACCAACAGGGCGGCGAGCGGGGATACGTTGGGTGACGGCTGCCGTTCGCGAAATGCCGCCGGCCGCCGTTCACGCTTCGCGAGCGGCCGGCCGATGAGGGCGTGGCTGTTGCGCCTCGGGCCGCACCGCGACCTCACGGGCATGGCCCGCGGCCTGGGCGTCTCGGCGGCGGCGGCGCTGTTCATGACCATCTCCGGGGCCTTCGGCAGCAATGCCATGCCCTGGCCGCTGCGGCTCACCTACTGGATGGCGATGATGGGGGGCGGCTACTTCTGGGGCGCCTTCGTCACCCGGTCTTTCCTGGGCGAAAGCCGACGCCGGACCGGCAACCTGTGGCTCGACGCGCTGTTGTGCGCGCTCATCATGTCGATCCCCTACACCGTGGTCGTCTGGGTGGTCTCCGGGACGATGTTCGGGGCCCGGCTGGGCGTTTCCGCCCTGCCGATGCTGTCCGGCTCGGTGCTGGCCGTGTGCATGGCGCTCACCACCATCAACATGCTGATCGAGGCGCGGCGCCACGCGATCACCACCGCCAGCCCGACGCCGCCCAAGTTCCTGGAACGCCTGCCGCTGAAGCTGCGCGGGGCCGAGGTCTGGGCCGTGGAGGCCGAGGACCACTATCTGCGCCTGCACACCTCCAAGGGCCAGGACCTGATCCTGCTGCGCCTGGCCGACGCGGTCGCCGAGCTCGAAGGCATCGAAGGCCTGCAGGTGCACCGCTCCTGGTGGGTCGCGCGCGACGCCATCACCGATGCCAAACGCGGCGATGGCCGGGCGCTGCTGACCCTCAAGGACGGCGCCGAGGTGCCGGTGAGCCGCACCTACGCCGGGCTGCTGCGGGACCGCGGCTGGATCTAGCGACGGCGCCTCGCCGCAGATTGAGGCGTTCGGTCCTGAGGCGGGGACTTGGCGCCGGCATCGATTTGGCCTCAATCTGGGGTTGGGAGAGAGTTCGGGGTTGGGGCCAGCATCGCCGCGCGCAAGCGCGTCGCCGACCCTGCCCGGTATGTCGAGGGAGCCAGTCGAAGGGGCGCCCATGACGCAGGACCAGTTTCAGGAACCGCCGCGCGACCCGCCGGGTCCCGGACGGATGGTCGTGGCCGGGGTGGTCGGCGCCTGCGTGCTGGGCGTGGCGCTCGGGTTCTGGGCCCGGCCCGGGGAGCCCGGCGAGCCGTCGCGCAAGGTCGCCGCGCCAGCCAGTCCACCCCGTCCCGCCCTGCAGATCGTGGTGGCCGACACCCCCGACCCGATCGGCCGCCCGCTCGAGGTCCTGCCGTCCGAGACCGCCGGTTCGGCCGCCGTCTCGCCGCCGTCGCGGACGCCGGTGGAGCCCATGGTCCCGCGCCGTCCCGCCTCGGGCCTGGTCAAGGTCGACGCCCCGGTGGCCCCCCAGACCGTGGCGGCCTCGCCGGCCCCGAAGCCAAAGGTGAAACCCGCGCCCAGGCCGAAGGTCGACGCGGTCGTCGCGCCCCCGAAACCGGACCCCTGGTTAGCCGAGGCGAAGATCGCCAGGGCGGTGGCGAGGAAGGCCGCGGAACAGGCCGCCGAACGCGCGGAAGCCCGCGCCGAAAAGCTGGACGCCGCCAGGGCGGTGAAACTCGCGAAGGCCGAGAAGGTGGAGAAAGCGGCCAGGGCCGAGCACGTCCGGTCGGCGAAGCTGGAGGCGCAGCACGCAAAGGCGGTGAAGATCGAGGCAAAGGCCAAGTCCGAGGCCCGGTCCAGGCGCCTCGCCGCCCTGCTGAAGGCGGTGAAGGCCCAGGCCAGGCAGGTCGTGCGCCCCAAGGCGGTCCAGGTCGCCGAGGTGAAGCCGCACAAGCCTGCGCCCAAGGCCGTCACCCTGGCGCGCGCCGCCCCGCCCCCGCCGCTGGCCGCCCATGCGGCGGGCCCGATGCGGGTCGCCCGCGCCAACCCCTGCGTCTTGCCCGACCCCGGCGAGGCCGCGGTCTGCGCCGACAGCCGCCTGGGCGCGCGCGACCGCCAGCTGCAGCAGGCCTATCGCAACGCCGAGGCCGCCGGCGTCCCCGCCTCGGCCCTGCACCGCCAGCAGGCCCGCTGGCTCCAGGCCCGCGCCGCCGCCGCTCGCGAGGCCCCCTGGGCTGTCGAGGACGTCTACGTCGCCCGCATCTCCGAACTGAAAGACCAGACCCGGGACGCCCACGAGAACTGAAGCGGCCCGCTGCGCCATAGAAAAAGGGCGGGACCCTGCGGTCCCGCCCTCCAATCTCTGGTCGTGCTGGACGTCTGGACTAGAAGTCCATGTCGCCCATGCCGCCCATGCCGCCGCCGGGCATGCCGCCGCCGCCGCCCTTCTTGGGCGCCTCGACGATGGCCGCTTCGGTGGTGATCATCAGGCCGGCGACCGAGGCCGCGTCCTGCAGGGCGGTGCGCACCACCTTCGCGGGGTCGATGACGCCGGCCTTGACCATGTCCACATACTCTTCGGTCTGGGCGTTGAAGCCGAAGGTGGGGGAGGGGTTCTCCAGCACCTTGCCGACCACGATCGAGCCTTCGACGCCGGCGTTTTCGGCGATCTGGCGGATCGGGGCCTGCAGCGCGCGGCGCACGATGGCGACGCCGGCTTCCTGGTCGTCGTTGTCACCCTTGAAGCCGTCCAGTACGCGGCTGGCCTTCAGCAGGGCGACGCCGCCGCCGGGGACGATGCCTTCTTCCACGGCCGCGCGGGTCGCATTCAGGGCGTCGTCGACGCGGTCCTTCTTTTCCTTCACTTCGACTTCGGTCGAGCCGCCGACGCGGACCACCGCAACGCCGCCGGCCAGCTTGGCCAGGCGTTCCTGCAGCTTTTCCTTGTCGTAGTCGGAGGTGGTGTCCTCGACCTGCTTCTTGATCTGCGAGATGCGGCCTTCGATGTCCGCCTTCACGCCGGCG
>NZ_JANXWD010000110.1 GCF_025351295.1 Phenylobacterium sp.
CAGCACCTCCAGCCGGCGAACCTGCACCGGCTTAGGGTCAAGCGTAGGGTCAAATCCAGACATGAAACGATCCGCCCAAGGGGATCGTCACCATCACCGGCCACCCCGCTCAGGGGAAGGTGGGGTCAGGACGGCGCTTACGGACGTTCACCGGGTCTGCCCTGATCATCGGGGGGCCGAAGCGGCGCAGCCTTCGCATCTCAGGCCACGGCCTCGAGGAATTCGGCGATCTCGCGGTCGCTCTTCAGACGGAAGATGGTATTACGGTGGGTATTACGGTGACAGTGCAGGTATTACGGTGACAGTGCAGGCCTTGCATGACCGCAGGCCGCAACACCGTAGCGGCCTCGTGCACCACTCCGATCGCGGCTCGCAATACGTGTCCATCAAGTACACCGAGCGCCTGGCGCAGGCCGGGATCGAACCCTCGGTCGGCAGCGTCGGCGACAGCTACGACAACGCCTTGGCCGAGACCATCAACGGCCTCTACAAGGCCGAGGTCATCCACCGACGCGGACCCTGGCGATCCTTCGAGGCCGTCGAACTCGCCACGCTCGAATGGGTCGACTGGTTCAACAACCGCCGCCTGCTCGCGCCCATCGGCAACATCCCGCCCGCCGAAGCCGAACAGCGCTACTACGCCAGCCTCGACGTCGAGGCGATGGCCGCATAACCTATACCAAATGGCCTCCGGCAAACCCGGGGCGGTTCATCTTGCTGTGCCGGCCGAGGCTTCGATGTGTTCAGACAACCATAGTTTCACCGTCCGCCAAACGGCGAATTGGGGGAAACCCGGCAATGTCGCCGTCCCATGCGAGCCCATGGATCGGCACTAGAGTGCGGGCCTTCGTGCTCTGAGCGAAGGCCCGAAGGTCAGCCGTGGAGGCGTGGCCACTGGTGTGGATATGGGCTGCTCGCGCCCCGCCTTCGTTGAACCAAGTTTGCGCTGTCTGGCCATCCGATGTCGGCAGGTAACCGCGCCACATCGACCAACTCCAAGCGTCGGTCGTGGTCGGGACCACGCCCGCGTTCCGGTAGGACTCGATCAGAGAGCTTCGGGTCATGATGACCCACTTCTCTGGCGATTCGGCCAAAGCCCGCGCGCTGATCCCGTGCTTGGCCATCCGGTCCACGAACTCGCCTTCGCCCTTGCCGAGGTAAAGCCGCGAAAAGTTGCTCGTGATGACGACCTTGAGGTTGGGCCAACCCGGTTGAGGGAGTTTGGCGAAGGCGCCGAGCTTCTCAAGCACCTCGGCGGTGTAGAGGTCTACCACCAGCGCCCTGCGAGTCTTCTTGCACGCCCGGTACAGCGTGACCGTGCGGTCCACGTTCTGCGCGGACCATGTGACGAAGACCCGCCCAGCGGTTTCGCGGAACAGCGCCTCGAACTCGTCCTCCAAGGCGTCTTCCGTCACGCAGGGCTTGTCACTGCCGAGGTTCGTCCCCTCCATTAGAAGGACGTCGATATCGTGGGGCGGTGAGGCCATCAGGCGTTCGACGAGCTTGGACTTCCTCCCGTGGGCGCGGAAATCTCCGGAGTAGAGGATGCGCTTTCCGGCGCCTTCCAGCAGAAGCATGTGGGCATCGAAGGCCGAGTGGTCGGTCAAGTAAGGCCGCACGCGGAACGGCCCCACCTGAATGTCCTGTCCGCTCTTCCAGTGCCGGAAGTCACGCTGAATGGGCTTACCGAAGATGCCGGAGGTAAGTTCGATCAGCCTCGCCGTGGGTTCGCCACAGTAGACGGGCCAGTCGGCGGGGGCTTCGGGCAAGAGGCCATAGTGATCCTGGTGCGGGTGGGAGACCAAAATCCCGTCCATAGGACGCTTAAGGTCCAGCGTTTCTGGCAGGAGTCCGGTAGCCTCCTTCGGCGCGTCCAACGGACGGCCAATGTCGAGGATCACCCGGCCTTCTTCCGTGGCAATCTCGATACAGTTGCCGCCGATCTCCTGCGTGGAGCGATGGACGGTGAGGCGAAGGTCGCTCACAAACGAACGCTCGACGCATTGCCTGCCACGATCAGGCGTCCCTCAAGTGCATCCACCAGCTTCTGGTGGTGTTTTTTCCAGACGTCGCCATCCCTTTGGTCAGCGTCAAAGTCCCCGACGATGAGGAACGGATTTGTGCTGATCGTGAAACTGTCAGCGCGACCAAGAAGCGCTTTTGCTTGGGCTTTTCGGGAATCTGAGAGCCCTTCGAGGTCCACTACGTTTTGCGCGGCCCGCAGGCACGAAGTCCGTATCTCGGCCTGATACTTTCCAAGAAGGTTCACATACCTTCCGATTTGGCCAATCACTCGGGCGTCCGCGTCGCCGCTCGCGCGCAGTTCCCCGTTTTGGAAGAGCTTGGCCTCGTAGAAAACAAGCTCAACGCCAGCCTCGCTTTCTTTCAACGAGGCGATATCAATGCGATCTGCGGACTTACCGCTCTCGCCCTCTGGGACCTCGCCCTCCGCTTCTCGGGTGAGAGCGATCTCGACATCAAAGACGGTGTTATTTCGCCGGATCACCTCCCCAACGAACTTCTTCTCACCGCCCGCATATGGCTTGGCCGCTCGTTTGATGGCGCTGAGGTCCGCCAGCGATGAGGTGAAAACAGTCGCGGGGTCCTCCCCCCAATTCGCCGGGAATTGAAAGACGCCTTGCCGAGCTTCAACCATCGGCGATTTGAGGGCAGGCTTCAGGAGGTACTTGTAGTGGGTGAACGCCCGGACTTCGGTGCCGACTAGGCGAAGCTGGGCGAGGCTGCATCCTCGATAGTAGGCGTTCAGGGCGCCGTCGCGGAAAGCAATGAAGATGTCCGGGTCGCCCAATAGGGACCGCCACCAGCCGCCGTCTACGTGCTCATGGAGCGCGTTCAACGCGCGTACGAAAACCTCGCTAACGTGATGCCGATATTCCATCAGTGCCCCTTACTCTGAATGGTGAAGCTCGCCTCTTTGGAGCCGCAGATCAAACGCAGTTCGTTGGGCGGTAACCGGCCAAGCTCAATTCGCGCGTAATCTCGTCGGACGAACACCGCAGAGGCGTTATCGGACAGGTCCCAAAACGACTGCCGGAACTGGAGGCTTTCTCGATCCCATTCATGCACGCGACCTAACCGCTTTAGGACCCTAGGGCCGAGATTGTGCAGGCCATCGCTAGTCAGCATCGCGCGCTTTGGCGGAGCGTCGCTGAGATCGTAGGTCTGATAAATCATCGACGGCCCGATCCCGACGAACTGTAATAGGCCACCGTCGCCAAGAGCCGTGGGGTCGATTTCCAGTAAGCCAGCGACAGTGTCGTCTGCGGTGACCTGAGCGATCTGGGCCTTCATCTCGTAGAGGCGGCTATCTCCGACATGGACGCCGACGTAGCGAGTGTCGGTCATGGCGAGCGCGGTCAGGGTCGTTCCGCCATCACCGTCGAGCAGTCCGAAGACCTCCGCGTTGGCGCGCAACATTGCGGCCTCTAGCGCTGCATCAACATCGCGCCGGTCTTCCATGAGGGCCACGATGAAGTGAGCCAAAGCGACGCTAGCGGCGAGGTCGCCCTGCTCCATGCCCCCCATGCTGTCCAGCACGCCCGCCACCAGCATTGGTGGCTGGGCGCCGTGGGAGCCGAACCAAGCGATGAATGCGCGGTCTTGGTTTTGTGGGCGCTGGCCTCGCAGGCTGAATAGGCTTGCTGCGAGGGTATGGTGGAAGGCGAGCGGAGACTTATTCGACGAGGCCAACACGTTGAATAGCCATCCGAGGGGGGCATCTGGGATTTGGTACATTACACCGCTTCTATCGAGCAGCGTTTGAATTGCGGGCTGGCAGCGATTTTTCTCATTTCGTGCCGGGGGCGTGGCATTTGCGCCGCTCACGCCGCGCACGAATTGCTACGCAAAGGCGAGGAATTGATCCCCGCCTAAATGCGGCATTTCGAATGTCAGCGAAGGGTCGATTTTGGCCAAATGAAAGGCTGCCGAAAGCCGACCCTCGATGAGAGGAGTTCTACGGCGTTGCGATCAGGGTCACGTTCAAGTCGCGCAAGGCGTCGACGAAGCCAGCCAATCGGGTCACTTCAAAGACGGGCGAGGCGCGCAGCACGCCTGGCGTCGTTCGCCGTACAGCGCGATTTGCCTTGCGGATTGATTCGGGCGCACCTTCGGAATGGGCGCGTATTAGGAGCCCCGAACGCGGCGATGGTGGCTCCATGGGCAGGAGGCGATTCGTGCCAAATGAGGATCTTGAGGTTGAAGGCAGGGCCTTCGAGGCTCTGCATGATGACCTGAAGCGGCAATACGGACCGGATGCTTGGGTTGTCGTGTCAGGCGGCGAACTGCGCGGCCACTTCACCCAATTCCGCGATGCCGCGAAATTCGTGGCGAAGAACTTCGCGGATAGACCCGCTCTGCTCCGGCAGGTCGACAGTGCACCCGTCCACGTGCCCTACGTCCTGATGAGGACCTAGATTGCCTCACGGGGGCAGCGCTGAAATCCGCGTTACCGCACTGGATGTCGAAGCCAGACTTCGACCTGTCACCGCTTCCAGCGAGACAACGATCTTCGCGGACGTCATGGGCGTGATCGACACGGGCGCGGACACGGTGCTTGTCCCGCGCGGCATCGCCAAACGCCTCGGCTTGCGCCCGATCCGGAACACCATCGCGATCCTCGCCAGCGGCGAGCAACGCGCCGCCATTTCCTATATGGGCGTCCTCGAAATCCCGGCGATCGGCTACCGTGACGAGATCGAGATGACCGCCATGACGGAGGGCGGAGAGTCCAACCACATCCTGCTCGGCCGGAACTTCCTGCGCGAATTCCTGGTCACGATCGACTGTGCGAACGACGTCGTCCACTACCAACGCGCCGACCACGGCTACTCCCCGCCCATCGACGACGAGTAGGCGCGCTCGGCGTGCGCGCCGCCGCCCCACGCCCTACCCCACCCGTGTCATCAAGTCAGTTGGATTGCGGTGACATCGGGTAATTGAGGTAGGCCCATCCAAGCCTTGGAATACGAAGTTGGAGCGAGGTGATCGCAGCGCTTCACGAAGGAGGATGGGCCATGGTTGAAGTCTATGTCGGGCTGGATGTATCGGACAAGTCCACGCATCTGTGCGTTGTGGACGGTAGGGGGGACGAGATCTGGAGCGGGGCGTGCGCGACCGATCCGGAGGTGATCGCCCGGACGCTGGAGCGGCGCGCGCCGGGGCGGGTGCGGGTGGTGCTTGAGACCGGGCCGCTGTCGGCGTTTCTCTATCATGGGCTGGTCGAGCGGGGTGTTCCGGTGACCTGCGTCTGCGCGCGCCATGCCAAGGGGGTGCTGTCGGCGCGGGTCAACAAGAGCGATCCGCATGACGCCGAGGGCCTGGCGCAGATGGCGCGGACCGGCTGGTTCAAGGCGGTGCGGATCAAGGCCGAGGCGACCCACATGGACCGGGCGCGGCTGAAGATCCGCGAGCAGTTGGTCGCCGCGCGCCTGGCCATGGCGGGCCAGCTGCGCGGCTTGCTGAAACTGTTCGGTCTGCGGCTGGGCAAGGTGACCACGCCTGGCAAGCGCCGCGAGCGGCTGGCGGCCCTGTTCGCGCTCAGGCCGGAGCTCGAGCCGATCCTGGCGCCGCTGACCGAGAGTCTCGAGGCGCTGGAAGCCCAGATCGCCAAGGCGTCAAAGGCCCTGGCGATCCAGGCGCAGGCCGATCCGGTGACGGCGCGCCTGATGACCGCGCCGGGCGTGGGGCCGATCACCGCCCTGGTCTTCAAGAGCAGTATCGAGGACCCTGGCCGCTTCGCTCGCGGCGAGGACGCCGGCGCCTTCGCGGGCCTGGCGCCGCGGCGCAATCAGTCCGGGGAGCGCGACCACAAGGGCCGCATCTCCAAGGCCGGCGATCGCATGCTGCGCTCCGCCCTCTACGAAGCGGCCAACGTGCTGCTCGCCCGGGTCAAGCGGCCCTGCGCGCTCAGGGACTGGGGCCTGCGGCTCGCCGAGACCAAGGGCCCAAAGCGCGCCCGCGTCGCCGTCGCCCGCAAGCTGGCCATCCTGCTTCACCGTTTGTGGCTCTCGGAAACCGACTTCCGCTGGGCCTGATCCGGCTCCGCGGACTTCAAGACCGAAGGCCACGAAAGGGACGATCCCGCTTACACTGTTGCGGCCACAGAGCCCGTCGGTGACATCAGGACGTCCCGCCCCATCCTCGCCTGACCGCGATCCTGCGGCATGGCCACCCAAGGCTCCCCAGCCAGGCCATGACCCCGAAGACAACCATAGACCACGGTCAGACACGCCAAGAACCACACCACACCATGAAATCAATTAGACAACAGTTTACTTAATTG